>CANFSO010000079.1 GCA_947449895.1 Comamonadaceae bacterium
ACTTTGACGAAGGGCGCGCAGTCTTCTTGCGCCGGTGGGGCGTCCATGATGATGCAGCTGCCGGTAGCTTGGTCAATCCGGAAGTAGCGTCTGAAGCTGGCATCAGCAGAGGCCAGGCGCAGCGAGGCAGGGTCTAGCTGGCAACTTGCACTGGTGGCTGCCAGCCATTTTGCAAAGGCGGCAGCCCGCGCAGGATCGGTCCAAGCGATGGTTGAAGTGGTGGGCATGACATCGTCCTGGTTATTTGGCGCACTTGAAGAAGGGAGGGTCATGGATAATCAGACGGAAATCGACAAACCGGGTTTATCTCATATTAATGATGCGTTCTGCATCTCACACTCCCCTTATTCTCGCGCCCATCGGGCATGCCGTCCGCAGCTTGGTCCAATTGATCGCGCTTGGCCTCATGACTGGTGCGCCTTTGCACGCCCAAACCTTGCCTACAGGTCTGCCTGGGGGCGAGCTGAGACCGATGCTTAAAAGCTCGCCGAGGCTCGCCGAAAAACAACCAGAGGGACCCGGCAATGAAGTGCCGACTTTTGTTTACGGAGATCAGATCACCGGCCGTACCAGCCTTGAAACCACTATCGAGGGTCGTGCTGAATTGCGACGGGGTAAGACCTCGTTGCGTGCCGACCGGCTTGAATACTTTCAGCCCGACGATCTGGTTAAAACACGCGGCAATGTGCGCATCAGCAATTCTGGCAATTTGTTCTGGGGGCCGGAGCTGGAGGTGAAGATCGACACTTTTGAGGGTGCGTTCACGCAACCAAGTTACCGATTTTTGTCTGGCGGCAACGGGCAAGCCGCACAAATTATCTTTGTTGACGACAAACACTTTGTGGCGAACCACGCCACCTACACGACCTGCGAACGTGGCAACGAAGACAGCTGGATGCCCGACTGGCAGATGACCGGCGAGCGCTTCACCTTTGATTTTGAAAAAGAAATTGGCACGGCTACTAGCGCCACCCTTCGCTTCAAGGACGTGCCGATTTTGCATTGGCCCGGTTCGATTTCTTTCCCCTTGAGTGACAAGCGCAAGTCAGGCGTGATGCCGCCAACCTTTGCCGTGGATTCGATCAGTGGCTTCGCCTTGACGACACCTTATTACTTTGACATCGCGCCGAACCGTGATGCCACCCTGACGCCGACGTACGCCAGCAAGCGCGGTGTCAATATGGCGGGCGAATTTCGCTATCTCGAACCCACCTACCGAGGCATATTGCGCGCCAGCTACCTGCCCGCTGACATCCTGCGCAACGAGGATCGCTGGTCTTTGGGTTATCAGCACAATGGCCTTGTCAACACAGGTGTTTCCAGCATCGGCAACATCGGTGTTGGCCTGACGCTGAATCGCGTCAGCGACGACAACTACTGGCGTGATTTTGCTGGCTTCGGCGGCACCAGTCTGAGTGGTAACGGTTTAGGTGGCACCACTCTGACGCAGCGCTTGCTAAACAATGACCTCAACCTGACTTGGGGCAAAGGTTTTTTGAGCACTGGGTTTCGGGTACAGAAATGGCAGGTTTTGCAAGACCCCGCGTCGGTCGTTGTGCCGCCTTACGACCGGTTACCGCAAATTACCGCCCGTTACGCACGAAGCAACGTACCGTTGGGCGGGCTGAGCGGTTTCGACTGGTCAGTGGACGGCGACTTCACCGGTTTCTCATCCGTGACTAGTCTGACCAAGCAACCGAACGCACAACGGGCTTTCACGCGGGCCGAAGTCAGCCGGCCTTTTCTCTGGCCTGCCGGCTACATCACACCCAAGCTGCAGCTGCGTGCTACCAGCTACCAGTTTGATTCTGCGTTGACCACTCCCGGCAGTGGGGGCGCCACGTCCGCTAATGTGGTGGTGCCTACCTTTAGTTTGGACGCAGGGCTGCAGTTCGAACGTGACGCGTCTTTCTTTGGCCGTAATCTCACACAGACGCTGGAGCCACGTGCGTTTTATGTGCGCACGCCGTATCGGAATCAAAACTTTTTGCCGGTCTACGACTCCGGCGAAAATAGTTTTAATTTCGCCACCGTCTTCACTGAAAACGCATTTGCCGGTAATGACCGGATTTCGGATGCGAATCTGCTGACGCTTGGCGTGACATCGCGCTTGTTAGACCCGGCCAGCGGGGCTGAGCTGATGCGTTTTGGTGTGGCTCAGCGCCTGCGGTTTGAGGACCAGCTGGTCACTCTTCCACCGATTCCACCTGCGGCCCAGACGCCGCCCGTGACAGACCGGCTGAGCGATCTGCTGCTCGGCGCTACCGCGAACTGGACGCGCCAATGGTCTGCAGACGCCACCACGCAATACAACCAGAAGCTCGGAGAAGTTGAGCGCAGCAGCTTTGGGGTGCGTTACAGCCCCAGTAACTACAGAGTCATTAACGTGTCTTACCTGAAGCAGGTCGGTATCAGCGATCAGCGCGGTATCAGCTGGCAATGGCCCATCAATGATCTCTGGGGCGACAAGGGTGAAGACCTCGGCGCCGGCCGCGGTCAGGGGAGTGGACGCTGGTACACCGTCGGACGCCTGAACTACAGCGTGCTTGACAAAACTTTGGTTAATTCTATCGTTGGCTTTGAATATGATGGCTGTTGCTGGATAGGCCGCGTTGTGTTGCAGCGCACGCCAGTCATTACTGCTGTTGGAACTTCTCAGCTTGGCAATACCCAGCTCATGTTTCAGCTCGAATTTTCCGGCTTTGCCCGAATTGGCGAGAACCCCCTCCAAGCCCTTCGCGCCAATATTCCGAAATACCAACTTCTGCGCGAGCAGATCGCACCGCCAAGCCGGTTTACCAACTATGACTAAGCACTTTTCCCCATTGGTCTCTGCCCAGTTCACTTCGAGTGGACTGACGGCCCTGAGTCGACTCGTCGTGCCTTTGACACTGGCTGCGCTGCTGCTGCCTGTGAGTGCGCAAAACTTGCGGCTGCCGGGAGCTCCGCGAGCCGCTAGTCTGTCTATGGCAGCCGATACGGGTGCTAGCACTGTGCCTGGTGACTTCATTGTTGCGGTCGTCAATTCAGAGCCGATCACTAACAACGAAGTGCAGTCTCGTCTTGTCCGCATTGAGCAGCAACTGTCGCGTCAAGGCGCTGTGCCGCCGCGCAATCAGCTCGCGCGTGAGGTTCTGGAGCGGCTGATCATCGAGCGCGCTCAGTTGCAATTGGCGCGAACGCTGGAGGTGCGCCCTGAAGAAGCCGCGGTTGACCAAGCGGTCGCAACCGTCGCCAGACAAAACAAGCTGTCCTTGGACGAATTAAAAAGGCAGCTTGTGGCGGATGGCATGGATTACACACGTTTTCGAGCCGACCTGCGCGACGAGTTGACGTTGGTGCGGCTACGCGAACGCGAAGTTGATTCGCGCATCAAAATCAGTGAACAAGATATCGACCAGTTCCTTCGTGAACGCGATGCGCAAGCGCAAGCAGGCCCTGAGCTGCTCAACATCGCACAAATCTTGGTGGAAGTACCCGAGACGGCCTCTCCCGAGCAAGTGGTCGTCCTGCAGGCTAAAGCCGAGCGCGCCGTGAGACGTATTCGCGCTGGCGAACCCTTTGCCAGCGTGGCCGCCGAAATGTCTGACTCGTCTGAAGCGGCAAGCGGCGGCGAACTAGGTCCGCGGCCGGCCGATCGCTTACCAACGCTGTTTGTCGATGCGACACGCAACCTCCAAGCGGGCGGTTTGGCCGGACCATTGCGCAGCGGTGCTGGTTTTCATGTGATCAAACTGATCGAGAAAAAGAGAGGCATGACCGCCCTCAGCGTGACCCAGACCCGTGCTCGCCACATCTTGCTGAGGCTCAGTCCCGAACTGGGGGAGCAGGCTGCCAAAGAGATGCTAGCCGACTTCAAACGCCGCATTGCTGCTGGACAGGCCGACTTCGCGACATTGGCGCGCGAGAACAGCCAGGATGGTTCCGCTAAGCAAGGCGGCGATCTTGGTTGGGCCTCGCCTGGTATGTTCGTACCCGAATTCGAGCAGGTCATGAATCAGCTCGCACCCGGTCAAGTGGCCGACCCCTTGGCGTCACGTTTTGGTGTCCACCTGATTGAGGTGTTGGAGCGACGCGAAAAGGCTCTCACCGAGCGCGAGGAGCGGGAGGCGGTGCGCAACCAACTGCGGGAGAAAAAAACGGACGAAGCTTTTAACCAGTGGTTACAAGATGTGCGTGGCCGTGCTTACGTGGAATTTCGAAACTGAAGATGTTGGCCCTCACGCTTTTCACTGCGTTTAATGCGCTGCCACTCGAAGATAAGAAAAACGTATGAAACACATAGCGCGCAAGCGTTTTGGTCAGCACTTCCTGACCGATCGCGGCATCATTCAAGACATCATCCAAGCGATTGAACCGAAGTCGGGCGATCCCATGGTGGAGATCGGTCCCGGTTTGGCGGCGATGACCCAGCCCTTGGTCGAGCGACTCGGACACCTCACGGTGATTGAGCTAGACCGTGATTTGGCCAGACAACTACGCGGGCATCCGCAGCTCACCGTGGTTGAGAGTGATGTGTTGAGAGTTGATTTCCGTGCTCTTGCCGCAGATATTTGTGGTTCGCCACATGAAGTAGGGAGCGTGGGGGCAAGCAAGCTACGCGTCGTAGGCAACTTACCCTACAACATCTCCACGCCCATCTTGTTTCATCTGCTGGACGTGGTCGACGTGGTCGAAGACCAGCACTTCATGCTGCAAAAGGAAGTGATTGACCGGATGGTGGCTCGGCCTTCAACGTCTGACTACGGCCGTTTGAGTGTCATGCTGCAATGGCGTTATGCGATGGCTAATGTGCTGTTGGTGCCACCCCAAAGCTTTGACCCACCGCCACGTGTGAACAGCGCTGTGGTGCGCATGGTGCCGCATGCTGAGCCTGCGGTGCTGGAGCTTAAGTTGCTCAGCGAAGTGGTTCAAGTGGCTTTCAGCCAGCGCCGCAAGTTGTTGCGCCATACGCTAGGCCGCTGGTTGGAGGCGCGCGAATTCGGTGGTGAATTCAATGTTC
The DNA here is from genome assembly GCA_947449895.1 of Comamonadaceae bacterium. Lineage (GTDB taxonomy): Bacteria > Pseudomonadota > Gammaproteobacteria > Burkholderiales > Burkholderiaceae_C > Polaromonas. The sequence goes on from CANFSO010000079.1 coordinate 5,003, forward strand.
AACGCCGCGCTGAAGAAGTGCCGGTGGCCGAATACATAGCGTTGGTCCAAGCGATCTCTGCTGCAGAGCCTGCGAACATATTGATTGAATAAATAGCCGTTTCGGATACGAAAAAGCCCGCTCATGAGCGGGCTTTTTCGTGCAAGCGTGGGACGATCACCACGGGTTGTGGAGGCGAGCCGTCTTAAGCCGCTGCCATCCAGTAACCCGCGTTGAAAGGACTGCTCATGCGAAGTGCCAAGGGTGACACGTCGATCAGCTTGTCGGTCGGCATCACTTCGCCGCCTTCATCTACTGCTTGCTGGGCCTCATTCGCCCGATCCCCTTGGCCTATGTCTGGGGAGCGGGCTACAGAAAAGAATAGAAGCATCGGAACGGAATCTTTCGATCCGCCCAATAGTCTGCCGCATCCCGAAAGATGTCCAGCAGCTGCTCGCGCGCTTCTTTGTCAAACTTGGCGTTGGCTGGAATTTGTTCCAGCACCACGATAAAGCCAGGCTGTTGGCCCGACTTGTGAACCAAGTCGGTCATGCAGTCGTAAAGCGCATCGAAGTTTTTGCCAAAATGGGCGGGGAAGGTGTACTGGGCCGCAATCATGTCCAACACATCCTGTTTGCTCTGGGCATTGCCCAGATTCGCGTACAGGAAGTGGTGGCCTAATTCGGTTGCCGCATCTTGCAACTCCGGTACGCGAAATGCGCGTATCGATTGAACAATATTCGGCCTCACAGTACGAAGTGGTGTGTCCATCTTCGTTTCTCTTTCTAATAACAAGTTAACCAACACATAAACTGAAACTTCAAACTGTTCAAGCCGTTCATTTTCAGCGAACGATTTGGCGAAAACTGGCGTAGTGATCGTCGGTGTAAAAGCAGGCGTCCGGTACGGTCGGCCGCTCGCCGCCACACACAATACGCCGCGCACCGCGGCTACGTTCACTTGGCGTCCTGACGGTGTATTCACGGTAATAACCGCGCTGCCGGGCCGGAAGAAAATGCTCCCGATTGCCGAACACCATGCCATCCTTGTCGTACTTGAAGGGTCCGCCTTGATAAATCAGCGTCATCATGGTCTGCCCTTGAAGGGGCAGCTGATTCATCGCAATCGGTTCATGCGGGGGTGTAGCCGGGCCCTTGGCATGCACCGTGAAGGTGCTGAAAGCCCCCGACAGTGTCAGCAATATGAGCATCGCCGCAGCGATTGCTCGGCACTGGGCTGCCCAACTCCAAGAACTCAGATAACTCCAATGACGACTGCGAAACATGAAAAAACGCCTTTCGTGAATTCCAAGATAGCCCAGTATTGCCGGGTTAACCCTGAAACTTCAAGGGGCGTAGTTTGACTCATGTGGGCAGAAATTGCAATAGTCTGCCTAAAGAATGGGCAGCCAGCGCAGGGACTTTCAATTTGAAAGTTAGCGCTGGCTCACGAAAATAGGCTTTAGCGACTTGCGTTGGCGTCTGCTACGGTCAGAGCGGTCATGTTCACAAGACGCCGAACCGTGGTGCTGGCGGTCAGAATATGAACGGGTTTGTCTGCGCCCAGCAAAACGGGACCCACTGCAATATTGCCTCCAGCGGCCGTTTTGAGCAAGTTGTAAGCGATATTCGCTGCGTCGATATTCGGCAACACCAGCAAGTTGGCCTCACCACTGAGTGTGCTGTTCGGCATCACGAGTCCACGCGCATCGGCATCCAATGCGACATCACCGTGCATTTCGCCGTCAACTTCAAGCCATGGTGACTTTTCACGCAGCAACTCGAGGGTTTGACGCATCTTGATGGCGCTCGGTTGGTTCGATGAACCAAAGTTCGAGTGCGACAGCAAGGCCGCTTTCGGTTTGATGCCGAATCGCATCATCTCCTCGGCCGCCAACGTTGTGATTTCAGCGAGCTGCTCAGCCGTTGGGTCATAGTTGACGTGTGTATCAAGCAAAAATACCTGCCGACCCGGCAAAATCAGGCCATTCATGCAAGCGTAGGTGTTCACGCCGGCACGCTTGCCAATCACTTGGTCAATGTATTCGAGGTGCAGCGCCGTGGTGCCCCAGGTGCCGCAAATCAAACCGTCGACGTCGCCTTTGTGGAGCAGCATGCTACCGATCAGGGTCAGGCGGCGGCGCATTTCGATTTTGGCAATTTGCACCGTCACACCGCGGCGCTCCATCATGCGGTGGTAGGTCTGCCAGAAGTCCCGGTAGCGGTGATCTTGCTCGACATTGACAACGTCGTAATCGAGCTCTTCCTTCAGACGCAGACCGAACTTGGCAATGCGCTGCGCAATCACTGCTGGCCGGCCAATCAGTGTCGGCCGGGCCAGGCCCTCGTCGACAACGATTTGGCAAGCCCGCAGCACGCGTTCTTCTTCGCCTTCGGCGTAGGCCACACGCTTGCGGCTGCCGGCTTTGGCTGCAGCGTAAATCGGCTTCATCACCGTTCCAGAGGCGTAGACAAAGCTTTGCAGCCGCTCACGGTAGGCGTCCATGTCTTCAATCGGGCGCAGCGCTACGCCACTGTCGGCGGCTGCTTGGGCAACCGCCGGCGCGATTTTGATCATCAAGCGCGGGTCAAACGGCTTGGGAATCAGGTATTCAGGGCCAAATGACAGCTGTTCACCGACGTAAACGGCGGCAACCACTTCACTCTGTTCCGCTTGAGCCAGCTCGGCAATGGCGTGCACAGCGGCAATTTCCATCTCGACGGTGATGGTCGAGGCGCCGGCGTCCAGCGCGCCACGGAAGATGTAGGGGAAGCACAGAACGTTGTTGACTTGATTCGGGTAATCCGAGCGACCTGTCGCCATGATGGCGTCATCGCGCACAGTTTTGACGTCTTCTGGCGTGATCTCTGGATTTGGATTGGCCAAGGCAAAGATGATCGGGTTTGCCGCCATTCTTTTGACCATGTCCTTTTTAAGGACGCCGCCAGCCGACAGGCCAAGGAAGATATCGGCGCCTTCGATGATCTCGCTCAATGTGCGAGCAGCTGTTTTTTGCGCGAACTGGATCTTATCTTCGTCCATCAGTTCGGTACGGCCTTCATAAACCACGCCGGCCAGATCAGTCACAAAAATGTTTTCGCGTGGAATACCCAGTTTCACCAAGAGTTTCAGGCAAGCCAAGGCGGCAGCACCGGCACCTGACGTGACCAATTTGATCTTTTTCGGGTCTTTGTTGGCGACTTTGAGGGCGTTCAAGATAGCCGCGCCAACCGTGATGGCCGTGCCATGCTGGTCATCGTGAAAGACCGGAATCTTCATGCGCTTGCGCAGTTCGCGCTCGATGTAGAAGCAGTCGGGTGCGCGGATGTCTTCAAGGTTGATGGCGCCGAAGGTCGGCTCCAGTGAAGCGATGATGTCCACCAGCTTGGCTGGGTCGAGTTCGTCGATCTCGATGTCAAAAACATCGACACCGGCGAACTTTTTGAACAGGACGGCCTTGCCTTCCATTACGGGCTTAGACGCCAGTGGGCCGATGTTGCCCAGACCGAGCACCGCCGTGCCGTTGGTGATCACGGCGACCAAATTGCCGCGGCTGGTGTACTTGTAAGCGGCGTTCGGGTCTTTGACGATTTCTTCGCACGGTGCGGCAACGCCTGGCGTGTAGGCCAGAGCCAAGTCACGTTGGTTGATCAACTGCTTGGTGGCGGTGATGGCCACTTTGCCGGGGGTCGGGAATTCGTGGTACTCGAGTGCGGCGCGGCGCAGTTCGTCGCGTTTTTCTTGTTCGTGGTCGACCGGCGTATTTGACATGTATGGCGTCTCCTGCGGGGACGGCCACATGGCCGTCATTTGCTTGTAAGGAATGCGATTGTAGGCCCCGTGTCAGGTAGCCCTTTCGGTGAACCCGTGCAATCGGGTTCGGTTTGTTTTGACTTTTATCGACAGAACGCTTTTCAGCTTCAGCCCCGCATCAAGGCTTCAATTTCATCTGCATCCACCGGTACTCCGCGGGTCAGCAGCTCACAGCCTTTGGCTGTCACCAGCGCATCGTCTTCAATCCGGATGCCGATGTTCCAGAATTCTTTGGGCACGCCTTTGGCAGGGCGCACATACAGGCCGGGCTCGATGGTCAGCACCATGCCGGGCTGCAAGATGCGGGACGGTTTGCGCAGCACGTCTTGGCCGAGTGCATCGGTTTGCCGCGTGGCCTTGCCCGTGGGTTCGGTGTAGTCACCGCAGTCGTGCACGTCCATGCCCATCCAGTGGCTGGTGCGGTGCATGTAGAACTGTCGGTAGGCGCCGGAGGCCAGTACGTCGTCCACTTTGCCGTGCTTGGCCTTGGGCAACAAGCCGGTCTCCAGCATGCCTTCGATCAGCACGCGCGTCGCCGCATCATGCGGGTTGGTGAAGCGCTTGCCGGGTTTGGTGACGGCTACCGCGGCGTATTGCGCGGCCAGCACGATGTCGTAGAGCGTGCGCTGTGCTGGCGTGAACTTGCCGTTGGTCGGAAAGGTGCGGGTGATGTCGCTGGCGTAGCCACCGAGCTCGCAGCCGGCGTCAATCAGGCACAAATCACCGGCCTTGAGTTCTGCATCGCCAGCGCGGTAATGCAGCACGCAGGCATTGGCGCCCGCGGCGACGATACTGGTGTAGGCTGGATATTCCGAGCCGTGACGGCGGAACTCGTGCAGCAGTTCGGCTTCCAAGTGGTATTCACGCGGCCCACCTTTGAAGCCGCTGCGCAGCATCGCTGCCGAGGTTTGCATGGCGCGCACATGGGCACCAGCCGAAATTTGTCCAGCGCGGCGCAGGATGTCGATCTCATGCTTGTCTTTGACGAGCCGCATCTCGTCCAACACTTTGCACAAATCGTGTTGGCTGCCCGGGCATTCAGCGCCCAGACGCACTTTGGCGCGGACTTGGTTCAGCCAGCCGTCGACTTGCGTTTCGAGTCCCTTGTGCGTGGAAAACGGAAACCACACGGCGCGCTGGTTTGCCAGCAGTTGCGGCATGGTTTTGTCGATGGTCTCAACACTGAAAGCTTGGTCGACGCCGAGCGCCGCCGGTGCGGCTTTGGGGCCGAGGCGAATACCGTCCCAGATTTCGCGCTCCATGTCTTTCGGCCTGCAAAACAGCGTGCTCTTGCCAGACGCTTCAATCGTCAGCCAGGCGCCCGGCTCGCTGAAGCCGGTGAGGTAATAAAAGTAGCTGTCGTGGCGGTACGGAAAGTCGCTGTCGCGGTTGCGCGCCACTTCGGGTGCGGTTGGCAGCAGGGCTATCCCGCCGCCTGCGGCTTTCAGGGCGCGTGCCACGACGGCGCGGCGTTTTTCGTAAATGCGGGAGTTGATCACGGGGCTTGTCCTGTTGCGAGTTTTACCGATCAACGAGGGGTCAGAGCGTCAGGCCGGCAGCGCGTTCAGAGCAGCCAGCCGTTCGGGTGTTCCAACGTCAGTCCATAGACCTGAATATAGCGCCGCGCTGACGCGCCCGCTCTGCATGGCCGTGCGTAGCAGTGGTGCCAGTGCGGCTTTATGGCCGACGGGCGTACCAGCCAACAGCGCGGCTCGGTACAAACCGACCGTGCTGTAGGTGTACTGCTCGGGCGCTTTGTTCAACGCCATGCCGCCGGGTGACAAGCCGAAGTCACCACCTGGGTTGTGCACTGGGTTCGGCACTAAGTAAATATGCGCCAGGGCCTTGGACGCAGCAAAGCGCGTTCCGTCTGCCGTTGGGAAATGAAAGTCCGGCATGTAAACGTCGCCGGCCAAAACCCAAAAGGGGGTGTTGTCGGGCAAGTTCAACAGCGGCAAGGCAGTAGCCATGCCGCCAGCCGTTTCCAGAGCGCCGCCAAATTGCGCGCCTTCATACGAATAGCGAATCGACAGACCCCAGCGGCTACCGTCACCCAAAAGCGCCGGGAACTGTTCCTCTAACCAAGCGGTGTTGATGACGACATGCTTAACGCCGGCGCGTGCTAGCTTTTCAAGATGCCAGACGATCAAGGGCTTGCCCTGCACATCCAGCAGGGGCTTGGGGCAGGTGTCGGACAGCGGGCGCATACGTTCGCCGCGACCGGCGCAAAGTATCAGGGCGTGTTGGATGGGGGCAGTGCTCATGGTGGCGAATTATCGCGCTGACGATTCTTGGCGCGGGGGATGCACGGCCAGACCCCTGAGACGGGTCACAAACGCCACCCCTGTAAAATGGATGGTTTTGCAGCGCACAGACTTGGTTGAAAGTCTCCAAAAGACCCACGCTGCTGCCCTGCAATTTCACCTTTCATACCCGCGAACTTCATTCAGGACTCTCCGCAAATGGCTGACACTTCTTCCCCCCTCATGGCCAACGCCATCCGTGCTTTGGCCATGGACGCCGTGCAACAAGCCAACTCCGGCCACCCCGGCGCTCCGATGGGAATGGCCGACATGGCGGTGGCCCTGTGGGCGCGGCATCTGAAGCACAGCCCGCAAAACCCGCATTGGTTGGACCGCGACCGCTTCGTGTTGTCGAACGGCCACGGCTCGATGCTGATTTACGCGCTGCTGCACCTGACGGGTTATGCGCTGCCGATGAAAGAGTTGAAGAACTTCCGTCAGCTGCACAGCAAGACTCCGGGTCACCCGGAAGTCGGCTACACCCCCGGCATTGAAACCACCACCGGCCCACTCGGCCAAGGTCTGACCAACGCGGTCGGCATGGCACTGGCAGAAAAGCTGCTGGCGCAAGAGTTCAACCGCCCTGGCCACGACGTCGTCAACCACCACACCTACGTTTTCATGGGCGATGGCTGCCTGATGGAAGGCATCAGCCACGAAGCCGCCGCCCTTGCTGGCGCTTGGAAACTGAGCAAACTGATCGCGCTGTACGACGACAACGGCATCTCGATTGACGGCCAGGTCGCGCCTTGGTTCATCGACAACACCGCCCAGCGTTTTGGCGCTTACGGCTGGAACGTCAT
>CANFSO010000080.1 GCA_947449895.1 Comamonadaceae bacterium
AGTCCGGCGTCTTTAAGACTTTGGGCTTTTTTGGCCAGCAGCGAGGCATTGGTGGTGAGTGTGATGTCCAGCGGTTGACCGCTGGGCGTTTGGATCTTGGCCAGCATCTCGATCAGCACTTCGAGGTTTTTTCGCAGCAGCGGCTCGCCACCGGTCAGGCGAATTTTTTCCACACCGTTGGCCACAAAAATCCGCGCCAGACGCGCGATTTCCTCAAAGCTCAGCAGCGAGGTTTGCGGCAGGAAAGCGTAATCCTTGTTGAAGACTTCGCGCGGCATGCAGTAGCTGCAACGAAAATTGCAGCGGTCGGTCACGCTGATGCGCAAGTCGCGCAAGGGCCTGCCCAAGGTGTCCGACAGCAAGCCGGTGGGCGTTTGGATGTGGACCGGCACGTGAGGCACACGGCTGGCGTAGCGGATGTCCGCGATGGGGATGAATTTTTCTGTCATGGGTAAACCTTGCGCTGAATTTACCTCATCGCTGGGGCGAACTTCAGGAATAACACACAAAACCTTGCTTGAATGCGTGTTGCTCCTGTGCTATCAAAGGAGCTGACCTCCGGTTACGATTCTGTCAGTGCCACCGTGAAAGTGGTGATCAACACTGCAACGTTCAACTACATGGAAAAGAACATGGCTATTTTGCCGCGTTATGCGCTACCTGAGCTCACACGATTTATCACCGCTTTGTTCAGTAACACCGGCATGGATGCTGACAAGGCTGAGGCGATTGCTGACGCCTTGATCACGGCGGACAGCATGGGCCACAGCACCCACGGCTTGGCCTTAGCAACATGGTATTTGGAGGCTGTGAAAAATGGCGTCATGGCTATCACCGGCGATATGCGCGTGGTCAACGATCGAGGTGCTTGCATCACTTGGGATGGTCTGCGTCTGCCGGGATCGTGGTTAATTTCTCGTGCCATTGACACAGCTTTGGAGCGCATTGAACAGCACGGTGTGGTGACAGTGGCAATCGCCAACAGTCACCACACCGGTGCTCTCGCGGTGTATTTACCGCGCTTGACGGAACGTGGTTTGTTGGTGCAGTTGATTTGCTCGTCTCCGGCCGCGCGGGGCGTGGCGCCTTTTGGCGGTACCGAGCCACTGTTCTCGCCGAACCCGATGGCGGCCGGTATTCCGACGCGAGGTGATCCGATCTTGCTAGATATCAGCTCTTCCATCACGACGCTCAACAGCGCCCGTCAATTGGCCGCGCGAGGCGAACGCTTTCCCGCTAATTGGGCGATGGATGCGGACGGCCAACCCAGCGATGACCCGAACGCGGTGATCAGTGGGGGCGGTTCGCTGTTGCCTGTCGGTGGCTTTGACCACGGCCACAAGGGTTACGGCATGGCGGTGCTGGTCGACGCTTTGACGCAGGGCTTGTCAGGGCAAGGCCGTGTGGATAAGCCGCAGGGAACCACCGTCAACATTTTTCTCCAAGTGACTGATCCTGGTGCCTTTGCTGGGCAAGATGCTTTCACGCGCCAAACGCAATGGCTGGTGGAAGCCTGCCACGCTAACAAGCCCGTGCCCGGCGGTCCCAAAGTGCGCTTGCCCGGTGAGCATGCCATGACGCGACAACGGCAAGCCGCCGTTGATGGTGTCCCTTTGGCTGCTGGGCTGATCGAGTCGCTACGGCCAGCAGCGCTTGCGGCTGGTGTGGCCTTGCCGCAGCCGCTTTGATGTAATTTAAGTTAGCGCCCTTTGGCTTGGCGCCAAACCGCAAAGTCGTCTTTCGACTTTTGTTCGGTCGGTGGATACAGACCAATCGTCGGCCGACCCTTGAGGACTTCTTCGGTCACGAAATCTTCAAAGGCAGTCATCTCGACAGCGTCGTCGGCTACTTCATCAGCCAAGTGCGCGGGGATGACGAAGACACCTTCTTTGTCACCAACGATCACGTCGCCCGGGAACACGGCCACGTCACCGCAGCCAATCGGCACGTTGATGTCCAGCGCTTGATGCAGCGTCAAATTGGTCGGGGCCGATGGCCTTTGATGGTAGGTCGGAAAGGGCAGGGCAGCTATCTCTGGCGAATCGCGAAAGCCGCCGTCTGTCACAGCGCCAGCGACGCCGCGCACCATCAGGCGCGTGATCAAGATAGAACCGGCTGAAGCAGCCCGTGCGTCTTTTCGGCTGTCAAAGACCATCACGGCGCCGGGCGGGCATTGTTCAATCGCCACGCGTTGCGGATGGTTCGGATTTTGGAACACCGTCATCGGGTTCAGGTCTTCGCGGGCCGGAATGTAGCGCAGCGTGAAAGCCTCTCCCACCATGTTCGGCAGGTTGACGTTGAGCGGGTGCACGTTCTGAATGAACTGGTTGCGCAGTCCGCGCTTGAACAGCGCACTGCACAGCGTGGCGGTGCTGACGGTTTTGAGTTTGTCGCGGGTGCTGTTGCTGAGAGCCATGTTGTTGTCCTGTGGTCTATTGGTTTTAGAGGTCAGTAAATCTCGGGCTCACCGACGGGCGCGCCAAACGATGTTTCGAGGTAGTCAAAGTCACAGCCTTGGTCGGCCTGCATGATGTGTTGGCTGAACATCCAGCCGTAGCCGCGCGCGAAGCGTTTTGGCGGTTGTACCCACGCCGCTTTGCGCAGGGCCAGTTCTTCTTCGCTGACGTCGAGGTGGATGCTGCGGGCCGGTACATCGACGCTGATGAGGTCGCCCGTTTTGACAAGGGCCAGCGTGCCGCCGATGTAGGCTTCCGGCGACACATGCAAGATGCAGGCGCCGTAGCTGGTGCCGCTCATGCGGGCATCTGAGATGCGCAGCATGTCCTTCACGCCTTGCTTGACCAACTTGGTGGGGATCGGCAGCATGCCCCATTCCGGCATGCCCGGGCCGCCTTGGGGCCCGGCGTTGCGCAAGATCATGATGTGGTCTGCCGTGACGTCGAGGTCTGGGTCGTCAATGGCTTTTTTCATGCTCGGGTAGTCGTCAAACACCAGCGCCGGACCGGTGTGTTTAAAGAGGTGCGGCGCGCATGCGCTGGGCTTGATGACGCAGCCATCAGGTGCGAGATTACCCTTGAGCACAGCCAGCGCGCCTTCGGCATAAATCGGGTTCGACAGCGGCCGGATAACGTCCTCGTTGTAGACCTCAGCACCTTCTAAGTTCGCGCCAATGGTTTGGCCTGTGACCGTCATGGCATCAAGCTGCAAATGGTCTCTGAGCACGTTCATCATGGCGCGCATGCCGCCCGCAAAATAGAAGTCGGCCATCAAGTAGGTGTCGCCACTCGGCCGGATGTTGGCGATCACCGGCACCTTGCGGCTGGCCGCGTCAAAGTCTTCCAGGCCCACGGCGCAGTGCTCACCGGCGCGGCGCGACATCGCCACCAAATGGATGATGGCGTTGGTCGAGCAGCCCATGGCCATCGCCACGGTGATGGCGTTTTCAAACGAGGCACGGCTGAGCAGTTTGGCCGGTGTCAGGTCTTCCCAAACCATGTCGACTATGCGCCGGCCGCAATCGGCCGCCATGCGCACGTGGTTGGAATCGGTCGCCGGAATCGACGAGGCACCCGGCAGCGTGAAGCCGCACGCCTCGGCAATGCCGGTCATGGTGCTGGCCGTGCCCATCGTCATGCAATGGCCGTGGCTGCGGGCGATGCCGCCTTCGACTTCAATCCATTGCTTGGCCGTGATCTTGCCGGCACGTCTTTCGTCCCAGTATTTCCAGGTGTCTGAACCGGAGCCGAGCACTTGGCCTTTCCAGTTGCCGCTTTGCATCGGGCCTGCCGGCATGTAAATGAAGGGGTAACCGGCGCTGAGCGCGCCCATGATCAGGCCCGGCGTGGTCTTGTCACAGCCGCCCATCAGCACCGCGCCGTCGATCGGGTGGCTGCGCAGCAGCTCTTCGGTTTCGATCGCCAGCAGGTTGCGATAGAACATGGTGGTCGGTTTGACGATGGCCTCAGACAGCGAAATCGCCGGCAGCTCGATAGGGAAGCCGCCGGCTTGCAAGATGCCGCGCTTGACGTCTTCGACGCGTTGCTTGAAGTGACCGTGGCACGTGCCAATGTCGCTCCAGGTGTTGATGATCGCGATCATGGGTTTGCCAACCCAGTCTTCCGGGCCGTAGCCCAGTTGCATCACGCGTGACCGGTGGCCAAAAGACCGCACATCGTCGGGCGCCATCCAACGCGCGCTGCGCAGTTCTTCGTAGGTTTTTTTTGTCATGGAAGTTGTTTGGGGTTGTGGGTTATTCAGAATGAAACAGGCATCGCCACTTTGAGCTTGGTGGCCCATTCAGCCAGACCTTGCCACGTCTGCTGGTCATAAGCAAGACCTTGGCGCTGCGCTTTCTCGATACCAGCAGCAGCTTGGTCTCCCGGCAAACGCACGGGCTTGTCAGCGTGAATCGGCTTGTTCGTGCGGCACCGCTCTGACAGGTAATCCATCTGCTCGGTGAACGCTTCGCGACCGGCAAACAGCTCGGGGTCAATCACCTGCAAAAACACATTGCCGCCCCAGCGCTTGGGTGCGTCCTTGCGGCCGTGGCCTGACAGCCCCTGCGACAGCGCCTCAATGCCGAGCGCCAGACCAAAGCCCTTGTGACCGTATTCTTGACCGCCCAGCAGTTGCAACGAACCACGCGGTTGCTGGTTTTCCAATACCGAGGGGTCACGCGTTGGCGTGCCCTGCGCGTCTAGCAACCACGGGTGCTCGAACTGCTGGCCCGCTGCAAATGTCTGCCGTGTCATGGAGGTGGTGGTGATGGACGCGCAGATATCGATCAGCACCGGATGTTGAGTGCCGGGATAACCTATCGCCATCGGATTCGGCGTGAAGAGCGCTTCGCATCCGCCATAGGGCGCGACACGCGCGCCGGCCGGATCTGAGTTTGAAATTTGTGCGATCAAGCCGCGGTCGGTGGCTTGCTTCACCAGAGCGGCCAAGCAACCGATGTGGTGGCTTTTGCGGATGGCATAAGCGGCTATTCCATGCTTTTTAGCGCGCACAATAGCTTCTTCAATGGCCTCGTTCACCAGCCACAGGCCGGGCAGATAGCCCCCATCCCATACCACGCTGATGCCGTTGTCCTTGATGACCTCCGGCTCGCCGCTGAGCGTCATGCCGCCTTTTTCAATGTCTGCCAAATACAAGCTGGCCATGGCCAAGCCATGGGTGCGGCGACCCATCGCGTCTGTCAGCACCAGAAACCGGCCCAGTGTTTTCGCTTTGTTTTCGTCCATCCCGACTTGGGTGAACAGGGTCGCAGCAAACTGTTCAAGTGCTGATGTACTGTGAAAGCACTTCGCGCTCATCGGTGCATCACTCATCACTGAATTCTGCATCTCAGTCGGTGCCTTCAAGCTGTGCACCAGCTCGCTTGATCACATTGGCCCAGCGGATTCTGTCCTTGGCGATGAACTCCGTTGTTTGTAGTGGCGTTGAGGTCATGACCTCTGCGCCGGCTTCCAGCAAGCGGGCGCGCATTTCGGGTGAACGGATGATGCGGATCATCTCGGCGTTCAGGCGCTCAATGGCTTGACGCGGCATTTTTGACGATGCAGTGACGCCTTGGTAGGTTCCGGACTCAAAGTTTTTCACCCCCTGTTCGGCGATGGTTGGCATGCTAGCGACCATGGGCATGCGCGTGGCCTTGGAAATGCCGATGACCTTGAGCCTGCCACCCTGTACCAGTGGCAGCGTGGCCAACATGCCATTCAGCACGACTTGGGTGGTGCCGGCGGCGGTGTCATTCAGTGACTGCGCGCCGCCGCGGTACGGCACGTGTTGCCATTTCATACCGGTCTCTAAAGCTATTTCGACCATGCCGAGGTGATTCGGTGTACCCGTCCCGGACGACGCGACATTGATCTTGCTGGTTTGTGACAACGCCACCAGTTCTTTGAGGTTGTTGGCAGCTACGCCCGGATGCGCCACCAGCAAGTGCGGCGAATAAGCCAGCATGGCCACGCCTTGTAAGTCACTGGGTTTGAACGGCAAGTCTTTGGTGACCAATGGGCTGATGGCCAGCGAACCGAGGTCTGACAGCAGCACGGTGTGGTTGTCGGTAGCATTCGCAACGTATGCAGCGCCAATGTTGCCCGCCGCGCCCGTGCGGTTGTCGATTAGCACGGGCACACCCAGCGCATCGCTCAAGGGCTTACTCATCAGGCGCGCGATCACGTCGGATGTTCCACCTGCGGCAAACGGCACGACGATGCGTAAAGGCTGGGTCGGCCAGCTGGCCGCTTGGACAGGTAGGATTAGCGCGCCCAACGCAAACAGAGCTGAAGAATTCAAAAACAGGCGGCGGATGTTCATGGTGTTGAGTCTTTAGTCGGCGGTCAATTTGTTGTCAATGATGATGCGTGCGTAGCGTTTTCGGTCGTTCGCGATGAGCTGTGCAAAATCGGCTGATGAGCCGCCTTTGGCAATGGCACCCTGACCAATCAATTGCTGCTGAATGTCTGGCAACGCCACGGCTTGTTGCAGGCTTTGCGAGATCTTGTCGATGATCTCTTTGGGCGTGCCGGTTGGCGCTAACAAGCCAATCCACGAACCCGACTCGGCGCCTGTGACGCCGCTTTCCTGCAGTGTGGGAACGTCAGGCATGGCTGACACACGGTTCTTGCTGGTGATGGCCAGCGCTTTGAGTTTGCCGGCCTTGATGAAGCCAGATGTTTCCAGCACCGACGCAAAAATCATGTCGACGTTGCCGGACATCAGATCGGTCATGGCCGCACCGCCGCCTTTGTAGGGAATGTGCAGAATCTTGGTGTTGGTGGCTATCTTGAAGGTCTCGGCCGACAAGTGCGGTGAGCCGCCGTTGCCCGAGCTGGCGTAGGTCAGTTTGTCCGGTTGGGCCTTGGCTAATTCAACCAGCTCTTTGACGTTTTTGACTGGCAGAGATGCCGTCACGGCAAGCACAAAGGGCAGCTCTGCAAACTGGCCCAGCGGCACAAATGCGGTGTCTGGGTTGTAGCTGAGTTTTTTGTAGAGCGTTGGGTTGATCGACTGCGTGCCCACATTGCCCGTTAGCAGGGTGTAGCCGTCAGGCTTGGCGCGTGAGACGGCGTCAAGGCCGACATTCCCGCCGGCGCCACCTTTGTTGTCGATCAGCACTGGTTGGCCCCAGAGGATTGACAAGCGTTGCGCCAAAATGCGGGTACCGATGTCGGTTCCTCCGCCGGCCGCAAACGGCACGACGATGGTCACCGGTTTGCTCGGCCAAGCTGTTTGGGCTTGCGCGTTGAGCGCGCCTGCACCGATGAACAGCCAGGGTAAGGCTTGAAGGATCAGTCGCTTGCGGGGGGTGAACGGGCTGGTGTTGAACATGGTTTGTCTCCTGTAGAACTCATTGAATGGCCGAATCTAAGCCCGTGTCTAGGCTGGATGATTGTTGTTGCTTTGACTTGTTCGCTTCGAATTAAAGCATTAATATATTAGTGCGTCAATGCTATGATTTTTAAAAAATACCTCCTTTCAAAGATCGTTTTTGAGGGCATTTTCAAGGAATCTATGAATGGGTTGGAAAAATTACCAACGCTGAAGTTGGACCGGACTCGGCAGTCAGCGCCGCAGGTGTTTGAAGCGCTGCGAGAGTCGATTGTTTCGGTTCAGCTGGAGCCGGGGGCCGTGTTGCAACGGGCGGAATTGGCTGAGCACTTCGGCATCAGTCAGACGCCTATTCGCGATGCCTTGATTCGATTGGGCGAAGAGCAACTGGTCGATATATTTCCGCAGCATGCAACGGTCGTCAGCCGAATTGATCTGTCGGCCGCGCTGGAAGCCCACTTCTTGCGGCGCTCCATTGAAGTCGAAATTCTCAAAACGCTGTGTGAGTTGCCTGCACCTGACCACAGCGCCTTGATTCAGCGTTTGACGTTCCACTTGGGCGTGCAGGACGCTGCGTTGAAGCCACTTAACGTGCCGCAACTGGCTGCGGCCGATGTGGCTTTTCACAAGGACATGTACGACGCTGCTCAGGTTAGCTTCTTGTGGAGTTTGGTGCGCAAGCAAAGTGGTCACGTTGACCGCTTGCGACACTTGAATCTACCGGCCAAAGGCAAGGCGCAGGCGATTGTGCAAGACCACCAGGACATTCTCGAAGCGCTGGAGCGAAGGGATGCCGCGGCGGCTGAAGCCGCTTTACGGCGGCACCTTGCCGGCACGCTCTCTTTTGTTGATGACATGAAAAAGCGCTTTCCTGATTGGATCGCTTGAGCTGTCATAGCATGAAGCGCATAGATTCAGTACACTTACCGTCAAATTCAGTGGCGCGGTCAATGGCCGCAAAGCCAGCTGAAAAGCGTCACGCACCAACGGTGCAGCAGATTCCATTTGATTGAAGGTTTTTATGTTTCCCAAAAATGCTTGGTATGTTGCTGCAACTGCTGATGAACTGAATGCCAAGCCTTTGGGCCGAATGATTTGTGGCGAGCGCATCGTGTTCTTCCGCGGCCTTGAAAATCGAGTCGCGGCGTTAGAAGACTTCTGTCCGCACAGGGGTGCACCCCTCTCGCTTGGATTTGTCAAAGAGGGCCGACTGGTTTGCGGCTACCACGGCTTGGAAATGGGTTGCGAGGGGAAGACCTTGGCCATGCCGGGGCAGCGCGTGCAGGGTTTCCCGGCGATTCGCAGTTACCCCGTCGAGGAGCGTTACGGCTTTATCTGGGTTTGGCCGGGCGAGGCCGGTCTGGCTGATACCAACACCATCCCGGTGCAAGACTGGTATGGCAACCCGGAGTGGGCCTTTGGCGGCGGTCTGTACCATATCAACTGCGATTACCGGCTGATGGTCGACAACTTGATGGACCTGACGCATGAGACCTATGTGCACGCCAACAGCATTGGTCAGCGTGAGATTGACGAGACGCCTTGCAAAACAACGGTCGATGGCAATAAGGTGGTGACGAGCCGCTTCATGTCTTCTGTGGAGCCGCCACCGTTTTGGCAGCTCGCCTTGCGCGGCAATAACTTGGCTGACGATGTCTTGGTCGATCGCTGGCAAGTGTGCAGCTTTAGCCCGCCCAGCAATGTGATGATCGAGGTCGGCGTGGCACACCTGGGGCACGACGGCTACAACGCACCGGCTGAGCACAAGGTCTCCAGCATCGTCACCGACTTCATCACACCCGAGACGGAAACGTCGATTTGGTATTTCTGGGGCATGGCCCGCAAGTTCAAGCCGGATGACGAGGCATTGACCGCAGCTATTCGTGAAGGCCAAGGAAAAATCTTCAGCGAAGACATGGAAATCCTAGAGCGTCAGCAGAAAAACTTAACCCTCTGGCCCCAGCGCAAACTGCTCAAGCTGAATATTGACACCGGCGGCATTCAGTCCCGCAAGGTGATTGACCGGCTGCTGGTGGCAGAAGGCCAAATCCCTGACTCGAACGCTTGAGGAACCACTGTGCTGAATGCAACCTTGACCGTTCGGGTCGCCCAAAAAAATACTGAAGCTGTAGACATCGATAGCTTTGAGCTGGTGGCTGTTGACGGCCAACCATTGCCGGCGTTTTCTGCCGGGTCGCATGTGGATGTGCATTTGCCCGGCGGCTTGCTTCGGCAGTATTCGCTGTGCAATAGCTCGGGTGAAAACCACCGTTACCAGATCGCGGTGCTCAAAGACGCCAACTCGCGCGGTGGCTCCAAAGTCATGCACGAGCAGGTCAATGTCGGCGATGAGTTGCAGATCAGTGCGCCTAAAAACCATTTCATGCTGGCACATGAGGCCCAGCGCCATGTGCTGCTGGCGGGCGGTATCGGTGTCACGCCTATTTTGTGCATGGCTGAACGGCTGACAGCCACGAGGGCAGATTTTGAGATGCATTACTGCACGCGCTCTGCTGAGCGCACTGCTTTTCGAGATCGCATTGCCGATACTGGGCTGGCTGACAAAGTAACCTTTTATTTTGACGATGCTGTGCCCGAGAAAAAGCTCGATATGGCCAAACTGCTGGCCAAGCCAGAGGCGGGTGTTCACCTGTATGTGTGTGGACCCAAGGGCTTCATGAACGCCGTTTTGGAGACCGCGCGAAGCAGCGGCTGGAACGAAGCACAGTTGCACTGTGAGTTTTTTGGCGCGGATGTGTCACCTGTCGCTACCGACGAAACCTTTGAGGTGCAGGTTGCGAGCTCAGGACAGATCGTGACCGTGGGGAAAGAGCAAACGATTCTGGATGCGTTGGCTGCTGCGGGGGTAGAGATACTCAGCTCATGCGAACAGGGCGTGTGCGGAACCTGTTTGACGCGCTTGATCGAAGGCGTGCCGGACCATCGGGACATGTACTTGACGCCTGAAGAGCAGGCCGCCAACGATCAATTTTTGCCTTGCTGCTCGCGTTCAAAATCCGCGCGTTTGGTGTTGGACATTTAGTCCGCTTGGCGCTTGAGTCAGACCCTATGAACGACGACTTGGACTTGGATCTTCACGACCAGCTCGGCCACTTGATCCGGCGCGCGCAGCAAATCTCAGTGTCCATGTTTCGTGAAACCACGCAACTGGACATCACGCCGACGCAATACGCTGTGCTTCGCATGTTGCAAGAAGTTCCCGGCGTTGATCAGCTGACTTTGGCCGGCTTGGTGGCACTGGACAAGTCCAGCACCGCAGACATTGCGGTGCGACTCGAAGCCAAGGGCTGGATCCATCGCGAGGTGTTGCCGCGTGGCAAGCGTTGCTTGACACTGACCGCTGACGGCGAAGCGGTGTTGGCCAGCATGGCATCGTCGGTGTTGGCGCTGCGCGACAAGATGCTGGCCAAGCTTTCTCCAGAGGAAAACATCGAATTCAGCCGCTTGCTTAAAAAGTTCGTCCACTTGAACAACGAACTCAGTCGAGCGCCGCTGCAAGTTCTCAAAGTCGCCTGAATCCAGGGCGTTAAAAAGCCCGCTTGATGCGGGCTTTTTAACGGTTCAATGAGCGCTAGAAATCAGCCGTGGAACTTCATCATCAGCGGCACGATCAGCAGGGCCACGATGTTGATGATCTTGATCAGCGGATTGATGGCTGGGCCGGCGGTGTCTTTGTAGGGATCGCCCACGGTGTCGCCGGTGACAGCGGCTTTGTGCGTCTCAGAGCCTTTGCCGCCGTGGTGGCCATCTTCAATGTATTTCTTGGCGTTGTCCCAGGCGCCGCCACCCGTGCACATCGAGATCGCCAGAAACAGACCGGTGACGATGGTGCCCATCAGCAAGCCACCCAAAGCGGCGGGGCCGAGCAGCAGACCGACCAGAATCGGCACGACGACGGGTAGCAGCGAAGGGATCATCATTTCTTTGATCGCGGCTTTGGTCAGCATATCGACGCAGGTGTCGTACTCTGGCTTACCGGTGCCCTCCATGATGCCCTTGATATCGCGGAACTGACGCCGCACTTCGACCACCACGGAACCGGCTGCGCGGCCCACGGCCTCCATCGCCATAGCCCCGAACAAGTAGGGAATCAGCCCGCCAATGAAGAGGCCGATGATGACCATCGGGTTGCTCAAGTCAAAGGTGATGGCTTTGCCGTAGGCTTCGAGTTTGTGCGTGTAGTCGGCAAATAGCACCAGCGCGGCCAAGCCGGCTGAGCCGATGGCGTAGCCTTTGGTCACGGCTTTGGTGGTGTTGCCCACTGCGTCCAGCGGGTCGGTCACAGCACGCACGCTGGCCGGCATGTCGGCCATTTCGGCAATGCCGCCGGCGTTGTCGGTGATCGGGCCGTACGCGTCTAGCGCCACCACAATACCGGCCATGCTCAGCATCGACGTTGCGGCAATGGCAATGCCGTACAGCCCGGCCAGTTGGTAGGACACCCAAATAGCGATGCAGACACAAACCACCGGCCAGGCGGTGGATCGCATGGACACGCCGAGGCCAGCAATGATGTTGGTGCCATGCCCCGTGGTTGACGACTGGGCAATGTGTTTGACCGGTG
>CANFSO010000081.1 GCA_947449895.1 Comamonadaceae bacterium
TACAACTGGATGCTGCAGTTTTACTTGCGCGCGCATGGACTGGCCTTGAGCTGGGTTGGCAGTGGCCGTCTCATTTTCAGTTTGAACTATGGTGATGTTGAGTTTGGGGAGGTTGTAGGGCGCTTTGCCGACGCTGTTCAAGCCATGCATAACGATGGCTGGTGGAGTGGTCCAGAGCAAACCAATCAAACCATACGCAAAGGGATTTTCAGGGAGATGTTGCGGCAGCCGCGTTAAGCGTCAGCCCGTCAGGACTCTCACGAGTCCTGACGCTGGTCACGCTCACTTGTGGTTGACGTGTTCCATCGGGTCGATCATCTCGCCACGCATCAAAGCCAGCGGGGCCTTGTGGTACAGCATGATGTCGTGGAAGGGGTCGGTGATGATCTTGATGGCCCAGACGATGCCCGTCCACAAATCTTGCTGAATCCAAAGTTGGAGCACGCGAAACAACAAACCAGCCACACCCAAAGCCAGCCACGCCAAACCGACGTCGTTCAGGAATTCCATCAACCCATTCGCGGGTGCCATCTGCCCGAACAGAGACGGTTGTAGCCACAGCACCACCGGCACCAAGACCCAGACGGCAAGTAAAACGATCTTGCGGCGGATGTTGTAGCCAATTTTGATCTCTTCTTTGTGCGCGTCGGTGGCTTGATTGACGGTGTCATAGCCACGCGGTTCAAAAAAGAAATGCCCGGCTTGGCGGCTGGTCATGGACACCATCCAGGCCAATAACGCAGCCCAGGCGGGATTGACAAACAGCAGTGCATAGGCGGTCACAAAACTGATGGCGCTGAGCAGATGCAGACTCTGGTTGATGCGGCTGTGGTGGTAATAACGGTGGTCATCCCAGCGCTGGGTCTTCAATTGTTGAAAAAAATCGTTCACATGGGCCTCACTGAGTTTCGGGGAAGGGCAATACGCTTAATTTGATCAAGACAGCCATCTCAATTTAGTCTCTCAATATGAAAGTTTCGTGACCAGAACATTTCAATTTAAAGAGCGGGTTTGTCACAAAATTGTTACGAAGTGGCGACATCATTTGCGCATGGCCTATGAATACGCTCACAACTTGCTCGTTGAAAATTTTCCGGCAAATCGTCGCTCCCTGCGTGTGGCCGTTGTCTCAGAAACGTATCCGCCCGAGGTAAATGGGGTTGCCGTGACACTGGCTAAAGTGGTCGATGGTTTGCGCGCTGCTAACCACGCTGTTCAGTTGATACGCTTGCGCCAAGGCGGCACCGATGCCGCTTGCGAAGAAGAGATGCATCCAGCCTATCAAGAGGTCTTGATGCGAGGTTTCGCTATCCCACGCTATCCGGAGTTGCGCATGGGTATGCCTTCCAAGAGCGCGCTCATCCGGCTCTGGCAACTCAAGCGCCCGGATGTTGTCCATATTGCCACCGAAGGCCCGCTCGGTTGGTCTGCCCTGCGCGCAGCGATGTACCTCAGGCTGCCGGTGTCCACCGACTACCGAACCAATTTCCAAAGCTACAGCACGCACTATGGGGTTGGCTTTTTGTATAAGCCGATCATGGCTTACCTGAAGAAGTTCCATAACTATGCCCAATGCACGATGGTGCCAACTGATGCCTTGCGGGCCTCTTTGGCTGAAGCTGGGTTTCAAAAGCTGAAAGTGGTCAGTAGGGGCGTTGACACCGTGGCCTATGACCCCGCACTCCGCAGCGAAGCACTGCGTGCGCAATGGGGGCTGGCCGCCGATGACTTGGCGGTCGTCTGCGTTGGACGACTCGCCCACGAGAAAAATTTGCTTTTGTTGTTGACCGCCTTCGAGGCGATTGTGGCGCGTGACCCACGGGCCCGGCTGGTGCTGGTCGGGGATGGCCCGATGCGACAGGAATTGCAAGCCCGATGCCCCCATGCCATTTTTGCTGGGCAATTGCGCGGCAAGCCCTTAGCCGAACACTATGCGTCAGCCGACCTTTTCCTGATGCCCAGTCTCACGGAGACTTTTGGCAATGTGACTACAGAGGCTATGGCCAGCGGCTTGCCGGTGGTGGCCTTCAATTACGCCGCGGCGGCGGAGTTTATTGTCAGCACTGTCAATGGAAGCCTGGTGCCAACAGACGATACGGACGGCTTTGTGGCTGCTGCGCTGGCGTTGACTGCCAAGCCCCTGCAGCGCAAGCAGATGGGTATTCAAGCCCGGCAGACATCTTTGCAACTAGACTGGTCCTGCATCGTGCAAAAGTTTGAGGATGTTCTTCAAGAGATGATCGATCAATCGCGTGTCACCGTGTAGACTGAAACCCGCGGTGGATCAGCAAGCCCATGGCGGCAGCGGTGCACAGGCCAAAAAGGGTCAAGAGCGGCACGATGGACACATCTGCTGCGACCAAGGCTGTATACACACCCAGCATGCACAACACGCTCAGATTTTCATTGAATCCCTGTACCGCCACTGACCGGCCTGCGCTCAAAAGGACGTAGCCCCGGTGTTGCAATAAGGCATTGAGGGGAACCACCAAAATACCGCCAACAACGCCGATGAGCGCGAGGAACACCAAGGCGGTACTGACCAGTTGCACATGGGCTATGACGATGATCATCAGCCCCATCAAAACGCCTGCCGGAAGGACGCGTTTGGCATGTCGCAGGGGAATCCATCGGCCGGCACTCCCCGCACCTAATACGACGCCCACAGCGACTGCCGTTTGCAGGTAAGCAGATTGTTCGAGTGGTAGGGATAGAACGTCTGCAGACCACTTCAGGATGATGAATTGCAGCGTTGCACCAAGACCCCAGAAAATGGTGGTGACAGTCAGCGACAGACTGCCTTCAGCGTCACGCCACAGCAGGCGATTGGCACGCCAAAAATCTTTGATCAAGGCTAGCGGGTGGATCGGGCTGGCCGGGTAACGGGCACCGCTGTGCGGAATACCCAGATTGAGCAGGCTCGCTGTACCGTAGATGAAGAGCAGCACCAGCAGTGAGGTGTAGAGCGGTGACATGTTCCCCAGACTGTCGATGCTTAACAGCACATTCAGCGTCGAGACCACGGTGGTGTTGACCAATACACCGCCCAGCACGGCCCCCAAGAGCGCGGCGCAGACCACTGAGGTTTCTAGCCAACCGTTCGCCTTGACCAAGAGGTTTGGGCCGACAATTTCGGTGATCAGCCCGTATTTGGCTGGCGCATAAGCCGTAGCGCCTAAGCCGGCGATGGCAAAGGCAACAAGCGGGTTAAATCCGAGCAGCAAGGTCGCAACGCCTAGAATTTTGACGCCATTCATCCAGGCCATCAAACGGGCTTTGGGATATGCATCGGCCAAGGGGCCGACAAAGGGGGCCAGTACTACATAGGAAATGGTGAAGACGAACTTGAGCATAGGTGCCCACCATGCCGGCAGCTCTTGCTCCGACAAAAGAGCAATCGACACAATCAGCAAAGCATTGTCTGCCAGTGCTGAAACAAACTGCGCCGCAATGATGAGATAAAAGCCAGTAGGCATCGGCAAGATTGTGTCGAGCTATTAAGTCAGCAGGTCGACAGAACGATGACGTTTCAGTGACGCTGTCGCTGAGGTTTTTGAACGATTTCAATCACGTGGTAACTCGGGCAGGCGTAGCGCTCAATGTCATAGGCGTTCAAGGGGAAAGAGCCACAGTTTGAAAGCCGGCGAAAGGGCGAGTGGTAAATCCCGCATTGGTAGCGGCCCTCTGGAGTCGGCTCTAAAAACATGCAGCGCTTGTCCATGCAGCAGTTGCCGCACTGCACACAAGAGCCGCCGATCTCGACTGGAACTGCATTGGCACGACCCAGCACGTCTTCAAAGTAGTGTTGAGCCGGACCTTCTTGAAGCGCTCCAATATGAATGCGCATTTTTTGAATAAAACCAGCGTAGTCGAGTATGTATTTGCGGCGCCAAAATACGATGCTTGCGCAAATGGGTGCTATCGGCAACATGAGCCGCAATGTGCCGATATAGGCGCTGGCCAACCGCGGTGCGATGTGCCGGACATAAAAATTTATCACAGGAAAAATGCGCATCAAAACCCTGTCGTTGGAATCATCAAGCAGTTAACGAGTGAATTCTGAGTCAAACGAATGAAGCTTTGATGACATTGGCATAGTGAGCATCAACACTTGGATCAACCTACAACTATCTGGCAAACTAGCGACACCATGACACCCTTGCACCACCACACGATACATGCCAAATTAGCGGATCTTTTGCCAACGCAAGGTGCGATCGGTTTCGTGGAGGTGAGTCAAAAGCGTGCGGAATGGCAGCGCCTTTCTAAAAAAATGCGCAAGGCCTTGATTTCCCAGCATTGGTTTCCAAGTGTCCTTGGCCCGCAAGGCCGTTATTACATTGTTGACCACCACCACTTGGGCATGGCCTTACACGAAGAGGGTCAAGAGACGGTGCTGTTGACCGTTTTAAAGGATTTGTCGTGGCTTGACGTTGACACGTTTTGGCGGGTGATGGAGTTTCATCAGTGGGCACATCTGTACAGCGAGACGGGCAAGCGTATTTCATTTCATCAATTGCCAAGCCATGTCTCCGCGTTGAAGGACGACCCTTACCGTAGTCTGGCTGGGTTGGCCCGCAAGGCCGGTGCGTTTGCCAAAGATGTAACGCCGTTCAGTGAGTTCCTTTGGGCGGACTACTTCCGTCCTAGGATCAAGAAGCAGCAGCTTCTACACGCCATGGATGACGCCGTGGCTTTGGCGCTGAACTTGGCGAAGGATTCCCAGGCCCGCTATCTGCCTGGCTTCATTCAAACATAATCGTATTAACTCAAACCCGGTTTGGCCTTGGAGACCCGCACGGGTGTTGTTGCTGATCGACGCTTTTCAAAGTGTTTAAGAATCACGTAGGTGGCCAGTCCAATCAATGCAGACGCCAGAACAAAGCCGCCGTAGGCCACAGGCCATTCAATGCCTTGCGTCATCATGGAGAACTCAGACATTCCGCCCATACCGGCCAAGATGTTGATGGGCATGAACACCACACTGAACACGGTCAATTGGTTGACGCGTTTGTTCTGATTGATATTGATGAAACCGATGGTGGCATCCATTAAAAAGTTGATCTTGTCGAATAAAAAGGCGGTGTGGCTGTTGAGAGACTCAATGTTTCGCAAGATTTGCTTGGAGTCTGAAATCTGATCCGGCGTCAGCAAACGCCCGCGCATCAAAAAACTAAAGGCACGCTGTGTGTCTAGGATGTTGCTGCGAATACGGCCGTTTTGATCTTCTTCTTCAGCAATATCGGCCAGAATTCCGGCGGCTTGCTGGTCGGTGATCGCCTCGCTCAACACGTGACGCCCTACAGCCCCGAGCTTGGCGTAAATATTTTCAAGCGAATCGGCAGAGACTTCAACGTCCGCACCGTACAGATCTAAAAGCAGGTCAACGCAGTCTGACACGTATCCTGGCTGCGTCAGTGCGCGGCGGCGCTGCAACCTAAAGACCGGCAACTCTTCGTTGCGCAATGAAAAAAGAATCCCTCCATGCAAAATGAAGGCCACTGGCACACTTCTGGAATTGCCCTCGCGGTCATGCAAAAAATTGGAATGGAGGTGGATGTCGTCGTTTTCTTCAACATGAAAACGCGCACTCACTTCCAAGTCTGTCGCCTCAATGGGGTCTGGCAGTTCGACCCCAAAATGAGAGCCCACAAACAGCCGTTCAGCTTTTGATGAGTTGATCAGGTCGACCCAAACAGGTTTGGCGCCTTCCAAATCTTTTCGTCCAGTCATCGGGATATTGCGAAGCCTACCTTCCATCAATTCGTAGACATTGATCTTGCTTTCAGCGAAATCAGGCTGGCGGTCTCCGGCAACGTCTATGCGTCGTTGGTCAGACATTTCCCAAAGCACATCGTTCTCACGTGCTTGAGGCAGTTTGGCCCATAGATTTCGGGCATCGTCTAACGGCAGTGAATCTAAATAGCCGCCAAGTTCTGTTGAACTTTGTTTGGCGATAAAGTTATGCAGTTCGGCATCGTGTTGCTTTTGGAGCAGCGACTGCACAACATCGTGGTTGTGCATTTTTTGGCTGTGAACCATACCGTCAACTAACTTTTGTTTGCCCAGCATGGCGATTAGATTTTCAAGCGACATGGATAGTTGGAACGGACGAAAGGAGCTGGCTAGATGCTACTCCGCTGTCATGCATACCTAAAACAAAATGAAAATTCTATGAATTTATTGTGTCAATGGCGTGACATTTTTGTTCGATGAAGATGACGGTACGAGCCTTAAATGTGGGGCATGAATCAAACCGATACTCATCCACACCGCGATGCTGAAATAGGATGACATCCAGATCACTTCGGTTTTCCAGTCGGCCCATCGATGAGACACAACCCATCTGCTTGAGACATCTAGAAACCCCTGCGTCACGCTTAGGAATTGGTGACCATGCGCATTGTCAAATGTCCAGCGGGACCAGTACATCGGGACATCCACCAAAAACATGTAGAGAGCGTAAGTGGCACCTATGGCGCTGAAGGTGGCCAGAATCGATCTGTGCTTGCGCTGACTTCGCGGCAGGGCATGCACATAGCTGGCAGCCAACATCAGCGCGCAAATTCCCCAGAGTGACTCTTCGACAACATGGCCTAAATTTGACGTTGTCAGCACCGAGTACCAGGAGAAAAGTTCAGCTACGAAAATCATCGGCACGACAGCGTGGGAGACCATGACGCCGACCCGGTTGTCGGTTGACTGTGCGATGCCTCGCGTGATCATGGCCCATTGCGCCACAAAACATAATTCAGCGATGGTCGCGATAGACCGGCCAACCATCACGCTGGAAAGCCACGAGTCGATCAGACACAACCTCTGAATGTCAAAAACCGGCAGCACTGAGCGATACGCACAGCCGAATACGTAACCAGCAGACAGAATAATTTGTACACGAATTGAGGCCCAAGATGAGGGGTCGAAAGACCAAGATTGACGCCACAGATAGGTAGCTGATGCCGTCCACGCCATCACATTGATCAAGCTCACGGCGCAAAGCAGTGACCACCATGTCAGAACAGACGTTGTCATAGGTCATTCCTTCCTCGATAAATGAGTTTAGCGATTCATGAAGTCTTGGTTTACCTCTTCCGTACAAACTTGAAAAACCACTCGCACTGTTTTTCGAGTTTGATTGGGCTCTTTCGTCAAAAATTGTTGGCGTAGGCTGATGTCGACAAATTCGACAGGCAAGAAATTCACAGAACTGTCATTTTTGAAGAATACGATCCAAAACTAATTTCCTTTGGTATCTAAGAAATCAACATGCGCCAGCTTCTTTTTGGTTTTGCCCTCTGGCTTTTTAGTAACGCTGCTTCAGCGCAGATTCCACCTGAGTTGTTTTTTAAAGAATTTTTTAATTTGCCGATCGGCTCCAAAACCTTGGAAATGAGTGGCAGGCTGAGCTCTGCCAACGGTCAGATTGTGCGAATGACCGGCTACATGGTGCAGCAAGAAGTCCCGCATCTGGGACGCTTCATGCTGTCGCCACGCCCCGTTCAAATGAGCGAGCATGCTGACGGCGAGGCCGATGACTTGCCAGCAGCGCTGGTCACGGTTTACTTGGACGATGCTCAAAAAGACTGGCTGATTCCCTACACACGCGGCCTGGTAGCGATCACGGGCCACTTGAGTGTGGGCCGTTTGGAAGAAAGTGATGGCCGCGTTTCCTGGGTCCGGATCGTGTTGCCCGCCCAAGCGACCCGTGGCATGGACAGCGCTGAACAGTCAATCTACTTTCAAGCAGAACAACACGCTCACTGAGTCTGAAATTAAATTTCTCCCAACATGTTGAAGAACCGTATGCCACACAAAATCCCCGCCACCTTGAGTCGACTCGCCGCCATCACCTTATGCGTCTTGGCTAGCACGGCTGCGCAAGCCGCCCCCAGTGTCACGCGCCTGACGCCGCCCAGCGAGCTGTTCAGCGGCCACGCAGATGGCCCTATCGTTGCGCGCTTTTTGCCAAGCCAGCGCTTTGATCTGCAAGCCACGGTGCGGCCGGACGACGCCAGCAAAACCATCACCGCTGCGCGCTTCGCCATCGACAGTAAAACACTGAGCGCCAACGTCGCCATCAAGACCTGCGAGGCATTCTGCAACAAAGGCGTGCCGGCCAATACCGCCATCGTTTCTAGCCGAGCCCTCAGCGTGACCCAACCAGGCCTTCACACCTTCACGCTGACAGCGACACAAAGTGACGGCCAGACGGTCAGCGCCAAAGGCAACTTTGAAATCGTGCCGCTGGTGGTGGGCGGGAAAAAGATCAAAAATATCATCATCATGTTGGGCGACGGCATGGGCGCAGCGCAGCGCACGGCGGCCCGCATCGTCGCCGGTGGCTACGCTCAAGGCAAGGTCATTCAACCCTTGGCAATGGACACCTTCCCCGTCACCGGCATGGTCAAAACCGCATCGCTCAACTCGATCGTCACCGACTCTGCGCCCGGCATGAGCGCCTATGCGCTGGGCAACAAAAACAACAACAACGAGCAAGGCGTGTTCCCCGACGACACGCTGGACGCGTTTGACAACCCGCGCATCGAATACCTCAGCGAATACCTGCACCGGACCCAAGGCAAAGCCCTTGGCTTGGTGACCACCGCCGATGTCTTTGACGCAACGCCAGCGGCCAACGCGGTTCACACCAGCAATCGGGGGGCGGGCACCGGCATTGTTGACCAGTACTTGGACGACCGAAAACTCAGCGGCTTGTCCGTTTTGATGGGTGGCGGGCGCAAGTGGTTTTTACCGGCTAGCACGCCCGGTTCAGCCCGCGGCGACAAAACCGACTACGCTTTCTCCAACACCGAGGCGCACACCGCGGACATCGTCAAAGCTTGGGGCGCAGCACCCGGCAGCAAAGACAAAGACCGCAATCTGCTGGCCGACTTTCAAGCCGCAGGTTTTGCCTACGCCGGCAACAAAACCGAGATGGACGCGATCAACAGCCCAAAGACCACGCACTTGCTGGGCCTGTTTTCGCACTCCAACATGAACGTCGCGCTGGACAAAATCGACGGCCGCCGCCAAAAGGGTCAAGGCCTGGGCAATGCCGGCAACAACCGCGTGGTCGACGACTACGGCTTTCCAGATCAACCGATGCTCGACGAAATGACGACCACCGCGCTGCGCGTGTTGGACAAGAAAAAAGAAGGTTTCGTGCTGATGGTCGAAGGCGCGTCAATCGACAAACAAGCGCACGCCATGGACACAGAACGCTGGTTGCTGGATACCATTGAGTTCGACCGCGCTGTGAAACTGGCCCAAGCCTTTGCCGCCAAACGCGGTGACACGCTGGTCATCGTGACGGCTGACCACGAATGCGCGGGTGTGGCGCTGATCGGCGGCTCGATCGTCAGCGACGCCCGCTTGCAAGAGTTGGTGCGCGAAGGCGGTCCGGCTTTGCGCGACAAAACCGTCGGCATTTACGAAACCGCTGGTTTCCCAAAATACCGCATCGCTGCAGACGGCTACCCGGAAACCACCGACATTGACCACCGTTTGCTGGTAGCTTACGGTGCCAACTCGGACCGCTTTGAAGACTACCGCACGAACCTGCTGCCAGTGCAGGACAGTCAACAACCCTTCGTCAAAACACAACCACTGGTGGCTTACCCGGCCGACCCCAGCCAGCGCGATGCCGAGGGCAAGTTCATGATCACAGGCCAGGTGCCGGGCAACAGCGCGGTGCATACCGCCAGCGACATCCCACTGTCGGCTTTCGGTCCGGGCGCGTATTCGTTCACCGGCGTGATCGACAACACTGATGTCTTCTTCAAGCTGGCTCAAGCCGCTGTCAAAGGTGTCGTGCTGCCGGCTGGACTGCTGGTTGCGAAGAAGAAATAAAAGTCATCTTCAACAACCTTCATTTGGCTATGAAAAAACTGTGCCGTCTAGGCTGGCTGAGTCTTGGCCTTTTGGCCGCGTTCGCAGTGCAGGCCCAGCCCTTCAGTTTCGTGGCCTTGGGCGACTTACCTTACGGCGATGAAACTCGGGCTTTCCCGGCATATCGGGCGTTGATCAGCAGCATCAACAAAACGCAGCCACCTTTTTCAATTCACGTGGGTGATATCAAGTCGGGATCGACGCGGTGCTCGGATCAAGAGTCCGTTGCGCAAGTGGGGCACTTCAATTTGTTTGAAACCGCCGTTGTCTACACGCCAGGAGACAACGAATGGACGGACTGCCACCGTGCCAATAATGGTGCCTACGAACCACAAGAGCGCTTGCATGCATTGCGCAAACGTTTCTTCACGCTCGGTCAGTCTTTGGGCAAGGTTCCTCTGCAGTTGCA
This sequence comes from Comamonadaceae bacterium, assembly GCA_947449895.1. Classification (GTDB taxonomy): domain Bacteria; phylum Pseudomonadota; class Gammaproteobacteria; order Burkholderiales; family Burkholderiaceae_C; genus Polaromonas. Next base: position 10,298 of record CANFSO010000081.1, read on the forward strand.
GAACCAATCCACATTGGAGTCTGTGCACGCTCAATTTATTGAGAATCAGCGTTGGCTTCATCAGCAGGTGCTTTTCGTGACCTTGCACATCGTTGGCAGCAACAATAATTTCGAGGTGCGTGATCCCTCTGCAGTGGCGGAATTTTTTGAGCGTGACAAGGCCAATGTGGCCTGGATTCGCGATGCCTTTGCCTTGGCGCAGCAGTCTTCGGCCAAGGCCATTGTGTTCGCCATGCAGGCTGATGTGTTTGAAAGCAAGTCCAACTGGGAGGACTTTCCGGGTCACTCAGGCTTTCGAAACAGCATCGGCAGCACCTTACTGCCGTTGGCAGCAGAGTCGGCTGTCCCGGTGCTGTTGATTCATGGGGACAGCCATGTGTTCCGCTTTGACCAGCCGTTCATATGGGATAAAAAGCCGGTGAAGAACCTGATCCGGCTGGAAGTGCCTGGTGCGAGTGACGTGCGGGCTGTCCACGTCACCGTCGATGTGCGTGAGCGCATGCCCTTCGCCGTTCGTCTCATTGAGATTGATAAATAAGCCAGCTGCGCAGGCCCTGCGTCGCCGCTGCTGTGCGATGTTGAATCGACATGAAGTTGACATGATGGTGTCAAACAAGTGCATCAAACTGACTTACGTTGGATGTCGTCGTTCGGCATCCAGCGAATTAAAAAAAAGGGTCATTGATGTTGTCTTTCTATTCCATTCAACGCGCAGTTCTGCTGATTGGTTTGAGCGCTGCGCCCTTGCTGGCTGCCGCACAAACCGCCTTTCCGGCCACGCTCAGCGGCCATGCTGTTCTGCCGGCTCAAACGATGATGACGGCGCCCAAAGATGCACCGGCTGATCTGCAGGTCAGCGGGAAATTCACGACCGGCCAGCGGGTCGACAAAATTGGCAGTGTCGAAGGGATGTCTGCAGGCCGCCCAACCGGCGTTTTCTTGCCCTTCAAAGGTCAGCCGGTGCAAGGGCACTCTGGGATCAAACGCATGGCCGACGGCAGCTACTGGCTGCTGACCGACAACGGTGCTGGTTCTAAAGCCAATTCGCCGGACTTCATGCTGTATCTGAACCGCTACAGCGTCGACTTCAAGTCGGGTCATCTCAAGCGACTGGAGACAGTGTTCTTGCATGACCCCGATCGTAAGGTGCCTTTTCGCATCGTTCATGAAGGCAGCAAGCAGCGCTACCTGACAGGGTCAGATTTTGATACCGAGAGCTTTCAGATCGCTGGCGGAGCGCTTTGGATTGGCGACGAGTTCGGGCCGTACCTGATCAAGACCGACCTGAAGGGCAAGGTCTTGGCTGTTTTTGAAACCCAGGTTGACGGCAAGGTTGTGCGCTCGCCTGATCATCCTGCCGTTTTGACGCCTCCTGCGCCTAATGTCGCTGTGAAGTTTCAGGTACGTCGTTCGAAAGGCTTTGAGGGCATGGCGTCTTCCCCTGACGGCAGCAAGCTCTACCCTTTGCTCGAGGGTGCGTTGTGGGATGAAGCCAGCAACGCCTCTGAGACACTGGATGGCAAGCA
>CANFSO010000082.1 GCA_947449895.1 Comamonadaceae bacterium
TAGAGGCTTGGCCCGACAGCGTTGAAGGTTTGCTGCGGCTTAAAACGCGCTATACCTTGTGCACGCTGTCCAACGGCAACATCGGCCTGCTCACCAACATGGCCAAGCGCGCCGGCCTGCCTTGGGACTGCATCTTGTCAGCCGAAGTTTTTCGCGCCTACAAGCCAGACCCAGCGACTTACCTGGGCGTGGCGAAAGTGTTTGATATGGCGCCCGAGCAAGTCATGCTCTGCGCCGCCCACCATGATGATTTGGCCGCCGCCCGCGCCTGCGGTTTGCAGACGGCGTACATCGAGCGCCCGCTGGAATTCGGTGCGGCTCAAGTCAAGGATGTGTCGCCGCAAGCCGACAATGATTTACATGCGCGGGATGTGTTGCATTTGGCTGAGCTGTTGGGCTGTTGAACAGCCCGCAGGAGGGTCGTCAGCGTTGTTTCAGCGCTTGGCTCAGGTAATCGATCAGCACCCGCGTCCGGTACAGCACCTTGCGATTCGGGTAAAGGATCCACAGGCCTGGCAGTTCACCGTTCGAATAGACCGACTCAAATTTGGGTAACAGCTCGACCAGTTTTCCCGAGGCCAGATCCTCTTTCACCACGTTGAAGCTGATTCTCGCAATGCCCATGCTACGGCGCGCTAGCTCGATCAGCACCAGGTGCGTGTCGGTCTCAATGTAAGGCTGTACCGGGTGCGCGATCAGACGTTTCCCACGGCGGAAAAACCAGTTGGCCGGTTCGTTGGTCGCGTGGACCAGGCAGTCGTGTTGTGACAGGTCTTCTACCCGCGTCGGTGTGCCACGTCGAGCGAGATAAGCTGGCGCGGCACACAGCACACGACGAAAAGCGTTGACCCGGATGCCGACCACGTTCGCATCCGGCACGCGGCCGGAATGCACGGCCAAGTCATAGCCCTCCAGCACCATGCTGACCGGGCTGTCGGTGACGGTGATGGACAGACGGATGTCCGGGAATTCTCTGCAGAAGCTTTCGAGGATAGAGGGCAGGTACACGGTGGCAGCAAAGTGATTGATGGCGATGCGCACCACGCCAGCGGGTCGCGCGACAAGAGAAGCCAGGTCGTCGCTGACCACCTCGTAGCTTTCGAGGGTCTGGCGTGCCCAGGCCAGTGCCGTGCGACCGGGCTCGGTGAGTTTCACGCTGCGCGTGGTGCGGTCGAACAGTCGCACCTTGAGTGCGCGTTCGAGTGCGGCGATCTTGCGGGTGGCCAGGGATGGCGAGCGGTTGCTCTTGCGTGCCGCCGCGGCGATGCTACCGGCCTCCGCAACGTCGCTGAAAAGGCGCAGCAACTCCATCGTCACCGGCGCTTTCAGGGAAGCGGTTTTGTCGGTACTGACGGCAGAGGCCTTGCCGGGAGATGCGGTGGATGACTTCATTGGTGCTGATTTTGCACAGGTGATGGACAAATTATCAACTTTTTTAGTGGGTAGTTACCCTCCACAATGAGCTCAACTAAGGAGCTGAAGTGATGCGTTACATGGTTGCGGCCGACACAGGCGGTACGTTCACGGACGTCGCTGTTTACGATGCCGAGGCAGGGCAGGTCCGCTACGGTAAGACGCTGACCAATTACGGTGATCTGGTCGAGGGTGCGCTAGACGGACTCAAAGGGACCGACGTTCAGCTCGATCAGGCCCTGCTGTTCAAGCACGGCACCACGCACGTGATCAATACCTTCATTCAGCGCACCGGAGCCAAAACCGCTTTGCTGGCCACACGCGGTTTTCGCGACACACTGGAGATCGGTCGTGGTAATCGGCCGGTACCGTTCGCGCTGGAGTACCGGCGCGACGAGCCGCTGGTGCCGCGCACTCGACGTTTTGAGGTGGCGGGACGAATGGATGCCCAAGGCCAAGAGATCGAACCGCTCGACACCGTTGCGCTGGAACAGTTGGCAGCGGGATTCAAGCGCGACGGCATAGAAGCTGTCGCCATCTCGTTCATCAATGCCTACGCCAACCCGGCGCATGAGGAAGCGGCGATGGTGCTGCTGAAACGCTGTCTGCCCGGTGTCTACGTGACGGCGGGCACCCTGCTGACGCGCGAGTGGTTTGAGTACGAGCGCGCATCCACTGCCGCTGCCAATGCCTACGTCGGCTCTCGCATGGGCAGCTACATCGGCACTTTCGACCAGCGGTTGCGAGAGCGCGGCTTCAGTGGCACTTTCTACATGATGGGTTCGAACGGCGGCGTGCTGTCGGTGGCCCGTACGCTGGAACAGCCCGTGGCGCTGGTCGAGTCTGGTCCCATTGGCGGTTGTATTGGTGCGGCTGCCTACGCCGTAGCGCTCAACATGCCGAAGCTGATCGCGTTTGACATGGGCGGCACCACCGCCAAATGTGCATTGGTACAAGACGGGCAGTTCGACATTCAGCCGATCTACTATGTCGGCGGCTACGACCACGGCTTTCCGCTGAAGACGCCGGTGCTTGATATCGTCGAGGTCGGCGCTGGTGGCGGATCGATCGCCTCGGTGGATGCGCGCGGCATTTTGAGTGTCGGCCCGCGCAGCGCCGGCTCTGAGCCTGGTCCCGTGGCGTTCGGCCGCGGCGGAACTGAGCCCACCGTGACCGATGCCAACCTCGCGCTGGGTCGCATCTCGGGCGGCAGCTTCATGAAGGGCAAGCTGCAACTCGATACGGTCGGGGCACGCGCTGCCATCGGCCAGCGCGTCGCTGCGCCGCTGGGATTCGAAGGCGAACACGGTATCGATCTGGCGGCTCAAGGCATTCTGGATTTGGCGACGACGACCATGGCCACAGCGATCAAAGAAATCACGATCGAACGCGGTTACGACGTGCGTGAGTTTGGGTTGTTTGTGTTCGGTGGCGGCGGGCCGCTGTTCGGATCCATCTTGGCGCGTAGCCTGCGCATTCCTCAGGTTGTGGTGCCGCCGCACCCGGGTAATTTTGCGACGCTAGGGATGCTCATCGCTGGCGCGCGCGTCGATTTGTCGCGCACGGTGGTGACGGCCGCAACGGGCCATGCGCTCGATCTGATATGCCCCGCGTTCGTCGAGTTGGAAGACAGTGCGCGTCACACGCTGGAGTCCGAGCTGGGGGCCCAGCAGCTGCGTTTTGACCGCTCGCTGGAGATGCGCTACCGTGGCCAAAAGCACACGGTGCGGGTACCATTTGAAGCCGATGTCGATATCGACTCGCTCGTGAAGCGTTTTGAAGTTATCTACAAGCGCCGCTACGGTCACGCCAACAACAATGCAGTGGAGGTGCTGGGTATTCGACTTGGCGCAGAAGCGGATGTGCCGCGCCCCGAGCTGGCCGACCTGATCGGTGATCAGACCACCGCCGGAACACCCGAGTCGTCGGGGCGCAGATCGGTCTACTTTCCCGCGCCGTACGGCCGTATCGACGTACCGGTGTGGCGCCGCGACACACTTCCGGCCGGCTTCGCATTGGAGGGCCCGGCCATCATTGAAGAATACAGTTCAACCACTGTCTTGCTGCCTGGCGACCATGCCACCGTGGGCAAGCTGGGCGAAATTATCATCAAATGCTTATGACAGTTCCACCCTGCTTCGACCCGGTCACGCTCGAGATCATCAAGCACGACCTGATCTCGATCCCTAACCAGATCGACAAGAACATCACCCGCACCGCGTTCTCACCGCTGATCAATGAGTACAAAGATTACGCGGTTGGCATCGTCGATCGCGAAGGTCGCTTGATCTCGCAATCACGCGGCAGCTTGGGCATCTTCGTGGCAAATGCGTTGGGCACCGCGGTGAAGGACGGCGTTGCCATCTATGGGTTGGATAACCTGCATCAGGGCGATGTGGTGATTTCGAACCACGCTGGCACGCTAGGCCAGCATCTGAATAACGTGGTGATGTACACGCCGGTGCGCGTCGAGGGGGATGGCGGGGAGGTCACTGCGTTCTTCTGCGTGCTGATGCACTGGCTCGATGTCGGCGGCATCATGGTCGGCTCTTGCAGTTCGACAACCACGACGGAAATCTATCAGGAAGGTATTCAGTTTCGCAGCGTCAAGCTGTTTGAGCGCGGCGAGCGCCGGGCCGACATGTTTCGCATGATCGAATACAACACCCGCTTTCCGGAGATGCTGCTAGGCGATGTCGAGTCGCAGATCGCTGGCTGCTTCATGGGCCGCGAGATGGTCTCTGAAATTGCCGAAAAGTATGGCGTAGCAACTTACCATGCGGCCGTGCATTCGATGTGGGACATCGCTGAAGCCCGCACCCGTGCGGCCATCCGTGCTGCGCCATCTGGCGAATACCGGGCTTACTCTTTCCTTGACAACGATGGCTTGTACCTGGACAAGATCGTGCCGATCGGTGTGTGCGTGGTGGTCGACGGCGACCGCATCAAGGTCGACTTCTCAGGCGTCTCCGATCAGCTCCCCGGTCCGCTCAACGCAGGCCGTAACGGCGGCGCGGTGGCTGCTGCGCGCATCGCGATCAAGTACCTTTTCTCTCCGGATGACCCCGTCAATGAAGGTGACTTCCGCGCACTGGAGGTCGAGATTCCAGATGGCAAATTCTTGTCGGCCGGCCCCACCGCTGCCATTGGCGGCTCTGGCAACATGATTCCTACCGTGGTCGACACGATTTTGCGGGCGATGGCGGATGCCTTCCCCGAGCGTGTGGCGGCTGCGCATCACGGCACGTATGGTGTGCATGCCTTTCATGGCATCAGCCCAGCCACCGGGGTGCAGTTCTATCACCTGGACACCTGTGTCGGTGGTTGGGGCGCGACCGCTTCGACCGACGGTTACGGTCCGTCGCGATCGAATGTGCACGGTGACACGTCAGATGTTCCGGTCGAGATGCAAGAGGCATTTCACCCTTATCGTTTTGAGTCCTACGAGATCCGTGAAGACTCAGCGGGGCCGGGGCGCTTGCGGGGCGGTGTCGGCGTGGTCAAAACTTATCGCATCACCGGTCCCTGCCGGTTGAACCTCAAGATTGATCGCACCAAATGCCCTCCTTGGGGTCTGGCGGGGGGCAGCGAAGGAAAGACCGCCGATGTTGAGATTCGGTCGCGGTCGGGCGACGTGCTGCGTGTGCTCAAAGGTGACCATGCACTGAACGAAGGTGACCAGGTGGTGATCAAGACCGGCGGCGGCGGCGGCTATGGGCCGGCCGTCGAGCGTGACCCGGCGTGCGTGCGCCGTGATCTTGAAAACGGCTACATTTCGAGCGCGTCGGCTGGCGCCGACTATCGCGTGGTGTTCGATGCATTTGGTGGCGTGGACGAGTTCGCCACAGCCGCCTTAAGACGTGGCTGACAGAACATTCGTACCCAACCATCAAAATATAAAACGACACAGGAGACACAGAATGCAGAAATGGATTAAAAGACTGGCGGCCGCAACTGTCGTGACAGCGCTCTGCACGTTGATGCAGGGGGTCAGCGCGCAGACGTCGAACGCCTATCCCTCCAAGCAGATACGAATCGTCATTCCATTTGCCGCGGGCGGTGTGACCGATGTACTCGGTCGCATTCTCGCGAACGAGATAGCCAAGGAATGGGGGCAGCCGGTGATCGTGGAGAACGTGACCGGCGCCACCGCGATCATCGGTAGCCAGCAGGTGGCCCGCGCGGCGCCCGATGGCTACACGCTGCTAGTGACCTCTAACGCGCACACCATCAACCCGGCGCTTCGTAAAAAGTTGCCTTTCGATCCGATCAAAGACTTCACGCCCATCACCTTGCTGGCGGCTGCACCCAACATGCTGGTGGTGCGGACTGACTCGCCGATCCGGACGGTGGCCGACTACGTTGCCGCAGCCAAGGCCAAGCCGGGCGAAGTCAATTACGCGTCTTCAGGTATCGGCACCTCGCTCCATATTGCGGGCGAACAATTCGGCCAGATCACAGGGACTCAGGTCAACCACATTCCTTATGCTGCATCGAACCAGTCGATCCAAGCCGTGCTCGCCGGCCACACCCAGTCGTCTTGGTCAGCGGTCAACTCTGCACTGCCCTTCGTGAAAGATGGACGGCTGCGCCCACTGGCAGTGGCGAGTGAAAAGCGCACCCTGTTCGCGCCCGATGTGCCAACCTTTGCCGAACTTGGTATCCAAGGCATGAAGAGCGAAACTTGGCTGGCTGCATTGGGGCCGGCCGGCTTGCCCCAAGCGATCGTTGCAAAACTAGATGCCGAATTTTTAAAACTGATGGCGCGGCCTGACATTCGCACCAAAATTCTCGGTTTGGGCGCCGAGCCCGTGGGCATCAGCCAAGACAAATTTGGCGCGCAGATTCGGGAAGAGATCGACATGTACAAGCGGATCGTGACTGAAGGTGGCATCAAAGTCGACTGAGGCGCGGCATCAAGGCTGGCAATATACAGGTGAAATGACATGACAACATTGATCAACGAAACACATCAGCCCGATCTGACAAGCTGGGTCCCAGGCAGCGAAGAGGGCCTGACCGACTTCCCTATTCAAAACCTGCCCTTTGGCGTGGTGCTGCGCAATGGGCAGCGGCGCGTGGTCGTGGCGATCGGCGACAGCATGCTCGATGTCTGTGCCGCGAACGATGCCGGCTTGTTCGGCGGTCAGGCTGCCGTCGCGGCACGCAGTTGCGACAGTGGCAGCCTGAATGGCCTGATGGCGTTAACGCCATCACATGGGTCAGCCTTGCGATTGCAGTTGTCGCGCCTGCTGCGTAGCGGCAGCGCTCAGATGTCGCAAGCTAAAACGTGCCTCATGCCCATCAAGGACGCGCAACTCCAGGTCCCAGCGCAGATCGGTAACTTCACCGACTTCTTCACATCCATCCACCACGCCACCAACGCCGGGCGCATGATGCGGCCAGACGAGCCGCTGATGCCCAACTTCAAGCACCTCCCGGTGGCTTATCACGGTCGGGCTTCCTCCATATCTGCCAGCGGCACGCAGGTGGTTCGGCCTAAAGGCCAGTCACGCCCCAAGGATGCAACGCTGCCCATATTCGGGGCCAGCAAGCGGCTCGATTTTGAACTGGAAGTCGGCTTCTACGTGGGTGTTGGCAATGCCATCGGCGAGCCCGTAGCGCTAGATCAAGCGGAGGGTCACGTGTTTGGTTTGTGTCTCGTCAACGACTGGTCTGCGCGCGACATCCAAGGGTGGGAGTATCAGCCACTCGGACCGTTTCAAGGCAAGAGTTTTTTGACCAGCGTCTCTCCTTGGGTGGTCACGCTGGAGGCGATGGCACCTTACAGGGTGGCAGCATCACCGCGCGGCGACGACGCACCACCCCTTCTCGCTTATCTGGACGATGCTGGCGATCGACGCATAGGTGGCGTCGATATCGCTCTCGAAGTGCTGTTGCAAACGCAGGCTATGCGCACCGCCGGCAAGCCAGCAGAACGCATCAGCGCATCGGGCTTTGCCGACCAATACTGGACTATCTTCCAGATGCTGACCCACCACACCAGCAACGGCTGTAATCTGCTACCGGGTGACTTGGTGGCCAGCGGCACAGTATCGGGACCAGAGCAGTATCAGGCCGGTTGTCTGCTAGAGATGACGCAGGCCGGCGCCCGGCCGCTGCAGCTCTCTGACGGTTCACAGCGTAGTTTCCTTGAAGATGGCGATGAGGTCACGCTGCGTGGCCGATGCATGCGCAGCAAGTACGCGTCGATCGGATTCGGCGAGTGCCGTGGGCTGGTCGTGCCCGCCTCCTAGGCCATCAGCCGCTGGCGTCACATCCCAAAAATAGCCACTGCTCTTGTCCAACCAGCGGAGGCGGCCTTGACCTTGACGGGGAAGCAGTTAATGGCGAATCCGGTCGAGGGGAGAGCTTCTAAGTTGTGCAGTTTTTCAAGATGGCAATAGCCGATGTCTCTGCCGGCTTTATGACCTTCCCAGATCAGTTGTTTGTTTCCGGTTTCAGCGACTTTTGCTTTCGTGTAAACAAATGGCGCATCCCAGCTCCACGCATCCGTGCCTGTCAGGCGGACGCCTCGTTCTAGTAAATAAAGTGTTGCCTCGCGACCCATACCGCAACCGGAGTCAACGTATTCGTCTTTGCCATACAGCATGCCAGCGCGCGTATTGACGACGACAATGTCAAACGGTTGAAGCTGGTGATCAATTCTTTTGAGCTCAGCTGCTACATCCGCTGAGCTTGCTACATAGCCATTTTCAAAGTGACGAAAATCTAGCTTCACGCCGGGTCTGAAGCACCAGTCAAGGGGAACTTCATCAATCGTGATGGCCCTTTCTGGATGGCCGCTTGCATGATTCATCGTGGGATGAAAGTGGTAGGGCGCATCGAGGTGAGTGCCGTTGTGGGTGGTGAGTTGCACTTTTTCGAGCGCCCAGCCGGCAGCGTCGGGTAACTCCTCCGCTTTCAAGTCAGGGAAAAAAGTTTGAATCCTTGGTATGGTTTCGTCGTGCTTCAGATAATCAATTTTTGGACGGGCAATGTCGGGGTCACTCTTGACATCATTCTCAAGATTCATCGAGATATCAACATATCTAAGCTTTGAAAAATCCATCAGTTCTTCTCCAGCTGCATGCTTGGGACCAGCACTGAGTTCAAGCGGTAGACGTCATCCAAGCGTTGCTTAAATTGTGCTGCATTCAAATGCGCTGGCACTTGCTGAAGCGTCATCGCGGATTTCTTGAACTCTTCGGATTCCACAACTTTTTGACAAATTGCTTGTAGGTTGTCGAGTACGACCAATGGGGTGCCTGTAGGCGCGTAAATACCATTGAGACCTGGGGTGACAGATGCAAACCCGAGTTGCGTGATGGCGGGTGCATCGGGCACCCCGGGGTGGCGCTTGTCTGACAACACAGCGAGTACGCGTATGTTTTTGCCACTGATCGATGATACCGCTGGTGCACCAAAATCCAAGTCACCCGCAAGAAGTTGAGGAATCATTTGGCCGTCGCCGCGGTAAGGAATGGCATTGAACTTAAGGTCTAGATTTTTTTCCAGCGCACCAATGGAAAGATGGGGAACGCTGCCCGTGCCGGCATGCCCATAAGACAACTTACCAGGATTGGCTTTCGCCGCTTGTACGAGTTCTGCCAATGACTTGATGGGAGAGTCAGATCTGACGGCGATCGTGAAGACATTTTCAAAAACTTGGCAAATCGGGGTGATGCGGTCGGTCTTGAAAGGCATGGTCTTGGCGACAAACGGCGAAATAACCAGCGGTGAAGCCGGTGAAAAAACAAGGGTGTAGCCATCGGCAGGTGCGTTAGCGAGCAGGGTAAATCCAACCAAGCCTGCCGCACCATCTTTGTTCACCACAACCCAAGAGCTGTCGGTGACCTTGGATGCTTCACGCGCAAACGAGCGCGCCATGGCGTCGACGCCACCACCTGCGGCATAGGGGAGGATCAACTGGATCGTTTTGCTCGGGTATTTCTCTTGTGCCAGTAATCCTGAGACGGTACTTAAAAAAAACATGGCCACAAGCCATAAATTTATTCTCTTCATAGTCACCCTTCAAAAATAGTCAAGACATTAAACAGGACTGCTGGGGAATCGCAAAGAGTGCATCGCAGGCTGAGACATTGGCATGTTTCAGCCCAGCTTATTCAAACCCACATCCCACCCGCAAGCCTGCAGCCTCCGCACCAGCCAACAAGCCAATCAGCTCAGCAGCCGATTCCGGCGCCTTCGCACCCGTGCAAACCGCTGCGGTGTAGACCGTGGCGAGCTCAAACTCTGTCGGCAAATCGGCGATCAGTTCGACGCCTTCGATGTACAAAATCTCGGTGTCTTGGGTGCAACCCAACAGGCCAGTTTCCGTCGATTGGGCCATCGCCGTCATGGCGGCGGCACCGTTCGGGTAAGTGCGCAGGCGGTCGGCCAGTTCTTCGTCTAAGCCGAGTTGCTTGAGCACGTTCATGAAGTGAATGCCGGCCGTGGATTTGACGGCGTCGGGGAAGTAAATGCCGCTGGCAGCTCGTAGCGCGGCTTTGAGTTCGTCGCGCGTGGTGACAGTTGGACGGGTTTCGCCGGTCTTCACGGCGATGCCTGTTTTAACGACACCCAAGGCACGTTCAGTGCCGGCCACGACTTGGCCGCTGGTTGTGAGCTGCGCTATGAGCGCATCAGTCAAGATCAGCACGTCGCAAGGGGCGCCGGCCAGCAGCTTGTCTTTCATCATGCCAACGGCGCCAAAAGTCGCCTCAATGGTGTCGCCCTGCAGGGTCAAAAATCGGGCTTGCAAACGGGTGACCAAGGCTTGCGCGGCACCGCCGCTGAGCAGGTGAAGGGTGTTATTCATGGGCTGTGTCAGTCGAGTTTGATGTTGGCAGTCTTGATGACGCGGTTCCATTTGGCGATGTCGTCGCGCATGTACTTGTCGAAGACCACCGGGTTCATGATCATGGGTACTGCCCCTTGCTTGGTCCAGGCTTGTTTGACATCAGGCTGGCTGGCGATTTTGGTGACGGTTTCATTGAGCTTGTCAACGATGGCCTTGGGGGTGCCAATGGGGGCCATCAGTCCGAGCCAGATGGTGGCCTCGTAGCCTGGCACGCCTGCTTCATTTAGCGTGGGCGCTTCTGGCAACACATCAGAGCGGCGTTGCCCGCTGGTAGCCAGCGCCTTGACCTTGCCGGCACGCACTTGTTCAGCCATGGTCGTCACGGCGTCAAACATCACGTCGACTTGGCCGCCGATAACGTCGGTGCGCGCACCTGAGCTGCCTTTGTAAGGCACGTGCACCATGTCAATAGCTGCCATGCTTTTAAAGAGCTCACCGGCCATGTGGTAAGGCGTGCCGGGGCCAGAGGACGCGTAGTTCAGCTTGCCCGGGTTGGCCTTGGCATAGGCGATGAATTCTTTCAAATTGTGTGCAGGGACTTTCGGGTTGGCGACCAGCACCAAGTCAGAATAATTGATGGGCGCGACGGCCACGAAGTCGCGCATCAAGTTGAATGGCTTGTTCGGGATCAGCGTTTCGTTGACCGTGTGGGTGTTTGACATCAGCAGCAACGTGTAGCCGTCTGCTGGTGATTTGGCCGCGATGTCGGTGCCGATGACCGAGCCCGCGCCGGGCTTGTTGTCGATGATGTAGGACTGCCCGAGTGTCTCGGTTAGACGCTGCGCGATGAAGCGCGCGTACACATCAGCCGGGCCGCCCGCGGCAAACGGAACGATGATTTTGACAGCACGGTTTGGGTAAGCCTGAGCCGATGCAGTGGTGTGAGTCAGTACGCTGACCAAGCCGATCACGGCTAGGCTGGTGCGAATGAATGTGTGACGACGCATGAATATCTCCGGTTGATTAATTATGAAATGGCAGAAGGTCAGCAGCGGCTGGTTTACTCTATCTTGCCCATTTTCTTGACGACTTCAGCCATGCGCTTGGCATCGGCCTGAACGTATTTTTCAAATTCTGCACTGTCTTGGTACATCACCGGGCTGCCGGCGTTCAGGATGACTTCTTTGACGCGTGCATCATTTGCTGCAAAACGGGCGGCAGCACGCAGGCGTTGTGCAATCGGCTCTGGCGTGGCGGCTGGAATGAACATGCCAGACCACTGGGCGTATTCAGCGTTGATGCCGGCGTCCTTCAGGCTGGTCAACTCAGGCATGGCCATCAATTTGCCGTTGCCCCAATGGCCGAGGACGCGCAGCTTGCCGGCTTTGACATGCTGCAGCACGGTGGCCGGGCCGGAAGACACCGCGTCAATTTGGCCGCCCAAGAGCGCCACCACGGCCGGGCCGGCGCCGGTGAACGGAATGTGTGTGAGTTTGATGCCGGTGTTCTGCGCCAAGATCTCCA
>CANFSO010000083.1 GCA_947449895.1 Comamonadaceae bacterium
GGAGCGCTTGAGGGATTCTTCAAATAGGGCGGCAAAAGATTCAGACATTGATTTTCCTAATCCTCAGAACAGTGTTCCGACAGCGGAATTGCTATCGTTTTTAGAGCTGACTGCGGCGGTTTGGTGCGGTCTTGGAGAAGATCGCGGGTTAAGTTGTGAACCAGCTGAAGAGGCTTCAGATGGACCGGGTGCTGTGCCACCAGTCAATCAAGATATCGGTTGATGACTCAATCGATATCTCAGAATTGTCGAGCAGCTTGGCGTCTTGAGCGGGTTTCAAGGGAGCGCTTTTACGTGATGAGTCACGCAGATCGCGGGCTTCCAAGTCCTTTTCAATGTCTGCTAGTGTAGCTGGAATACCCTTTGAAATCAACTGCTTATGCCTGCGCTCAGCGCGGTGCCGGGCACTCGCCGTGAGGAAGACTTTGAGCGCGGCGTCGGGGAAGATCTCAGTGCCCATGTCCCGGCCGTCTGCGACCAGGCCTGGCAGTTGCCGAAAGCCGCGTTGCAGCGCTAGCAAAGCCTCACGCACCGGTGGGTGAACCGACACTTGCGAGGCCGCCATGCCGGCGCTTTCGGTGCGGATGGCGTCGGACACGTCCTCACCAGCCAGGAAAATCTGGTCACCGACAAAGCGCACGGGCAAGGTGGCGGTGATGGCGGCGACGCCATTGGCGTCGTTCAGGTCAACGCCTGCGCGGCTGGCTGCGAAGGCTGCCAAGCGGTACAGCGCGCCGGAGTCGAGGTAGTGGTAGCCGAGTCGGTGCGCGGCCACCGCGGCCAGCGTCCCTTTGCCGGAGGCAGTTGGTCCGTCAATGCTGAGCACTGGAATATCAGCCGACCGGGCTTGCGCGACTGAAAACAGCGTTTCAAAATAATCCGGAAAGGTCTTGGCGACGCATTTGGGGTCCAAAATGCGCACCGGCTGACCGGCCGGGTTGAAGGCCGCCAGCGAAAAACACATGGCCACGCGGTGGTCGTCGTAGGTGTGAATGGCGGCGCTGTGCCATTGTTTCGGCGGCGTGATGCGGATGAAGTCCGCGCCCTCTTCGACCTCTGCGCCGAGCTTGCGCAGCTCGCAGGCCATGGCGGCAATGCGGTCTGTTTCTTTGACGCGCCAGCTGGCGATGTTGCGCAGCGTGGTTTGGCCGTCGGCATACAGCGCCATGACGGCGAGCGTCATGGCGGCGTCGGGGATGTGGTTGCAGTCGAGGTCGATGGCTTTGAGTGGCCAGGCGCCGCGCGAAATTTTCAGGGAGTTCGGGCTGCTTTCAATCTTCGCGCCCATCAGCTGCGCGGCTTCGACAAAGCGGATGTCGCCTTGAATCGAGCCCGAGCCGATGCCCCAGACTTCAATCGCGTGGCTGGGGTCTGCGCCGGTGGCAATGGCTCCGAGCGCGACAAAGTAACTGGCTGAAGAGGCGTCGCCTTCGACATGAATTTCGCCCGGCGACTGGTACGTGCTGCCTGCCGGAATGGTGAAGCTTTGCCAGCCGTCGCGCTGCACCTGAATGCCGAAGCGGGCCAGTAAGTTCAGCGTGATTTCGATGTACGGTTTGGAGATCAACTCGCCTGAAACCTCGATGCGAATGTCGCGCTCGGCCACCAGCGGCAGCGCCATCAGCAGCGAGGTCAGGAACTGGCTCGACACGTCGCCGCGCACTTGGATGGGCGTGTCCAGCCGGAGTTGGCCGGGCCGCAGCCGCAGAGGGGGGAAACCGTCTTCGCCTAAGTAGTCAATGCCGCAGCCGAGTTGGCGCAGCGCGTCGACCAAGTCGCCGATAGGGCGTTCGTGCATGCGCGGCACGCCCGAGAGTTCAAAGTCGCCACCCAGAAGGGCGAGGGCGGCTGTCAGCGGGCGCATGGCGGTGCCCGCGTTGCCCATGAACAATTTGCCCTGTGTGTTGATCAACTTGCCGCCCAAACCGCCAATGACGGCGGTGTGGCCGGTTTGCTCGACCGAGCAGCCGAGTTGCTTGAGCGCGGCCAGCATCACGGCCGTGTCGTCCGAGGCCAGCAAGTCGTGCACCACGGTTTCGCCTTGGCTCAAAGCAGCCAGCAGCAACACCCGGTTAGAGATACTTTTAGAGCCGGGCAAGCGAACGGTGCCGTGTGCGCCGGTCAGTGGCGGAATGTCCAGAAATTCGATATCAAACATGAGGCATTCGCTCTAATCAGGAATTCAGAAAAGTTATTTGGGAGCTGCGGCTGTGTGATGCCAGTCGGTTCGTGCTTGGCTGGCTTCGCGAATGCTGTCTTGCAGGGCGGCAGCATCGCCGCTCTCGATTAATTTTTCAAGTGCGTGCAGGCTGGCTTGAAAGTGCCGCGATTGCGCCAGCAGCTCATCCCGGTTGGCCAAGAGAATGTCGCGCCACATGGCGGGTTCACCCGCAGCGATGCGGGTGAAATCGCGAAAGCCGGGTCCGGCCATTGAGAGGTATTGATCGCCTTCGGCTTGCGCTCCCAGGCTGTTCATCATGGCAAACGCCAGTAAATGCGGCAGATGACTGACGGCGGCATAAGCAGCGTCATGCATTTGCGGCGACATCTCGCTGACTTTGCAACCCAGTGTTGTCCAGATCTGGCGGGCTTGTTCAAGTTTGTCTGTATCGGTTTCAGGCAGCGGTGTGAGGATGAGCTTTTCGTCGACGTACAAATCGACCAAGGCGTTTTGAACCCCTGAGACCTCACGGCCGCAGATGGGGTGCGCTGGCACAAAGCAGGGCAGCCGATTGCCGAGCGTTTGCAGTGCTGCGTGCACGACGTCGCTTTTGGTAGAGCCCACGTCCATCACCAGCGTGGTAGATGCTATAGCAGGTTGAATGGCGGTTAGCGTCGCTTCGGTCGCGGCTACCGGCACCGCCAGCAAAATCAGATCAGCGCCCGTTGCGGCTTCTACCGCCGAGTTGGCGATGGCGTCAATCACACCCATCTTCAGGGCGAGTTCGGTAGTGCTTTTTGACGGGCTGAAGCCGACCACGCGCTTGACAAGACCCGCGCGCTTGAGGGCAAGTGCGAACGAGCTGCCCATCAGGCCGCAGCCGATCAGACCGAGTTGCTCATACATAACGTGTCACCTCAATCGCCGGCAGGGTAGGTTCCAAGCACCTTGAAAAAGGCGCAAAGCTGCTGCAGTTCTTTCAGAGCAGCAATGACATGCGACTCTGAAGTGTGGCCCTGCAGGTCGATGTAAAAGTAATACTCCCACTGACCGGAACGGGCCGGCCTAGACTCAAAGCGGGTCATCGACACACCGTGTGTTTTGAGTGGGCCGAGGATGTCGTGCACCGCACCGGGCCGGTTCGGCACCGAGACAATCAGGCTGATGCAGTCTTTGCCAGAAGGCGGCGGCGAAGGCAGCGTTTGCGGCAGACAGACCACGGCAAAGCGCGTGCGATTGAAGGCGTCGTCTTGAATCGCGTGAGCGGCCGTGTGCAGACCAAACTGCGCGCCCGCACGGTCGCTGGCAATGCCGGCCCACGCTGGGTTTGTTGTGGCCAGTCGTGCGCCTTCTGCGTTGCTAGAGGCCGTACGCCGTTCAGCGTTGGGCAGGTGTGCAGTGAGCCAACCTTGGCACTGGGCCAAGGCTTGTGGGTGCGCGTAAACCACTTCAATGCCCTCAAGAGAATCGGCCAAGCGCAGCAGGTTGTGACGAACCAGCAGGCTGGTTTCGCCAATGATATGCAGTGGTGAAGTGAGGAACAGGTCCAGCGAACGCGAGATCACCCCTTCGGTGGAGTTCTCGACTGGTACCACGCCATAGTTGGCGCTACCGCCAGCAGTGGCGCGAAAAACTTCGTCGATGCTGTTGCACGACACATGCTCAATGCTGGTGCCAAAAAAATTCAAGGCGGCTTGTTCGCTGAAGGTGCCGGCGGGGCCAAGATAAGCCACACGAATGGGCGCCTCTAGCGCTAAGCAGGCCGACATGATTTCGTTCCATATGGCGGCGACATGTTCGTTCTTCAAAGGGCCGGTGTTGGCTTGCTGAATTTTGTCAATGACGGCGGCAACGCGATCTGGCCTGAAGAACGGTGTGCCTTCTCGCTTTTTAACTTCGCCAACCTGCTCGGCCACATGGGCCCGCTGGTTCAGTAGCGCCAGCAGTTCTTTGTCGAGCTTGTCGATTTGAATGCGTAAGTCTGGAAGAGTGGGTGTCATGTTGTCCTGTTGTGTGGCGCAGGTCAGGCGCGTTTTTGTTCAAATTCCTGCATGTGGCTGACCAGCGCTTCAACGCCAGCCAGTGGCATGGCGTTGTACAAACTGGCGCGCATACCGCCCAGGGTTTTGTAGCCCTTCAGCTGCAACAGTCCACGCGCTTTGGCTTGCGCCAAGAAAGCGTCGTTGAGCTTGTCGTCGGCCAGAAAAAACGGAATGTTCATGCGCGAGCGGCAGTTTTTGGCGACGCGGCTGGTGTAGAAGTCAGAGCCGTCAATGAAGTCGTACAAAAGCTTGGCTTTGGCGATGTTGCGCTGTTCAATGGCCGCAATGCCGCCTTGTTTTTTCAGCCATTGAAAGGTCAGGCCAGCGATGTAAATGCCATAAGTGGGCGGCGTGTTGTACATCGATTCAGCGTCAGACACTATTTTGTAGTCAAACGCCGAAGGGCAATGCTGCATGGCGTTGCCAAGCAAGTCTTTGCGCACAAACACCAGCGTCACGCCGGCAGGGCCAACGTTTTTCTGGGCGCCACCGTAAGCCAGACCAACGCGCGACCAATCGACCGGCCGCGAGGCCATGTGCGAGGACATGTCAATAACCAGCGGTGCTTGGCTGCCGAGCGCTTTGAGGTCGGGCAACTCATGGACTTCAACGCCATGCACGGTCTCGTTGGTGCAGACATGAACGTACCGTGCGTCGTCGCTCAGTTGCCATGTGGCCGGCGCCGGTAGCGTGGTGTGGCCGTCTGCGCTGTTGCTGGCTGCGATGTTGACTTGGCAGTACTTGCGGGCTTCTTTTTGGGAACGCTCGCTCCAGTTGCCGGTGACCACGTAATCAGCTTGTTCGCCGCGCGACAGGTTCAGCGGAACAATGGCGTTTTCAGCAATGCCGCCGCCCTGCATGAAGAGGATGCTGAACTCCTTGGGCACGGCTAGCAGTTCCCGTATGTCGGCTTCGGCGGCTTCATAAATGGAGACAAACTCTTTGCCGCGGTGGCTCATTTCCATGACGCTCATGCCGCTGCCATGCCAGTCCAGCATCTCGGCGGCGGCGCACTCTAAGACTTCTTCAGGCAGCGCGGCTGGGCCTGCCGAAAAGTTGTAGGGACGGCTCATTTTTTGGCTGGTTTGGCAGTCGGTGCAGCTGGTTTTGCAGGGGCTGGTGCGGCTGATGCTGGGGCCGGGCCGACGATACGGTTGGCGGCTTCGTCAAATTGCTTAGCGCGGGCGACGACTTCAGCACGCGATGCCTCCACCAGCTTGCTTGTGAAAATGGAGCCCAGTTCAGGGGCAATGCTTTGGTATTTTCGGATGGCAGGCGCTTCAAGGAATATTGCGATTTGTTTCAATTCGTCAAGCGTGAAGCGCTCCATGTAAACCGGCACCAAAGTTTCGGTGCCGACTTGCTGAAGTTTGCTGCGAATAATCTTGCTGACCTCGTCAGAGTATTTTTGCAGCTCCGCATCCAACTCTGCGGTGACCTCGGCTTGCTTCGGCTTTGCCACGTTGGCGAGCATGCGGGGCTGCCAGTTGTTGATCATGTCGCGAGTCGTGCTGCCAGCAAGATTCGCCACCAGGCGGTTCATATCCGGGCCTTGCTGCAAGGTGACAACCTTCGTTGCCCACTCCAGCTTTGGATCAGCGGCGAAGGGGGCTTGCGAGCTTGTCGCCGCAGGCGCTGATGTTGGTGCTTGTGGTGTTTGCGCCCATGCGCTATAGCCCAAGGTCGAAAAAGCGATGGCGGTGATTAATCTCTTCATTCGGTGGCTTCCGGTTTGGCGTCGGTGCTGTCATTGTTGGTGTCATCGGGCTCGGCGTCGTCCAGCGTGGCGTCGTTTTCAACGATGCGTTGCAGGCCGCTCAGTTTGGAGCCGTCGTCGAGTCCGATCAGGGTCACACCTTGTGTGGCGCGGCCCATTTCGCGGATCTCGCTGACGCGGGTGCGAACCAGCACCCCGCGGTCGGTGATGAGCATGATTTCATCGTCTGGGTGAACCAGTGTGGCGGCGACAACCTTGCCATTGCGCTCGCTTTGTTGGATCGCGATCATGCCTTTGGTGCCGCGTCCGTGGCGGGTGTATTCGTCGATCGAGGTGCGCTTGCCGTAGCCATTTTGAGTCGCTGTCAGCACGCTTTGCAACTCGTCTTCCGCTACCAGCATGGCGATGACGTTTTGAGTTTCTTCCAGCATCATGCCGCGCACACCGCGGGCCGTACGGCCCATCGGGCGGACGTCGTTTTCGTCGAAACGGACTGCCTTGCCGCCGTCCGAGAACAGCATCACGTCGTGCTTGCCATCCGTCAACGCAGCGCCGATCAGGTAGTCGCCATCGTCAAGAGCGACGGCGATGATGCCGGCCTTGCGCGGGTTGTTGAAGTCATCCAGCGGTGTCTTTTTGACGGTGCCCATGGAGGTTGACATGAAGACATAACGGTCTGCCGGGAAGCTGCGGTTGTCGCCAGTCAATGGCAATACAACGGTGATTTTTTCGCCTTCTTGCAAGGGGAACATGTTGACGATAGGGCGACCGCGCGATCCGCGTGAGCCGGCTGGCACTTCCCACACCTTGAGCCAGTAAAGTCGGCCGCGGTTCGAGAAGCACAGCATGTAGTCGTGCGTGTTGGCGATGAAGAGTTGGTCGACCCAATCGTCTTCTTTGGTGGCTGTGGCCAGTTTGCCGCGTCCACCGCGTTTTTGTGCGCGGTATTCACTCAAGGGCTGGCTCTTGACGTAACCCAGATGCGACAAGGTCACCACCATGTCCGTGGGTGTTATCAGGTCTTCGGTGCTGAGGTCAAACGAGCTGTGTTCAATCAGGCTGCGGCGGGCGCCGATTTTGCTCTGGCCGAACTCAGTTCTGACTGCTGTCAATTCGTCACCAATGATGGTGGACACGCGTTCTGGGTGGGCCAGGATGTCGAGCAGATCGTCGATCTCCGCCATGACGTTCTTGTACTCAACCACTATCTTGTCTTGTTCTAAGCCGGTCAGGCGCTGCAGACGCATCTGCAGAATTTCTTGCGCTTGGGTTTCAGACAGCCGGTACAGGCCATCAGCGCCCATGCCAAAGTCGCGCTCAAGGCCGTCTGGCCGGTAATCGTCGGCGTTGACCACGCCGCCATCAGCGCGCGCGCGCGTCAGCATCTCGCGCACCAGCTGACTGTCCCATGGCTTGAGCATCAGCTCGGCCTTGGCGACAGGCGGTGTGGGCGCATTGCGGATGATGGCAATGAAGTCATCAATATTCGCCAGCGCGACAGCCAGACCTTCAAGCACGTGACCGCGTTCGCGCGCCTTGCGCAAGGTAAAGACGGTGCGGCGCGTGACCACTTCACGGCGATGTGAGAGGAAGACCTCGATCAAATCTTTCAGATTGCACAGCTTGGGCTGGCCATTCACCAGCGCAACCATGTTGATGCCGAAGTTGTCTTGCAACTGCGTTTGTTTGTAGAGGTTGTTGAGCACCACTTCTGGCACTTCACCGCGTTTGAGTTCGATCACCAAGCGCATGCCTGATTTATCGCTCTCATCTTGAATGTGGCTGATGCCTTCGATCTTCTTTTCATGGACCAGCTCGGCCATGCGTTCTTGCAGCGTTTTCTTGTTGACCTGGTAGGGCAGTTCGTCAACGATGATGGATTGGCGTTGGCCTTTGTCGATGTCTTCAAAGTGGCATTTGGCGCGCATCACAACACGGCCTCGGCCTGTGCGGTAACCGTCGCGCACACCATTGATGCCGTAAATAATGCCGGCTGTCGGGAAGTCGGGGCCGGGGATGATTTCCATCAGGTCGTCGATGGTGGCTTCCGGGTGCTTCAGCATGTGCAGGCAGGCATCGACCACTTCATTCAGGTTGTGCGGCGGAATGTTGGTGGCCATGCCAACAGCGATGCCAGACGAGCCATTGACCAGCAAATTCGGAAACCTGGCCGGCATGACCAGCGGCTCATATTCGCTGCCGTCGTAGTTGGGCCCGAAATCGACTGTTTCCTTGTCCAGATCGGCCAGCAACTCATGGGCAATTTTGGACATGCGGATTTCGGTGTAACGCATGGCTGCTGCGTTGTCGCCGTCGACCGATCCGAAGTTGCCCTGACCATCCACCAGCATGTGACGCAGCGAGAAATCCTGCGCCATGCGAACGATGGTTTCGTACACGGCGCTATCGCCGTGCGGATGGTATTTGCCAATCACGTCGCCGACGATACGGGCCGACTTTTTGTAGGGCTTGTTCCAGTCGTTGTTGAGCTCGTGCATGGCGAACAAGACGCGACGATGAACGGGTTTGAGTCCGTCTCGGGCGTCTGGCAAAGCACGCCCGACGATCACGCTCATAGCGTAGTCAAGGTAGCTGCGCCGCATTTCCTCTTCCAGGCTGATGGGGAGGGTTTCTTTGGCAAACTGGGTCATGGAGGGCCTGAGAGAAGTCGCAAAATAAGCAAAGTGCTTGGATGAGGCGAAAACACAACCCGGTTAGCCCGAGTTTGTGCAACCCAATATTTTAATGCCTCTATGGCTTTAATATTTTGTAGTTGTATTGCAACAGGAATGAGGGCAAAAGACTACATGCCTGTGAGACTGCGCCTTGACTTGGTTTTTGCCATATATCTGTATGGCACAATAGTTGTAACGCTTGGGGTGATGGTCATTCAAGGCGTGCAAATCAGCAAATTTAGTAATCGCAGCTTTGCTGCGTCATCTCTAGAGGACAACTATGAACAAATTCAACAAATTGGCAGTGTTGTTTGCTTCCGCAGCAATTGTTACCGCCGCGGGTGCTCAATCAGTCGATAACTGGCGCAATGGTGCTGGTGATCTGGCTTGGAAAAACGGCGCTGGTGACCTGTGCTGGCGTGGGTCCGCTTGGACACCTGCTACTGCAGCTAAAGGCTGCGATGGCGCGATTGTTCCAGCCGCTCCTGTGGTTGTGGTTCCTCCGGCACCGGCACCTGCACCAGCCCCTGTCGCAAAAGCGGCTCCTGCTGTGGTTGTGGTTCCAGCGGTCGCTGCAACCAAAGTGACTTACGCTGCTGATGCATTTTTTGACTTTGACAAGTCTGCTCTCAAACCAGAAGGCCGCGCCAAGTTGGACGACCTGATCGGCAAAATCAAGGGCATCAACCTTGAAGTCATCATCGCAGTCGGTCACACTGACTCTATCGGTAGCGTCAAATACAACCAGAAGTTGTCTGTCAAGCGCTCTGAGTCAGTCAAGGCTTATCTCGTGTCCAAAGGCATCGAGAAAAACCGTGTCTACACCGAAGGCAAAGGCAAGAGCCAGCCAGTGGCTGACAACAAAACTTCTGAAGGTCGTGCGAAAAATCGCCGCGTCGAAATCGAAGTTGTTGGTACCCGTGCCAACTAATCCTTTCGGATAGTCTCAAAAAACCGCGCTCCGGCGCGGTTTTTTTATGCCTCAACGATAATCAGGCCCATGCACTCAACTGAAAACGCCGACCCGGCCGAACTGGCTAAATTTTCTGATCTTGCTCACCGCTGGTGGGACACCGAGAGCGAATTTAGACCCTTGCATCAAATCAATCCGCTACGACTCGCTTGGATTGACGATCTCATTCCGCTCAAGGGGAAAAGAGTGGTTGATATAGGTTGCGGCGGCGGCATCCTGGCCGACTCGATGGCGCGAAAAGGGGCTGATGTGCTGGGCATTGACTTGGCCACCAAGGCGCTGCGGGTGGCGCAGCTTCACGCGCTTGAGGCGCAAACTGAGGGTGTGACTTACCGCGAAGTGAGTGCTGAAAAACTCGCAGACGAACAGCCCGCCAGCTTTGACGTGGTCACCTGCATGGAAATGCTGGAGCATGTGCCAGACCCTGCGTCCGTGGTTCGGGCTTGCGCCACACTGGTGAAACCGGGCGGTCGGGTTTTCTTTTCGACCATCAACCGCAACCCCAAAGCGTTTTTGTTTGCCATCGTTGGCGCTGAATACGTGCTGAATCTGTTGCCACGCGGCACCCACGAATTCGCCAAGTTCATCAAACCCAGTGAGCTGGCTGCCTACGCCCGCGCTGCCGGCCTTGACTTGCAACACACCCGCGGCATGGAATACAACCCCTTGACGCGCCACTACTGGCTCAGCGCCAACACCAGCGTCAACTACATGCTGGCCATGCAAAAAGCATGAGCCTGAATCATCTGCCTTTTGTCGGCATTGAAGCCGTGCTGTTTGACCTTGACGGCACCTTGGTTGACAGCGCACCTGACCTGGGCGCAGCTGCCGACAAAATGCGCACTGACCGAGGCTTGCCAGCTCTGCCATTGGCCGACTACCGTTCGATGGCGGGTGCTGGGGCACGCGGCATGATTGGCGTGGCCCTCGGATTGAGCCCGCAAGACCCGGCTTTTTTGGAGCTCCGTGAAGAATTCTTTTTGAATTACGAGGCATGCCTGACGGAGCGCACGTACGCCTTTGACGGTGTTGTCGAGTTGATCCGCCAGATCGAGGGCCTTGGCTTGAAGTGGGGCGTGGTGACCAACAAGTCAGAGCGCTTCGCCTTGCCGTTGACGCGTTGCATGCCCCTTTTTGCGACCGCATCAACCGTTGTCTGCGGCGACACTACCTCGCATTCAAAGCCCCATCCTGCGCCGTTGCTTGAGGCTGCGCGGCGGTTGAATATTTTGCCGGCACGCTGTTTGTACGTGGGCGATGACGAGCGCGACATTATGGCTGGACGCGCGGCAGGCATGCCGACCGTGGCCGCGGCCTACGGCTACCTTGGCGCTGCAGGCGAAACCGACGCTTGGAATGCCCATGCCACGATTCGATCTGCCGGTGAGCTCTTGAATTTCCTCCGAATGCCTTAAACTAGTCGGCTTGGGGCTGCATTGGTTTCGACGTGGGTTCGGACGCGGTGTGGTGCATGTCGAGCTGAATGTGCTCGTTAATCTGATTCAAAAAAACTAACTGCAAACGACGAACGTTTCGCACTCGCTGCTTAATTGCCAGTGAGCTTTACAACAGCATGCCGATGGGCTGGGCAAGGGTTCTTTAGCGCAAGCTAAGGGTTCCAGGCTGTAAAGATAATTTAATCGGCTGGCTCCGGGCTGGGTACCTTAACCCGGGGCAAGACAATAGGGTGCTGGCGTCCTGTGTAGCGTGCGACTGCGCGACACAGGTGGCGAGACTTAAATCAGACCGCTAAACATGTAGATCTGCCCGAAAAAGGCTTGCGGACGGGGGTTCAAATCCCCCCAGCTCCACCA
>CANFSO010000084.1 GCA_947449895.1 Comamonadaceae bacterium
CGCATACATCGGCACGCTGTAAAGGCCAGCCGACAGACTCAAAAAGCCCAAGTCCGCCATGACGCGCCAATGCGTCGGGGTCTGCACAAACTCGGCCACACCCATCAGCGCTGCGGGCGGCAAGTTGCGCGACGCGAAGTAAAGATCCACCGTGAAAACTGTCATACCAATGGCACCCAGCGGCACCAGACCAATCTCGACTTGCCGCTTCCCCAGCACTTCGCACAACAGCGAACCAATCGCGATGCCAATCGAGAAAACCACCAGCAGCAGCGACGCCACCTGCTCGTTGCCGTGCAGCACTTCTTTGGCAAAACTCGGGAACTGACTCAAGAAGACCGCACCAAAAAACCACATCCAGCTGATGCCCAGCAGGGCCCGAAAAACCATCGGCTGCGCATGCGCCCGCTTCAGGTTGCGCCAAGTTTCAGACAAGGGGTTCCAGTTGATGCGCAGTTCTGGGTCAGTGGCCGGTGCAGCGGGAATGAACTGCGCCACCACGCGGCCGGCCACGGCCAATGTGACGCAAGCAATCGCCACATACAGCGGGCCCGTACCCGGCAGGGCCACCAGCAAACCACCGGCCACATTGCCCAGCAAAATCGCCACGAAGGTGCCCATCTCCACCATGCCGGTGCCGCCCATCAACTCGGACTCGCGCAGCGCCTGCGGCATGTAGGAAAACTTGACCGGCCCGAACAAGGTCGAATGCAAGCCCATCATGAAGGTGCAACCCAACAACAGCGGCACTTGAAAAGCACTCCAGGCGCTGTCTGTCGCCAAGAAGCCGGATGCAGCCAGCAGCATGATGAGCACTTCGACGTTCTTGACGAAGCGCATGATGCGGGTTTTGTCGTACTTGTCGGCGAACTGACCGCTGGTGGCAGAGAACAGCAAAAACGGCAAGATGAACACAGCGCCAATCACCAAACCCGCCATCGCCGGCGGCAACCAAGCCACGCTGAGCTGGTAAGTCACCAGCATGGTGAAGGCGAACTTGAACAAGTTGTCGTTCATCGCCCCTGAGAATTGCGTCCAGAAAAACGGCGCAAAACGCCGATCCCTAAGCAATTCAAACTGACTCTGACCTGGCTCTGGCGGCGTCAAAATCAGCGGCTGGCGGTGAAAACGGTCAACACGCCGGTGTAGCCGTAGACATGGTTGCGGGCGATCTCACCGTTCGCAAAAAAGCCAACCAAGGGCACATCACCCAAGGCGCGGCGAATGATTTGCAGTTCAGCGCTGGGGCCGCCAAAGTGCGGTCCGCCACGGCCGGTGCAGCTCACGTAAATGGCCCCGGCGATGCCGCGCGCCAGATGCGGCGCTGACTCGGCCTCTCCGGCGCCAAGTGCTTGGGCCACTTCAGCAGTGACTTCTTGCGGCTCCAGTTCTTCGCGGATTTCAGCGCAGACACGCATCAAGTCGGCCCGCGCAGCGGCTGCATGGCGCTCGCAAAAAGCCAGCGTCATGCCGACTTCGGCCACATCGGCGATGGCAATGCCTTTGCGCGACGGGTCGAGCCCGATCAAATGCCGGACTAACACGTCAGCACCGAACTGACCGGCGCGTCTGACCGTGCCGTCGGCGAAGCTGTGCTCTGCGCGGCTCAGGCCGACCAAGGTGCGACGCACTTTGTCGATGGCTTCTTTCGGGTCGTCGAGCGAAATGTCGAGGTCGCCCAGCATCACCTCCAGCGCCGGTTGGTCGTTGAGCCCGGTGATGACGTTGCCTTCACAGGCGGTGATTTGGTAGCTCTTGGACACCGGCTGACAGCCCTGCGTGACGCGCGACATCAAACCCAAACGGCCGGAGTCAGCACCTTGCGCGCGCGCAAACGCCACGCCGCTGAGACCACCGCTGAAAACACCGCTGGCTGCTCCCTGGCCCTTGAGGTTGCCATTGCCGCTAAAGGCGAACTGAACGCTCTTCGTGCGGCTGGAAGCCAAGCCGCCAAAGACATAACCGCTGTCGGTGCGGGCGGCCATTTCTTCAATCAATTCAGCCACATCGGGCGTGCTGGCGTCAGCGTGCACCAAGGCGGTGTGCGCCTTGAAACGACTCGCCGCTGGCAGCGGTGAAACGCCCGAAAAAACGCGGTACTGGTCGGACGGTAAGTCGCACAGCATCACGGACAACGCCGGCTCGTCAAAGTACTCGACGTTGTTGGCGGCGATGCCCACGCCCACCGTGCCACTCCAGTCGGTGACCTCGGGCAGCTCAGCACTCAAATGGTCGAGGATATCTTGCGCATGCAGCGCATAGTGGTCGGTGATGTACAGCAGCGCCAACGTGGGTGCGCTAGCGTAATTGGGCAAGGCCATGTGGGCGCGCAATTGCGCCAGCACCAGCCCGGCAGCCATGGACCACTGCGGATGGGTGGCGTGACCGTAAGGGAATAATTTCATCGGGCTCGGGTGGGACTTTTGCGGGCGGCGACTGGCGCGCGCGCCGGGGCTTTGGGCTTGGGTTTTGATGTTACCTTGGCTTTGACAGCCGCTTTAAGTGGCGCTTTCGCAGCCGTCTTGCTTGCTGACTTGGCACGCTTTTTAGCGGCAGGCTTCACGGCCGGTTTCGCTGCCGACTTAGGCTTGTCTTGAGGTTTCCCTGCAGCGAAATCGCGCGCCTCGTTGGCCGCCTTGGTAAACGACTGGCTGGCCGATTCGGCAAATTCTGTGGCGGTCTTGATGGCCTCTTCAGCCATGCCCTTGCCCGCGTCCTGCGAGTGGCGGTCTGCCACTTCTTTGAGAGCCGAGGCGGCGATGCTCTGAAACTGATGCGTCAGCGCACCCCACCACTGCATCGGGTCGACACCGCCGGGCTTGTTGCTGTCTTTGGCGTCGGCGGTTGGGGCCTCGTCCGAAGCATCGGCATCATTCGCTGGTGTCGGCTCGCGTTGCTCGTCGCGCGTCTCGGGAACTTCAAAGCCAGAAAATTGGTAGGCTTTGGTTGACTCGGTCGGCTCTGCAACGGCAGGGCTTGCCGCACTCTCAGGCATCTTGACACTGAAGGCTTTGGCCATTTCGGCCATGTTCACATTCATGCCGTGCAGCGTGGCCAAGGTCATTTTTTGCACCTCTAGCGCCTGAATCGTGGCCTTCAGGGCGGTGGCGTTCTGGTCTAGCCAGAACTGCACGGCCTTGAGTTCAGTGATGCGCTTCTCAAGCTCTTCGACACTCATGGTCGGCGCGATCCAATGGCCGAGCTGCGGCATTTTCGGCTGGCCTTGGCCCGCGCTGGCAGTGGCTTGCCGCGTCAGGTTTTGCAAAAAATCAAAGCCCGGCACCAGCTTGCCGAAGTCGGTGAAGGTGCTTTTGTCAAAGTCGCTCATAGAGTCTCCCGAAGGTAGGTGCCAAGGCCGGTTGCCAGCGGTCAATTCCGCCAACGCCATTGTGCAATGCCTTCGCTGCCCGTCAACTGACAAACCGTCTTTTCGGCCGGCCTGCGACGTTTGCTAAGCTCTGGGCATGAAAAGTCTCTTCCACTTCGCCTTCAATGTGACCGACCTTGACGTGGCACGCCGCTTTTATGCAGGCGTTCTCGGCTGCACCGAAGGCCGCTCGACGGCCACCTGGGTCGACTTTGATTTTGCCGGCCATCAACTCTCGCTGCACTTGGGCGAGCCGCTGAAGACCGCGCGCACCGGCCACGTCGGCGATCAAATGGTGCCGATGCCGCACTTCGGCTTGGTGCTGGCGCTGCCGGACTGGCAGGCCATGGCAGCCCGGTTGGAGGCGGCCAACGTCGACTTCATCATGAAGCCGCAGTGCCGTTTTGCGGGTGAATCAGGCGAGCAATGGACCATGTTTTTCTGCGACCCGAGTGGCAATCCGATGGAGATCAAGGGCTTTCGCTCACTAGAGACGATTTACGCGACTTGACGACGACAGACGTCGCGATGGTTTGCTCAATCGCGCCGAACACTTGGCGCCCGTCTTTGTCTTTCATCTCGATGCGAATGGTGTCGCCAAACTTCATGTAGTCTGTCTTCGGCTGGCCGTCTTGAATGGTTTCGATCGCGCGCTTTTCTGCGATGCAGCTGTAACCCTTGGGCCAATCGGTCTTGCCTTTGTGCGTCACACCCGGGTTGCTGACCGTGCCCGAGCCAATGATGCTGCCGGCGCGCACATGGCGCGTTTTGCACAGGTGCGCAATGAGCTGGCCAAAATGAAAGGTCATGTCCGGCCCGGCGTCGCACATGCCGACCTTGCGGCCGTTCCATGTGCTTTGCAACGTCAGGTGCAGACGGCCTTTTTGCCAAGCCCCACCCAGCTCGTCCGGCGTCACCGCCACGGGGCTGAAGGCTGTCGCCGGTTTGCCCTGCACAAAGCCAAAACCCTTGGCTACTTCGCCTGGAATTAAATTGCGCAAAGACACATCGTTGGCCAGCATCACCAGCCGGATGCCGTCCAGCGCCTGCTCGGGCGTGCAACCCATGGCGACGTCGGCGGTGACCACCGCGACCTCAGCTTCAAAGTCAATGCCCAAGTCTTCGCTGGGCAAGCGCACCTCGTCGCACGGCCCCAGAAAATCGTCACTGCCGCCTTGGTAAATCAGCGGGTCGGTGTCAAACGTAGCAGGCGCTTCGGCTCCTCGGGCACGGCGCACCAGTTCAACGTGGTTGATGAAAGCCGAGCCATCAACCCACTGGTAGGCGCGCGGCAACGGCGCCATGCAGCGCGCCGCCTCAAACGGAAAAGGGTGGCGCGCCCGACCTTGGTTCAGGGCGTCGGAGAGGTCTTGCAACTGCGGCGACAGAAAGTTCCAGTCGTCCAGCACCTGCTGCAAGGTGTTGGCAATGCCGGTTGCATAGTGCGCGCTGGCGAGGTCACGCGAGACCACCAGCAATTGGCCGTCACGCGAGCCATCTTTGTAAGTGGCTAATTTCATCGTTTGTCTTTCAAGTCTTCTAATCTACGAGGCCTGCAAGGGGCATCGTACCCGAGCCTGCTGGCCAACTGCCGACGCTGAAAGACTTCATTGCACGCGCCATCGAGACCGGCGTTACGATCAATGGCATCGATCTATGAAGCATTTTCGTCACCTTTAGATACACCCCTTTCTCGCTCCTAGACACATGACAGACCGCGTCGTCACTCAACTCACCAACCCGCCAGCCGTTCGCACTGCGCCGCGCCGCTTGCTGTGGCTGCTGGTGCTGCTGGTCGTGCTGGGTCATTGGCTGCTGCTGGACGCCATTCCGCGTGAAGTGCATGTGGGGCCGGCTATGACGCCGCTGAATCAAAAAATGCTGGTTTTCAATACACGGCGAATTGAAGTGCCGTCAGTTCAATTGACTCAAGTTGTTCAGGCAATACCAGTTCAGCCCAAACCGGTTCTGATTCAAAAACCGAAAAACCGGCCGCCCAAAGTCGCGGTGACAGAACCTTTGATTCCGCCTGAGGATGCCGCCAACATCCCACCAATAACGCGCTCCGTAGAAGCTGAGCAGCCTGTGCCCGCAGAGCCCTTAGAAACGATGGTCAGCACGCAGCCCTCCACGGACAACACCACCTACAGCGCCACAGCCGACAAAACGATAGCTGATTCGCCAGCAGCCAATGCGGAGCCGCCAACGCCACTTCAAGCTCAAGCCAATCTCAACATACCCGGCTCCGTCCGGCTTAAATACCAGATGACAGGGCTTTCTCGCGGCCTCACTTACCACGCGACTGGGCTAACGACCTGGCTGCAAGATGGCAGCCGCTACGAGGCAACCATGGTGGTGAGTGCTTTTTTGATTGGCTCCCGCTCGCTTAGCAGCGTGGGCGACATCACGGTCGATGGTTTAGCCCCCAAGCGGTTTGCAGACAAGTACCGAAGTGAACTTGCCGCCCACTTTCAGGCCGACAAAGGAAAAATCACCTTCAGCGCCAACACGCCTGACGCCCCGTGGAAAAGGGGGGCACAAGATCGGCTGAGTGTGTTTTTTCAGCTGGCAGGCCTGCTGGCAGGCCAACCAGAGGGGTTTCCTCCCGGCACAAAAATCCCGATCTACACCGCCGGGCAGCGTGACGTCGACACCTGGACTTTCAGTGTTGCGAGCCAAGAAGACCTGAGTCTGCCCTATGGCGCGATGAAGGCGATCAAACTCACACGCGATCCGAGGCAGGAGTTCGACCAAAGGGTAGAAGTCTGGTTCGCACCGTCACTCCACTATTGGCCGGTACGCATCAAAATCACTCAAAACAGTGGCGATTACATTGACCAACAATTGTCCAGCAGTGGCCCACCTTGAACTTGCCGCCATCGTCGCCATTTGCGTTGAAAGGATGTTTCCATGCAAATGCTTTATGACTCAGACTCTTTTGCAGTCGTTCAAATCCATGCCAATGCCGAAGAAGTGAATGCCGGCGTGGGGAGTGAATTGCCTAAGCCGCCTCAATTGGCCCGCCATGGTTTTGAAATTGTCGACAAACGGTCTGGCAAAGAGGTTTACTTGGACGGTTCTTGGGCCGAATTGTTTCAGTTGCGCCTGAACGTGTGGCAGCAAAAAACACCCACACAGGAAGAAGTCGAAGACATGCTGGAAGGCTACGCCGAGTTGGCCCACACGCCCG
The DNA here is from genome assembly GCA_947449895.1 of Comamonadaceae bacterium. Lineage (GTDB taxonomy): Bacteria > Pseudomonadota > Gammaproteobacteria > Burkholderiales > Burkholderiaceae_C > Polaromonas. Next base: position 6,558 of record CANFSO010000084.1, read on the forward strand.
TGTCAGTGCATTGAAAGCGGCTTTCGATACCACCATCGGTACATCGGCTCGGCTAACAACAGCACGGCGGCCAACCGCATCACATGAAAAGCGGTGACCATCGGCACGCCCAATTGCAAAACTTTGGCGGTGATGGCCATTTCCGCAACCCCACCAGGCGATGTACCTAGCAACAATGTCGCCCAATGCAGGTCGACGACATGCGACAGCACCCAAGCAAATCCGCCGGATAGCGCAATCATGACCACCGTGGCCAACGCCACTGAGCCCATCCAACGCGGTGCCATGTGCGCAAAACCAGGCGTGAAACGCACACCCAGACTGATGCCAATGACCAGCTGCGCCGCATTGACAACGCCCGGTGGCAGCGCCGACAAGCTCAGGCCATTGGCCGTGAGCAGCATCGACACAGCCAGCGCACCTACAAACCAGGGGTTGGTACGCTTGGTCTTGACCATCAGCCAGCAGCCCACACCGGTGAGCAGTAACCACAACGCCAAACCGGGCCACACCACAACCCTCGGGCCAGGCAAACTCGTGTCAATGCCGTGCAGGCCAGCCCACTGAAAACCAAAGGGAATGATCAGCGTCACCAGCAACACCCGCAGGCTGTGCGCCGAGGCGATCAGGTCGGTCTGCGCGCCGTGGCGCTCGCCCATCAGCGTCATCTCGGATGCTGCGCCAATTGGGGAAGAAAAATAAGTCGTGATACGCGACAGCCCGGCAATGTGAAAACGCCCGGCACTGGCATGAACCCGGTGCAGCCAGGCACCAAACACCAGTCCCAAGGCCAGCGACCACAGAATGCCAAGCACCATCGCCCACCACAAACCGGCCACCAAACCGACCATCTGCGGCGTGAAATACAAACCCAACGCGCCGCCAATGAGCCATTGGCCAGCATTGCGCAGGGGCGTCCAGCTGGCGGTCGGCCCACCGGCCATCGTCAGCACCGCCGTCAGCAGGAGGGGCCCGATCATCCACGGCAAAGGAATCTTCATTGCGATGCACAGCAAGGCCGCAACCCAGGCCAGCAACAACGTCAACAGGGTACGCACCAGTGGACGCTTAAAAAGTGCCTTTGTGAATTTTTCCATAGCAGATGGGGACATAGATCGTGCGGCAATACAACGGGGCTGCGAAATAAGCTGAGGCCTTAGTATCGATGCATGTTCATCCCCTTCTATCTGGCTGCTGTTGCCAGGCCATTCGCGATTGTGATGGCATGCCTTTTCAGTGTCTCCCTGACCGGCTGCGCCTACGGACTTCGCACCACAGAGTTGCAAACACGACTCGACATCTGGTTACCAGCCGATGTATTGCTGCTGGGCGAACAACATGACGCGCCAGAGCATCAAGCGCTGCAACAGCAAATTGTTGGCGCGCTGGCGGCGCGTGGCGTCTTAGTGGCGGTTGCGTTGGAGATGGCAGACAGCGGCAACAGTACCGCCGCCTTGCCCCCCAGCGCCAGCGAAGAACAAACCCGAAAAGCGCTGAACTGGAACAACGACGCTTGGCCGTGGGCGGCCTATGGGCCAGCGGTGATGAGTGCCGTGCGCGCGAGTGTGCCGGTGCTGGGAGCCAACTTGCCGCGTTCGCAAATGCGCAGCAACATGGCCGACGCAGCGCTTGAAAATCGTCTGCCAACTGCGGCACTGAAGACGCAGCAGCAACTCATACACCAAGGCCATTGCGACCTGTTGCCCGAGAGCCAGATCATGCCCATGACACGCATTCAAATCGCCAAAGACATGCGCATGGCGGACACCGTGCAGGCGGCGGTGCGGCCCGGTCTAGTGGTGCTGCTAATCACCGGCAGCGTGCACGCAGACAAGCAACTGGGCGTGCCGCAGCACCTGCAGCCAGATCTGCGGGTGAAATCTATTCGATTGCGAGCGGAGACAACAGCAGGTGTTGAACGTGAGTCATTTGACGACGTCTGGCTCACGCCGGCCACGCCCGACAAAGATTACTGCGCTGGCTTGGCGAAACAATTGCCGCCGCGCTGAAGTTCGAAGCCCCGACACGGCGAAGAAAAATCCCACCACGGCCAGCAAAAAATTCCGTCGCTGCGAGCGTAGCGCGGCAGTCCAGAGCCCAAATTCGCAGCAATGGATTGCCGCGCTTTGCTCGCAAAGACGCTATGGCCGCGCCACGCTCGCCATGATGGCGTTCAAGCGTGTTGGCGAATCGCGTCAGCCACCACGTTGACCATGCGGTCGATGTGCTCTTTTTCGACGATGAACGGTGGGCACAGCACGATGTTTTCACCGGCTGGTCGGACCAAAACGCCGTTGTGGAAACAGGTCATGAAAATGTCGTAAGCGCGCTTGCCCGGCGCGCCTGCAATCGACGCCATTTCGACAGCACCCGCCAGCCCCAAGCTGCGAATGCCGATCACCGTTGGCAGGCCCTTCAGGCCGCTGTGCATCGCGTCGCCCAGCACCGTGCCCATCTGGCCGGCGCGTTCAAACAACTTCTCTTCCTTGAACAGCGTGAGCGTGGCAATCGCCGCTGCGCAGGCCACTGGATGACCCGAATATGTGTAGCCGTGGAAGAACTCGATGGCATGCTCCGGTGCGCCCTCATTGGCCTTCATCATGGTGTTGTAAATGCGGTCGCTGCAGACCACGCCGCCCATCGGGATCACACCGTTGGTGACGCCCTTGGCGAAGTTCAACATGTCGGGCACAACGCCGTAATAGTCGGCGCCAAAATTGACGCCCATGCGGCCAAAACCGGTGATCACTTCGTCAAAAATCAGCAAGATGCCGTGCTTGTCGCAAATCTCACGCAGGCGCTTCAAGTAGCCCTGCGGCGGCAAGTACCAACCCGCACTGCCAGCCACCGGTTCGACGATGACGGCCGCGATGTTGCTGGCGTCGTGCAGCGGCAAAATACGGTTTTCAAGCTCCAGCAAAATGTCTTCTTGCCAGACCGGTTCTTGGTTGTGAATGTAGGCGTGATTCATCGGGTCATGAATGAAGCGCATGTGGTCCACACGCGGCAGCAGCGACGTGCCGTAGGCCTTGCGGTTGGCCGGAATGCCGCCTACGCTCATGCCGCCAAAACCGACGCCGTGGTAGCCGCGCTCACGGCCTATGAAGACATTGCGATGGCCTTCACCACGGGCGCGGTGGTACGCCAGCGCGACCTTGAGTGAGGTGTCGGCGGCTTCTGAGCCTGAGCTGCAAAACAGCACCTTGTTCAAGTCACCGGGCGCCATGTTGGCGATCATCTCAGCAGCCTTGAAAGCTTGGTCGTTGCTGGCCTGAAAAGCCGTCGCATAGTCCAGCGTGTCGAGCTGCTTTTTAATCGCCTCATTGATCGGCTTGCGGTTGTGGCCGGCCGTGACACACCACAGACTTGAAATGCCGTCGAGCACCTGCTTGCCATCGTGCGTGGTGAAGTGCATGCCGTCGGCGGCGACGAAGACGCGCGGGTCTTGCTTGAAGCTGCGGTTCGGCGTGAACGGCAGCCAGTGGTGATCCATGTTGAAGTTGGGCTGAGTCATGTGAATTCCCTTGAAGTCGTGTGCGGTGCTCAAGAGCCATTCTGTCACCGTTGTGCACCACCCAGACGAGCTGCATAAAAGGCGTCTAGTGCTGCGACAATGGGCCCCGCCATGAGCTCAACCTACACCCTCACCCTGTCCTGCCCGGATCGTCCGGGCATTGTTCATGCCGTCTCTGGCTTTTTGTTTGAGCGCGGCGGCAATATTCTCGACGCCGCCCAGTACGCCGACGACCGAGATCAGGACGCCACCGGCTTGTTCTTCATGCGCGTCGGCTTTGCCTGCGCAGAGTTGTCGTTTGAGGACTTGAAAGAAGAGCTCGCGGTGTTGGCCGGTGACTTTGAGATGCGCTGGAGCCTGAACCAAGCCAGCCAACCGATGCGCACTGTGCTGATGGTCAGCAAAGAGGGGCATTGCCTGAACGACTTGCTGTTCCGCTGGAAGTCGGGCCTGCTGCGACTGGATATTCGCGCCATCGTTTCTAACCACAACGAGTTTGAGCAACTGGCGGCCAGCTACAAGGTGCCGTTTCACCACATCCCGGTGACGGCGGCCACCAAGGCTGAGTCCGAGGCTAGACAGTACGACATTATCCAGTCTGAAGGCGCGGAACTGGTCGTGCTGGCGCGCTACATGCAAATTTTGAGCGACGAGATGTGCCGGAACTTGGCCGGCCGCGCGATCAATATTCACCACTCTTTTTTGCCCAGCTTCAAGGGTGCCAAGCCGTACCACCAGGCGCATGCGCGCGGCGTCAAGCTCATCGGTGCCACGGCGCACTACGTCACCGCAGATCTCGACGAAGGCCCGATCATCGAGCAGGACGTGGCCCGCGTTGAGCACAGCCGAACTGTCGAAGACCTGACCGCGATAGGCCGCGACACAGAGAGCCAAGTACTGGCGCGCGCGGTGAAATGGCACAGCGAACACCGCGTGCTATTGAACGGCCACAAGACCGTTATATTTAAATAAATTGCAATGGCTGCGGGGCCTGCACGGCCTTTGTAGCATAGCGACCAATAAGCATTTTTAAGCTGATTTTGAGCATTCGCGCGCCCTTGACGCATAATCAGGTAGTGCAAGTTGTAAAACTCTTGCACAAGTTAGGTGATCGGTCAGTTTCGCGCGCTACTTCTGCACTTCCTAGATTTGTTGTGCTTTCGGGACCCCATCGCTTTTGTTTTATGTATTTTTGAGGAGTCCCCATGGGCAATAAACTTTACGTCGGC
>CANFSO010000085.1 GCA_947449895.1 Comamonadaceae bacterium
CCGTCTGCAAGGCTGCCAGCAGCACTGCTAGACGTCACAAAGGCCGCCTGAATATGGCCGCCCCACACATCACCGATCGCTTGTGAAGCGCCCTTGTAGCCGACATGCACCATGTTCAGCCCTTGCAATTGTGCAAAATATTCGCCAATCAAATGTCCATGCGTGCCTGCACCCGGCGAACCCCAACTCACGCCCGCGGGCTGCGTCAGTGCCCATTTTTTGAAGTCCTGAAACTGTTGCACCGGCACCGACGGTCCGACCACCAGCATCGTCGGTGAGCCTCCCAAAATGGCCAGGTGCGTGAAGTCTTTCAGCGGGTCATATTTGACATTCGGCGTCAACGCCGGCGCAATCACATGCGAGCCAATACCCGACACCAACAGCGTGTAGCCGTCTGCTGCGGCATGGGCCACTTGCTGAGAAGCTACCGTGCCGCCCACACCGGGGCGATTTTCAATCACCACCGACTGACCCGACAGCAGACTCAGCTCCACCGCCAGCAGCCGCCCCAGTTGATCTGCCACCCCGCCCGCCGCGTAAGGCACGACCAGCTTTACGGTGCGGGTCGGCCAAGAATTAGCGGCCACCCCGGCAACCGGCAAGCCAGCCAGCAACACAGCCGCCACGGCCCTCAAAACCCACCACCCCAACCAGCTCAAAAAATTCATGGTTTCTTCATAGCGTTCATGTTGCGCCGGAAAAAATGGCTGATTTTATCGGCCAACTCACGCCGCACCACCTTACCCATGTCGTTGCGCGGTATCAACGGCATGTTGACCAACGTGAACGAGACCGTCTTCGGGATACGGGCCCGAACCCAGCGCTGCAGTTCAGCCTTATCTACCTCAGCGTCGTGCACGACCACCACCGCCAAGCGGTCTTCTTTGTCCAGACTCAGCACCAATACGCAGTGGTCCTTCACGCCCGCATGTCCGTCCAGAGCGGTCTCCATATCGGCCACCGATAGTTTCATGCCGCCGAGGTTCAAGACGTCACCCATTCGGCCAAGAATGGCCAGAAATCCGTCAGCCTCGAGCACCCCTTCGTCGCCCGGGTAGAACCAGCCATCCCGAAAAACGGCGGCGCTGGCATCAGCACCGTTGATGTAGGCATGAACCATGTAAGGAGATGCGACCCGGACAACCCCGGACTGCCCATGGGGCAGCGGCTGATCTTGCGCATCCACAATTTGCACCTTGGCAACGCCCCGCACAAAACCCACCGCACCGGGGTGGCGCTCAATCAGGCCGGCATCGCCGTTCGCTATGCTGCCGGTCTCTGTTGAACCGTATGTCAGGCTGATCTTGGAGCACATGCGTGTCAGCGCGTCATCCCGCATGGCCAGCGGCAAACGCCCACCGCCCAGGGTCACCTCCCGCCCTGCCTGGCCCGGCCACTGACCCGGCCACTTGACCAACAAAGATCGCAAGATAGCCGGCGCCATGGACAACATCGTGCTCTGCGACAAACTGATCCAGACCGCCTCGATTTTATCGGTCAAGCCGTTCAGCAGCACACAGCCGCCGGCTTGCCAAGTCGCCAATGGATAGCGAAAGCCGCCTGTCGTGCCAATGTGCTGCAGGCTGTGCAAACGCGTTTGCGCGCCTTGCGTCAAGCCCGCATGCACCAGCGCCACCCGCTGCAGGGTTTGGTCATGATTCCATTGCACCGACTTCGGTTTACCCGTCGTGCCAGAAGTCACCACCAAGCGGCTGCATTGCACTTCAACCCCGGGCACTGCGGCCACCGCCACCGAGTCACCCCATTGCTGCGACAGCGGCAACAAAGAGTCCAGCACCAACCGCCGCCAATACGGCACATCGCCCATTGGTGGCACGGCATGATCGCCCACCACCAGGTCTAGATTCAGCCACTTTTGCAGGGCGGCCACTTCCGCCTGACGGCAACTGAAAACCGCCAACCCGAGCCGCAAAGCTGCCAAGTGCAGCACCCAGTTCCAGTAATCCGGAGACAGGCAAATACCAATGCGCTGCGACGGTTGCAAACCTTGCTGTTCCAGCCAATGGCTCATCCGGCCAATATCGTCGCCAAAGCGCTGATAAGACAAGTCCTCAGTGCCGATGCGCACCGCCGTGCGTTCTGGGTCGATGCCCGAAAAATCAGTCAGTCTGCGCATGCTTTATCTCGTTCAAAGTCATCAAGGCCTTCACACTCCAGTCGACCAGCGCTGCCGGCGTCATGTCGGCTTCCTCCAGCGAAAACACCTGTCCTCGGCAAGCCGGCAAGATCATCTCCAGTAAAGCCTTGGGGTCAGTGACATGTGGTCCCGCCCGAAGCAAAAAATCGAAACGGTCAAACGGCAAACCGGTTTGCAACAGGCTGGCATCGTTGACGCTCAACACCAGCATGTCGACACTGCGGTCCAGCACCAACAGCCGACCAGCGGCTTACGGTGTTGCCCCAGCCTCCAACAATTGCACCCCGTTCACGCGCACACCCGCCACGTCATGGCAACCCACACAAACACCACGCTGCTGCAAAGCCTCTTCTATGTTTGCTGCACAGCGGCTCTCTGCCGGCGCGCCCAGTACCAACAAGATCGGAACCCGACCGTCACCGCGCACCAGCCGGCGCAAAATCTGCGCATAAACCGGGGCTGAGGTGATTTGCCCTAACGACGGTTGGCTGTTTACTTCACAAATACCCGCACCGCTCTTACGCCATGAACGCCGAATGTCCGGTATCAACAAATCAACCCCAGCCAAGTCTAACCGCAAGGCTTTGGCGGCACGCACCGCCAGCAGCCGGTTGTCCGGGTGCACCTGCGCCAGCACCGACACAGGCATACCACCCGTCGCCACATTAGCGGTTCTTCGCAAACGCACCCACTGCTTCGGCGCCGGTACGGAGGCAGTGGTCAAGCCAGCGCTCTGCAGCAAACCCTGCGCTTAATCGTCCATCGTCACCTGCTGCAACAACGCATGCGCATCGGTACCACGACGCGGGTCAGCGTTGAGCTGCTCAAGTAACTGCTGCACCGTGTGCACGCCGTCCCCCGTGATGCTGCCCGGCACACGTTCAATGGCCAAGATAAGCTCATCTTGAAAGACCACCAACCGGTAGTCTCGGCCATCCACATGCTTTTCAACCAAGGTGTCTTTGGAGTGACGCTGGCTGAACTGAAAAGCCGCCGTGACTTCTTTTGAATTATGCAGGCCCGATGCCACACCCACCCCTCCATACAGACTCGCCGGCTTGACCACCACCGGGTAACCCAACTGGCTGGCGATGCGCAAGGCCTGCTCCACCGTGCTTGCCCGTTGATGCGCCGGCACCGGCAAGCCAGCCATGCGCAGCAAACTGGCTGCCCGCGTCTTGTCGCGCGCCAGTTGGGTCGACACCAGCGGTGTCTCATCGGTGAAAGAGCTGTCCAGCCATCGTCCCCGCTGACCATGACCGTATTGAATGACCCCGCCCGGCAACTCCTGCACCGGCATGCCCAAGGCCACGGCGGCACGCACAAAGCGTGAGCTGTTTGATGCACTTGGTTTGGTATTTTTAAGTACAGCCAAGGCCTGCGATAGCTGCGTGATCGGCGCCTCAAGATCTTGGTCTGCGGATTGGCTGTGCAGCAAGGCCACCAGAGCCTGCACACAGGGCACCAGCGCCGGCATGCTACGAAGGCTGCTTGGCAACAACAGCCGCGCCTGCGTCGCGTTGCGGGCCAACACCCGACCGCGATCTTCAACCGACACACCAGCAGCCTGCATCATCTACTGCACGGTCAGCAGCAACCAGTCACAGGCCGCCGCAAAACCGTTCTCAGCACCCGCCTCCAGCAACGCAGGCTGCGGCCACAAAGGCTGCAGTGCCGCCGCCAAAGCGGCACGCTGCGCCAGCGCGTCAGCGGCTGGCCTTGAACAGAGCTATTAGCAGGGCTGGGTAGCGACTGCCGTAGCCAAAACCTTTCAGAGCCCGGACTGATCGGAGTAGAGACCACACCCTCACAGTCAAGCGCCTCCGGTCGGCGTTGAAACAGTGCTGAGCAGCCGCAAGCTCAGCGTCGGGCAACGCTCGGCCAATTCATAGTCGCCATACGACACCGCTTCCAGCGTGAACCACGGCGCACAGATCGCTTGCAACGTGTCCAGCCCGAAAAAGGTGTGGCGCGTCTGCGCGCCCTGATATACGTCGATAGTGTCAACCACCTCGCGCGGCCAGCCGGTGTCTGCGATCAAGCTGTCACGGTCGGGAAATAGCGCCTCAAAAGCGGCCCAAATCACTGGCAGCGACACGCTGAAAGTAGGTCCTTCACAGACCGACATCGCCACCCGCCACTTCAGCGCATGAAAGCTCTGCACCTCACCCGCCTTTACAGCTGCGGCGACCGCCAACAAAGACTCGCGCACCGGCGGCAAGGCGAAATAACGACAACATAACAAACCGCCCGGTCTCAACACGCGCGCCAGCTCTTGCAGGACGTCGGCGTAGTTCAATAACTCAGGTAACGCATTGAATGAGCCGTCCCCCACCGCCCCGCTAACCGAGCGGTCGCCCACCGGTAGGCTCTGCCAGCTCGCCTGCTGCGCCGACGACAGCACACGCGGATGCGGCTGCCAGACCGACGCAATCATCTCTGCGCTGTGGTCAAAAGCCTGTAGCCGCACCGATTCGGGCCAAGGCAGCTGAATGATCTCCGGCGTCATGCCCAAGACCAACACATCACTGGCCGGCGTTTGTCCCAAATCGCCACTGACGGCGCCCAGCATCAGCACTCCGTCTTGCGCGCTCGGGCGCAAAGGCGCTCCCACTTTGGCCCAATGCCCCGAGTGCTTGCGCCAAACGCTACGCTGGTCTTTGGTTTGCGCCAATTCACTCATCTTGAACTCTTCTGATCAACATGATGCAGATGCCTTTCACGCTCTCGTCCAACAAATAAATACAGGATGCAATACATTTTTTTTCAGATTCATCGCATCGTAGATTTGAAGTTTTGGCCGTTGCCGTTCCGTAATGGCGAGCACCGCGCGGCAACAGTAGAGACAAAAAAAATCCCCACCTGCTGCCAATCAACTGCTTGGCAAAGGATGGGGATTTATCAAGGGTTACGTGTTACGCGACGTACCCAAAGTTCTGCGATGAAAACTCATACAGCCCGTTGCCTTCAAGGGTGTTGACGATGGCCAGCAGATTCAACTCGTTCGCTTCCACAGTGTTGTCGTCATCAAAGGACTGGGTGTGAACCCAGATCGCAGTTTGCGTTTCATCGACAGCGGAGGTGATGGCAAAGACGGAGGTGTTGAGCTGGTTGTCGTTGCTGTCATCGTAGTCATCTGTCGATGTGAAGTCGAACAGCTCATTAAGAAGAGTGGTAACTTGACCAGCATCGGACAACAAATCGATATCCAAACCGTTACTCCTTTCGCTGATCACCAAACCGAACTCGTTTTCATCTAGGTAGAAGTCAGGGCTAAAAGAATCTTCACCTAAAACATACTGGACCTCATCATCCGACGAGTAAGTCGAATCGTACAAGTCGCCTTCTAGGGCGATCAGATCGTGGTCTAACTGGAAGTTGTTGATCAAGTCCTCGCCAGTGCCTTTTGTCAGGATGGAGCGCGTGCCCTCATACTCAAAGTCGGTGAAACCTTCGTCCACGGTGTCAACCGTTTGGTCAAGCACGGTCGGATCTTCACCCACTTGCAGCGTATTGTCGACGGCCACATTTCCAGTATCGCTGCCGCTAACCAACGCGCCAGCAACCCACAGACCTTGGTTGTCGTAGTAACCGCCGTCCGCACCGGCCAGATTGTTGTCACTTGCAGGGTTCGTGACGGTCTGATTCACTGGATCGTCGTTTTCACCCTCTAACGCAGCGTTATCGAAAACAAGCCCGGCATCGTTGTTCTCAGCACCCGAGGTGATCGTGACCATCCCTTCATCAACCCCTTTAGTGCGGTCCGACACGACAATGCCAGCATCCGTGGTGTTGCCACTGAACACGTACTGCCCTTCTTGAAAGGTTTCGGCGATCGCCACGAGGTTAAGTGCGGTGTTATTGCTAAGCGTGAACGAAACCAGAACAGCCTCACCCATGGTGAAAGAGCCATTTTTGTCCGCCGTGAATCGCACAATGTTCGTGTTAGCACTAGACACGAACTCTCCCGTTCCAGAGTCTATGGAGCCTTGCACCACGGTGCCAAGCGCCGACGTGTCTGTGTGGTCTGACTCAATCTCGGCAACCAAGGCCGCAATGATCACTTCAGACCGGGTTGAGGTCAAGTTGGTCACGTTCACGTAAGTGACATCGCTATCAGTCCCAATCGAGGCATCCCAGATCGTCACGCTAGAGGTCTTGCCCGCAATTTGGACGCTTACAACGGAACCTTTCGGCGTGGTCGACGCGTTGTCAAGCTGCCCGTTAGAGAAGGTCACGTCCACAATCTGCGGCTCGCCATCTTCAGAGGTTTCTGTCGAATACGACACCGCGCTCACTGTCAATGGGTCAACCCCGCCGTCTTTGGCCGTCAGGGTGATCGTGTCGACGTCCACCTCCACGGTGTCCAGAGCAGCGGCCACTTCCGAGATCGGGTCGGTGAAATCGCCCTGCGCAATGAAGTTGAACTCCTCGACCGTGATCTCGCTGTCCGCTCCCGTGCTGGATGACGTGAACAGCACTTGCGCAGACCCGTCAGTGCTGAGCGTGGCCGAAGCAATTTCCGGGAACTGTTCGAGGATCGACTCCAGAAAATCCGCCAACGTCGTGCCCTCGTCCACTGTCCCTGAAAATGCTATCGGCTCACCGTTCAGCGTCAAGGCAAGGCTGAAACTCCCGATCAAAACCGTCTCGCCGGTCATGCCATCCGGCAGGTCGATCAGTGCGGTGGCAGCGGTGGCCGGTTCTGCTACTCCCGCCGTCTCAACCACTGAGCCGTCGCCGGACTGGACATTCTGCAGCGTAAACGCCTCGTCCGGTCCAAACTTCCCGTCGCGCGCCACAAGAATCGCGGACTCAAGGTTGGCGATCGTGCCTTCCTTGGTATCCGCCATATTCGCCGTGATGACCTGCCCGGCGATGGTCACGCTGACCGTGCCCGGAACGCCATCATCATCGGTTGCGCGGAAGTCCGCATCAGTCGTGTCGCCAAAGTCAATTGCCGTCACTTGGGGGATGGCCTCGATGGTGGTGGACTGCTCGGTGATGCTGATTTCGCCGGTTCCGTCCACCGGATTGGCAGCCGTCAGGGTGATAGTCGAGCCAACCGACTCAGCGATTGCGATTTCGCCAAACAGCGGCCCGGCAAGACTGCCGTTGGCGGTTACGTTGATGTTGGTAACGCTGTCACCTGTTTGCATGTTCAGATCGCCGGTCACCGTAAGCGTCAGGGGGGCTGGGGACTCATCGTACTTATGTACCCGCGTCGCAATGACCAGCGCGCCTGCGTCATTCAGATAGGCGTAAAGAGACGGATCGCTATTGGAGATCGTGTTAATCAAGCTTTCAATCGTTAACCCGGAACCGGGGTTGTAACGACTGGTCCCGGTACCTCCCGTCGAAACAGCCAACTCGCTTGCCTCAAACACATCGTCCAGCGCAAACCCGCCCTCACGCGTCAACACAACCTGAGTCGTCACCGCGTCAGCCGACGCCGCCGTGATTTTCGCCGTCAGCGCAGCAAGGCTATCTGCTGCTGATCCCGCTACCATGTCCACAGAAATTACCGCGCCATTCACCGTCAGACTGATCTGGCCGCCCTCGTAGTAGTCACCATCCATACTGCTGAAACTTGCCGTGCCCTGCTGCTGGATACCGGCGTAGGACAGTTCGGCATCCGACAGGGTGAATTGCTCCACCGCAGGCGTTGCCGCCGTGAAGGTCAGGGTGGTGCCGTCGCGCGAAACGCCGCTGATCAGCGCCGACAGCGCGTCGTGATCAGGGTGGTCGTCATGGCTCAGAATATTGTCAATCGCGTTTTTCAGTGCCCCAACGCTCGTCTCGCCCCAGACGCTATCGGAATCAGTCATATCCGCCGTAACGGTGACAGGTTCCCCCGCGCCATCCACCGGATTGATGGTGATGCTCAGCGTGCCGCCTGCGTAGTAGTCTTCATCGCCGCCGCTGAACGTGGCCGTCGCCTGTTGCAGCGCGCCGAAGAAGTCCAGCTCCGCCCCGGTGACGGCCAGCGGGTCCACCACTTCGGTCGCGGCGGTGACGATCAGACCACTCGGAACTACACCGCTGATCGCAAAATTGGGCGTGTAACTGAAATCTGCAAACAAACTTTCATCAGCCACAGTATTCGAATTTTCTTCAAGCACAAGAACCGTGAATGTTCGGGTAGCCTCATCATACGAAAGTTGCAAGTCGGCATAGTATGAATCAGTGCCTTCAAAGTCGACGAGTACCGCATCGACATACTCTGAAAAAGTTCCGTAACTGCCGCTTGGAAAGGTGTAACCGCCATCGTTATTAATTTCCAACGAACCTATTGAAAAATTAGTCCATGTCTCGACCACAGCATCAAACGTAAAGCTGAAGGTGCTGGCCTGAGCATCAGCAATGACAGTTACCGTGTCGGAGAAACTTTCAACAGAGTTCTCAGCACCTTGCACCACATCCGCGAAGCCTAGGATGAAGCCCGAGGCTTCGCTAATGTCATTTGGAATATCAGAACCACGTTTTAGCGAGCTCGCGCCTATATAAATTATATCGTCTGGAGCGCCATCAAATATCGCTCTAAGGTATCCGCTGTAAGCAACGTCATTCAACGACGAATCATTCACGGTGAACACAAACTCACCATCAACAATTGAGGCACTTCCAACAGTTGAAAACTGGAAATTCAGCTCAGTGATGACTGCATTTACCGTCATCGGAGTTTCAAACGAGTCAAAATTTACTGCTATTCCGCCAATCGTGAGATCTCCAAAGATTTGTGTAATTGATTCATCGCCTGTCTTAGTTCCGGAGTTGTAACTGGACAGCGTCGTCAGCGTGCTGTCCACTGCCAAACCAACCCGAGCCACCTCAATCGCCGCCGCCAGCGCCGCGACCGAAGCCGCTGCATTGCCTGCGACCATATCGGCCACGATCTCGTGCCCAGCAATGGTCACGCGCAACTGGCCGCCTTCAAAGTAGTCGGCGCTGTCGGTGCTAAAGCTGACTTGAGTTTGCTGCTGCACCCCAGCCACGTCCAACTCGGCATCGGTGACGGTGAAGGTTTCGCCGTCTGTCGTGCCAATGTTTGCTGCGGTCAGGGTGATAGTGCCCCAACTAGACACATCAGTTTCCGTATCAATTTCACGAATCGCGGCTGCCAGCTTGAGGGCGTCTTGCGTTAATACTTCGGGATCGCCTGCAACTTCGAGACGCTTGGCATTGATTGCATTAGCCAAGGCGAGCACTGACGCATTTGGATCGCCTACCACCATGTCGGCTTCAATCAAAACGCCAGCAATGGTCACGCGGATTTGACGGTCGAAACTGTTGCTTTCTATGTAATCTTCCGAGTTACTAGAAAACTCAACCTCCATCACCGTGAGCTGGCCATCATTCGTAATGAACGGCGCTCCATTGCCCGTAGGGACGACATTGATGACGGTGTTGAGGCTGTCTCCCACCAGCTGGATCACACCGCCCTGAAGTACGTGCGCTGTTACGTTGTTGCTGCTATCAGCATTGATGACATAAGCCAAGTCGTTCAGGCTGTATTCGATATCCTCGGAGTATTGGTTTGTGTACGTGTAAGCAACACCATTGATCGTGACGCTCAGCACACTGCCTTCACGGTAATCGTCGCGGTTGCTTGAGAAACTCAAGGTGCGCACAGGCAAGGTGCCGCCATCTTTGATCGTTTGGTAAACGACGGTGTCTTTAGCGTTGTCGTTGTAGGTCAGGTTGATGATGTCGGCGCCGCGGCCTCCCACCACCGTGTCATCGCCGCGGCTGGCGTTGATCACGTCGTTACCATTGCCACCGTCAATGCGAAGGTTCACCGACTGACCGAACGCACCCATGTCCATCAGGTTGCCAAGTTCGTTGCCAACGGCCACTACTTCGGTGGCGCCGGTCAGGGCGCTCCGCTCGTCCGTGTTGGCCAACGCGAGCACCGTGGTGTAGTAGTCCTCAATGCTGTAGCTGACGTTGTCATCCAGATTGAAACCCGCCTGTGCCAGCGTAACAGCCTGGGCGACTGTCAGCGGATTGGTTATGGCAAGCTCAATTGTCGAAGTGTCATAGTCTTTAGTTGCCTCAATGAAGGCCGCACTGAAGCCCTCTCCATCGAACATGCCTGGTACTTCAATGTGTGGAGCTAGGGCGTTGATGGAGCTAAAGTTTTCTACGAAGGCGCGCAGTTCTGCCTCTGTGTATCGGTAGCCGTCTTCCACATCTTCACTGCCGGCCAAGAGCAGGTAGATCACAAAGGTCGCGTCTTCAAGACCGGTAACCTCGAATGTGTCGTCATTGGTGTCCGATGAAGCAGCGGTCAGCACTGGGCTGCTCGCATCCGTAATCAACAGCTTGTTGATACTCGGGTCATTGGCATTATAAATTTGGTCATAAAACACCCTGATGCCGGTGTATCCCGTCAGCTCTCCCGAAGCACGTTCCCCGTTACCGTCAGCTCCTGTTTCCCCATCAATTTTGAACGAACTCGCGTTGAAATCTTTGATGGCCAGCACCGTGGCTGAAGGGTAGGTGCCAAACTGGTAATTGCCCCAGCTTGTTTCCGTGAATTGTGTGCCCCTATCAACCGTCCAAATGGATTGCATCTCACCGTTAATGTAGAGCTCATTGCCACCGTCATACATGTCGCCACCAGCGTCATCCCAATAACTTGGGTACAAATCTGAGTAATCCAGTTCTTGTCCATTTGGCAACGCATTCAGGAAAGTCCCCAAAGCAGGGGCAAACTGAGTTGTGAAATAGTCGGTAGCCGCAAAAACCAATCGCGTATCGCCATCCCAAAATGCTGGCCCGACTGGGTTTTCGAGGGCTTCGAGGCGGTCGATGAGAGCTGCAATGTCCGCAAACAGACCCGTGGCTTGAACCTCGGCAATTTCCCCTTCGGCTGGCGAGGACGGCACGCCAATCGCGTCAGAAATCTGCTCGCTAACCGACGTGGTGCCGACCAACTCTTCCAGCGCCGTGACCTGACCGGTCAGCGTCTCCAGTTCACCGCTCAGCGTAGTCAGCGAATCCGTCAGCTCTTCAACCGAAACGTCGGTGCTATCGCTCAGCGCGTCGATGTTGCCTTGCAGGGC
>CANFSO010000086.1 GCA_947449895.1 Comamonadaceae bacterium
CAAAAAAGCGCCAGCTAAAAAAGTAGCTGTTAAAAAAGTAGCAGCGAAAAAAGCACCGGCCAAAAAAGCCGTTGCCAAAAAAGCGCCAGCTAAAAAAGTAGCTGTTAAAAAAGTAGCAGCGAAAAAAGCGCCAGCGAAGAAAGCTGCTGCCAAAAAAGCGCCAGCTAAAAAAGCTGCAGCTAAAAAAGCGCCAGCGAAGAAAGCTGCTGCCAAAAAAGTAGCCGCCAAGAAACCCGCTGCGAAGAAAGCCGCAAAAAAGCCCGCTGCGAAGAAAGCCGCGAAAAAGCCCGCTGCTAAAGCACCTGCTGCAGCGGCCAGCCCAGCGGCTCAGACGACTCTGAACCCGCAAGCTGCCTGGCCGTTTCCAACAGCCAGCAAGCCCTAAGCAGTCAGGTAACTCTGCTTAAAGCCTGGTATCGAAAGATATCAGGCTTTTTTATTGCGGCCAAATCAAGAGCGACCTTTACCGTACACGAAAGCACATGCTGCCGCACCCTGCCCTCAAATACCACTTCCTACGTCAAGACCTGAAAACTGGCGACTGGCTCGTGAGTATTCACGTCATGCCAAATGCACCGCAAACGAAAGTCGACGGACTCTACGGTGAAGAAAGTCAGCAAGCACTGCGCGTGCGATTGCATGCACTGCCCATTGATGGCAAAGCCAATGAGGCATTGGTGAAATGGCTGGCAAAAGAATTGGGCGTCGCGCAACGTGACATCACCCTGGTCCGAGGTCAGACGTCACGGCGCAAACAACTGAGAATCGACAGCAGCGTGGTCAGTTTGGCCCGCTGGGAACACATCATTCCTCAGTTCTAGAACAGCCAGCACGCAGCCACCGCCAAGCGGCTGCCGCAGCATTGCTCAAACCGGACGAATCGTCTCGAGCGTGTAGTTTTGGCAGCCCGGTGTCGCGATTTTTTGAGCACCGACGCGGTTGCCCAATTCGCAGCACTGCACCAATGACCAGCCTTTTTCAAGACCGAACAACAAAGCACCCCGGAAAGCGTCGCCACAACCCGTCGGGTCGACCAGCTCGGTCGCCTTGACCGGCGCCACCAAGGTCATCTCACCGTCGACCCAGACTTCACAACCATCGGCACCGAGTGTGACGACCAAGCCTTCTACGCGCATCGACAGCGCTTTGCTGTCCAGACCGGTGCGCTCGGTCAGCATGCGGCCTTCGTAGTCATTGACCGTCACCCACGTGGCGAGATCGACAAACTGTGTCAGCTCAGCGCCGTTGAACATCGGCAAGCCCTGACCCGGATCGAATACAAACGGAATACCGGCAGCCTTGAATTGCGCGGCATGCAGCAGCATGGCGTCACGGCCATCAGGCGAGACGATGCCAAGCTTGATGTCGCTGCGTGCAGCCACTTCAGACAAGTGCGCTTGGCTCATCGCCCCCGGATGAAAGGCCGTGATCTGGTTGTTGTCACGGTCCGTCATGATCATGGCTTGAGCCGTGTACGTGTCGGTTAGTTCGCGAATGAACTCGGTGCTGATCCCCTTGCTTCGCAGGTGCGCCAAGTAGTCCGCGCCGTCATTGCCAACCGTCGCCATAGGCAACGCAGTTCCGCCGAGTTGAGACAGGCTGTAGGAAATGTTGCCGGCACAACCACCAAACTCACGACGAAGCGCTGGCACGAGGAAAGATACATTCAAAATGTGCAACTGCTCGGGCAAGATCTGCTCAGCAAAACGGCCCTCAAAAGTCATGATGGTGTCAAAGGCCAGAGAGCCACAAATCAAAACGGACATGCGTTTATTTCTCGAGGTTTAGGGATAAAAAGCAAACACGCGGTAACCGGTGACCAGGGCTGCTGCGGCAGGAGCCTCCACCACAGCTTGTCCACCAGGAATTGCTGTATCAGCAGACAAAACTGCCTGCAATGGCGCAACAGACAACGGAGGCAGACCGACAAGCAGATTAAAAACACCCGCGAAAGATTCTGCTGGCTCCAGCCTGTTGCTGGTGGCACCGATGTCGGCAGAGAACAAGACTTTGCGGAGCAAGACTTCTTTTTGCGAGCCCATCAAGGTCACTTCCAACGCAGGCATGGCGACCACAGTCGGCTGGGTATTTTTAAGAACCACATTCAGCCGATATGCATCAGCGCCGGTCTGCGTGAACGAAGAACTGTCGATCATGATCGCCTCGATCACGCGCGGCGGGTTGATCTGACAACCCATTTTTTGGCACACCACACCGAGTGCCGGTAACAACGCAGGGTAGCTAGCAGCTAGATAATCGCGTTTGTGCAAGAGCACTTGCAACGCCAGTGCGCCCAACAAGACCAGAGCGAACAACGCGGCCATTACCTTGTAAAGCGGCCCCTTTTGGGAGTCTCTGCGTTGCGCCGCTTGGACAAAAGTCACTTCTGGGAGCGATTGGCGACGAGCGTCTTCAGACTTGGCTGAACTAGAGGGCTTGTATGATTTTGTCGAACCGTAAAGTGCGCGACGCTCAGCGCCCTCTTGACTGCGGGTGTGATCGTCATGGGCAGGGAAATCGGCAGACTCTGGCGCTGACAAATAACTCGACAGTGGGGCGGAAACCGACGCATCGCCCCAATGAGAGTGAGTCACAAAACGCGCGCCAACTGGCGCTTCCGACCGATCAACTGGATTGAGCTCGGCAAAGAAGTCCTTAGGGGACTCGCCGACCACTGCGCCCGGCAAAGCAGCTGCCGGTGGCAGAGTCAAAGGGACTGTGATGGGACTAGGTTCGTCAATGGCAGGAAATGTCGTCGCCGATTGTGCGGGCTCCTCAACATGAGCCTCAGAGACCTTCAGCGCCTCAGATTCGGCGCTGGACTGAAAGTGTGCGGTGGCATCGAAGACCCCATCGCAGTGGCCGCATCGAACCCAGCCGTCCGACACATTCAGTTGATCGGGCACGACCTTGAACATCGTTCTACATGTGGGGCAGCAGGTTATCAAGCTCATCACATCAAATTGTAGGGCTTGGCGCGCTCAGAGCTTCGCGGTCATCAAGATCCAGCCGTCTTCACTGTCGGCCACGCTCAAGGTAGCGTAAGGTGCATACGCCTCTTTGAGTTCGTCGGCTTGCCGCTCCAGAATGCCGGCCAAAACCAAGTGGCCACCCGGCGCGACGTGTGCGCACAGCAGCGGTGCCAGCACCTTCAGTGGCGTGGCCAAAATATTCGCCAGCACTGTTTGATAGGTGCCTGAAGATTTATCTGGCAATCCAGCCTTCAATTGCACATGATTGGCCTCGGCGTTGGCGAGGGTCGACTGCACGGCGGCTTCATCGATATCGACCGCATCGATATCCGTCGCGCCGAACTTGGCCGCACCAATGGCCAGAATGCCCGAGCCACAACCGTAGTCGAGCACACGGCTACCGGCGCGCCCAGCAGCGATCCAGCGCAGGCACATGCGGGTGGTCGGATGCGTGCCGGTGCCAAAAGCCAGTCCCGGATCCAGCCGGATCACTTGTCGCGCTTGGGTCGGTGGCTCATGCCAAGTGGGGACGATCCAGAACTCAGGCGTGATCTCCACCGGCGTGAACTGCGATTGCGTCAAGCGCACCCAATCTTGCTCAGGCACTGGGCTGACGGCCACCACTTGGCAGCCCGTGAAAAAATCTTGCGCTTCCAGCAGCACAGCCGCATCGCGCGCAGCCGCTTCATTGGGAAACAGCGCAACGATGCGCGAGCGCTCCCAACCGGCCTTTGGCGGCGGCATGCCGGGCTCGCCAAACAGCGCCTGTTCAGCGGGCGTCTGGGCATCTGCATCTTCAACCGACACGCTCAAAGCGTCGAGGGCGTCGAGCGCATCGCTCACGCTCTCAACGGCATCCACAGGGGCCAGCATGACCAGTTCGAAAAGATTCATGAAAAGACCCGCCAAATTATGAAAACAACCCGCAGCGCATCACCAAGGAGCGCGTGCGGGTTTAGAGCTGAGGGCTGAAGCTTAGCGTTGCCGCTGCGACAACCACTCTTCCAAATAATGAATGTTGGTGCCGCCATCGACGAACTTGGCGTCCACCATCAACTCACGATGCAGTGCAATGTTGGTGTTGATGCCTTCGACAACGGTTTCTGCCAGCGCCGTGCGCATGCGGGCCAAGGCCTGCTCGCGCGTGTCGCCATGAACAATGATCTTGCCGATCATCGAGTCGTAATTCGGCGGCACAAAGTAGTTAGCGTAGATGTGCGAATCCACCCGCACACCCGGGCCACCGGGCGCGTGCCATGTCGTGATACGACCTGGCGACGGCGTGAACTTGTAAGGGTCCTCGGCGTTGATACGGCATTCAATCGAATGGCCTTTGATCTCGATCTGACGCTGCGTGAAGGGCAGACGTTCGCCGGCCGCCACCATGATTTGCGTCTTCACGATGTCAACACCGGTGACCCATTCCGTGACAGGATGCTCGACCTGAACGCGGGTGTTCATTTCAATGAAATAAAACTCACCGTTCTCGTACAAAAACTCGAAAGTACCCGCACCGCGGTAGCCAATTTTCTTCACGGCAGCGACGCAGCGCTCGCCGATTTTTTCGATCAGCTTGCGCGGAACGCCAGGTGCCGGTGCTTCCTCAATGACCTTTTGGTGACGGCGCTGCATGGAGCAGTCACGCTCGCCCAGCCAGACCGCATTTTTATGCTGGTCAGCCATGATCTGAATTTCAATATGGCGCGGGTTCTGGAGAAATTTCTCCATGTAAACCGCGGGATTGCCGAATGCCGCACCGGCTTCTGCCTTGGTCGTTTGCACGGCATGGATCAGCGCAGCTTCAGTGTGCACCACCCGCATGCCGCGTCCGCCGCCACCGCCAGCAGCCTTGATGATGACCGGGTAACCAACGGCCTTGGCCGTGCGCTTGATGATGGCCGCGTCATCGGGCAAGGCGCCTTCAGAGCCAGGCACGCAAGGCACGCCAGCCTTGATCATGGCCTGTTTGGCCGAGACCTTGTCGCCCATGATGCGGATGGATTCCGGCGTCGGGCCGATAAACTTGAAGCCGCTTTTTTCCACGCGCTCGGCAAAATCAGCATTTTCGCTGAGAAAACCATAGCCGGGGTGAATGGCCTCGGCGTCTGTGACCTCGGCTGCTGCAATGATGGCCGGCATGCTGAGGTAGCTCTGCGCTGATGCCGCAGGGCCGATGCAAACCGACTCGTCGGCAAGCTTGATGTATTTGGCTTCGCGGTCGGCTTCGGAGTAAACCATCACGGCCTTAACGCCGAGCTCACGACAGGCCCGCTGGATACGCAGGGCAATTTCGCCCCGGTTAGCGATCAGAATTTTTTTAAACATGACACCCGCTTCACTCAATGATATAGAGCGGTTGTCCGTATTCCACGGCCTGACCGTTCTCGCACAATATGGCCGTCACGGTACCCGACTTGTCGGCTTCGATTTCGTTGAGGATCTTCATGGCTTCAATGATGCAGATGGTGTCGCCTTCTTTGACTTGGCTACCGATCTCAACAAATGCTTTGGCACCCGGGCTGGCCGAGCGGTAATAAGTGCCGACCATCGGCGACTTCACTGCATGACCCAGCACTTCGGTTGGTGCCGCAGGAGCCGCCACTGCTGCGGCAGCAACAACGGGTGCCGAAACCATCATGGCGGGCGCCTGCATGACCATCGGTGCGGCGCCCATGAATTTGACGATTCTGACTTTGCCTTCGGCCTCAGTGATTTCAAGTTCTGAGACGTTGGACTCTGAAACCAAGTCAATCAATGTTTTGAGTTTACGTAGATCCATGCTTTATTCTCCGGCGACAGGTGGCGGGCTGAGAGCCCAGCCTTTTATTTGAATGGTCTAACTGCATCAGCAGCTCGACCTGAGAAAAGATTTTGACCCAACCCAAGCAGTTGGCAGCATTTACCGACTCTTTGTTGGTCTTCTTTCACTAAACGACTTGAATTGTACTCATCTGCAAATTGCCAAATAGGCAATGATCCATCATTCCGGCGCATCTGAAACTTACTTAAGCCAAACTTTAACGCATATTGAGCCTCATTTACCGCTGTTGACGACGCAAACAAGAAAAGAGCCAACAATCAGGACAATGCCGCCCAGTTAGCCAGATCTTCCGGCAACAGTTGTCCACTTTTTCGCTGCAGCACCTCACCAGAGGCGCCAAAGGCCACTGAAAATGGCAAGCCACCACTTAAATTTCCCATCCGCTTGCTGAGTTCTGTACCCTCCAGACCCGCCATGGCGACCGGAAAATCCAGCGGCGACTTTTGCAGCCAAGCGCGAACAGCACTCGGCTGATCGACAGCCAGACCTAAAACGCGCCAACCTCGCGCTTTCTGATTTTGGTGAAAACGATTCAGCAAGGGCAACTCTTCCAAGCACGGCGGGCACCAAGTCGCCCAAAAGTTCACCAACAAAGGTTGGCCCGCCAAGCTGCTGATTTTCAACATCTCGCCATGCGGCGTTTCCATTACCAAGGCCCAGAAAGGGTCGGCCAAGGGTGCCTCATGGCGGTCACGCAACCACCAAGCTGCACCAACGCCCGCCAGACCGGCCGCCACAGCGGTGCTGGCAAA
This sequence comes from Comamonadaceae bacterium, assembly GCA_947449895.1. Classification (GTDB taxonomy): domain Bacteria; phylum Pseudomonadota; class Gammaproteobacteria; order Burkholderiales; family Burkholderiaceae_C; genus Polaromonas. The sequence goes on from CANFSO010000086.1 coordinate 6,546, forward strand.
CAGCACGTTTCTACGTTTGATCATCTAAATCCCTGTTAACTTCAAATTCAAATTTAAGCCAGTTTCGCAGGTTTTAATGCCAAGATCCCTGAAGATCGAGGCCAATTTGTCACAGCTCGAGCAAACGCTCAACAGCCGCTACATCTCCACGTGGCGTGCGACCTTTGGCATCTGCCCGCAAGGCACCGCGTAAATCGTCGTGGTCATAGACCATCAAGTGAACACCGACGGTTTCCTGCAAGGGCTTACAGACACTGCGAATGCTCAGCGCCTCCACGCTGTCACCCCAAAACCCGGTCACTGTGCGAGGCTCGTAATCTACCTTGTGTTCAATCAAGGCAATTTCAGCCGACTTCGAGTCATCACAAAACAGCTGGATATAAATGTCGGACAACCGGGTGGCGGTGCCGTGCCAGACCGCCCCCCCCAAAAACGGCCGAAACTCCGCCATGCGCTGCATCCAAACCAAGGCCAGTTCACGCAGGGCTTTCAGTTCAGTCGGCTGCGTCTCAGCACAAAACAGCGCAATGTACTCGTGCACTGCGTCTTCAAGCTCGTCATTGCCAGGCAACTCGGTGCGGGACGGCAAAGCCATCTGTTTGATCGCGCGGCGCTTGGCCGGACCGTATTCAAGCCCCTCTTCGACCACCATGGCAGCCGCTGCGGCGGCAATTTCAGCCTTCAGGCTGTGCGGTTCAAATGAGTTCATGGAAGGCATTTTTGCACTTGCCGAGCTACCCGGCAGATGAAGGCTTGAAGCCCCGCCACAGCCGTTGCCTAAAATGCCGCATGCACATACATATATTGGGAATCTGCGGCACCTTCATGGGTGGCTTGGCCGCCCTTGCACGCGAAGCCGGCCACCGGGTCACCGGCTGCGACACCGGCGTTTACCCGCCCATGAGCGACCAACTGCGCAGCTTGGGGATTGAGCTGACCGAAGGCTATGAAGCCAGCGTGTTGCAGCAAGCCGGCTTCAAGCCGGACATGTTTGTCATCGGCAACGTGGTCTCGCGTGCTCAGTTGCCCGACGGCGGTTCCAAGTTCCCGCTGATGGAGGCCATCCTTAACCAAGGTCTGCCCTACACCAGCGGCCCGCAGTGGCTGGCCGAGCATGTGCTGCAAGGCCGACATGTGCTGGCCGTGGCTGGCACGCATGGCAAAACCACCACCACCGCCATGCTCACTTGGATTTTGGAACAAGCGGGACTGCAGCCGGGCTTTTTGATCGGCGGCGTGCCCTTGAACTTTGGCGTCTCCGCCCGCCTCGGACAAGGCCGATGTTTTGTGATCGAGGCCGACGAGTACGACACGGCTTTTTTCGACAAGCGCAGCAAGTTTGTACATTACCGGCCACGCACGGCTATCTTGAACAACCTGGAGTTTGACCACGCCGACATTTTTGAGAACTTGGCGGCCATCGAACGGCAATTCCACCACTTGGTCCGCACCGTGCCGTCGCAGGGCCGCGTGGTGGTGAATGCTGCCGAAGCCAGTTTGACGCGCGTGCTCGCGCAAGGCTGCTGGAGTGAGCAAGTACTCTTCGGTGACAGCCCGTCGAATCAAGCCGGCTTCACGGCAGCGGGTGAACCGCAAGCCTTTCAAGTGCTGAAAGCTGGCCAGCCTTTGGCCGATGTGCGTTGGGCCATCAGCGGTGTCCACAATCAGCTGAATGCGCTGGCCGCCATTGCTGCGGCTGAACATGTCGGCGTCAGCCCGACCATTGCAGCCCAAGCGCTCAGCAGCTTCGAGAACGTCAAACGGCGGATGGAAGTGCGCGGCGTGGTGCAGCGCCCGGGCGGCGACATCACGGTGTATGACGACTTTGCGCACCACCCGACGGCGATCCACACCACCGTCGACGGCTTGCGCCGGCAGCTGAATGCGCAAGGCCACACGGCAGCGCGCATCTTGGCGATCTTCGAGCCGCGCAGCAACACCATGAAACTAGGCACCATGACCGAACAGTTGCCGTGGAGCTTAGAGCAGGCCGATCTGGCGTTTTGCCACGCCGGCGGTCTTGACTGGGATGCCAAAGCCGCCCTCGCTCCCATGGGTGCGCGCGCCCAAGTCGCCGACACACTCGACGCCTTGCTGGCGCAGGTCAAAGTAGCAGCGCAGCCCGGAGACCATTTACTGTGCATGAGCAACGGCGGCTTTGGCGGCATTCACGCGAAACTGCTGGACGCGCTGGCGGACTGATAGAAGGACCGCCAGTAGCGCCTCGCTGAAAAAGCTCAGCGAGCGCGTCGGGCTTTCACGGACTGCGACAAGCCTTCCAGCAACTCGAGAGAATCGCCCCAGCTCAGGCAGGCGTCGGTGATGCTCTTGCCGTATTCCAGCGCCTTGGCGTCGTCCTTGCCTGGCGTGAACTTCTGCGCACCCGGGTTCAAATGACTTTCGACCATCAAGCCGAAGACCTGACGTGATCCACCCGCAACTTGGCCGGCGATGTCACGCGCCACTTCCAACTGCTTTTCGTGCTGTTTAGAGCTGTTGGCGTGGCTGCAGTCGACCATCAGTGTGGCTGGCAATTTGGCAGCTTCGAGGTCCTTGCACGCTGCGCTGACACTGGCGGCGTCATAGTTCGGTGCTTTGCCGCCGCGCAAAATCACGTGACAGTCTGGATTCCCATTGGTTTGCACAATCGCAACTTGGCCGTTTTTGTGCACCGACAAAAAGTGGTGGCCACGCGCCGCTGCCTGAATCGCATCGGTGGCGATGCGAATGTTGCCATCCGTGCCATTCTTGAAACCAATCGGGGCCGAGATACCCGACGCCAATTCACGGTGCACCTGGCTTTCAGTGGTCCGCGCTCCAATCGCGCCCCAGGCGATCAAGTCACCGATATATTGCGGTGAAATCACGTCCAAGAACTCGCTACCCGCCGGCAAGCCCATCCGGTTGATGTCAATCAACAACTGACGCGCAATCCGCAGACCTTCATCAATGCGGTAGCTCTCGTCCAAGTACGGGTCATTGATGAGGCCCTTCCAGCCGACCGTGGTGCGCGGCTTTTCAAAGTACACGCGCATCACGATCTCCAGCGTATCAGCGTATTTGTGGCGCTGCTCGACCAGCTTGCGGGCGTACTCCAAAGCTGCCATTGGGTCATGAATCGAGCAAGGGCCGATGACCACCAGCAGCCGGTCGTCGGTGCCGGCCATAATGTTGTGGATGCTGTGTCGGGTCTGAGTGATCAAGCTCTCGACTGGCGTACCGTCAATCGGGAAGAAGCGAATTAAATGCTCGGGAGGTGGAAGCACGGTGATGTCCTTGATGCGTTCGTCGTCTGTCTGGCTGGTTTTGTAGACAGGACTCGCATAGCGGGCTTCACTGGTGTTCTGGACTGACGCATTCATGACGGGCTTCCTTTTAGGTTGACGGGAGAAAATTCAGGAGCAAAAAAAAACCGCCGGGGGTCCGGCGGTTTTTGAGATTCAGCTGCGTTTTTTGGGCTTACGCAAGGATCTCTCTACCGCCGAAGGCGCTTGAGAACCAAAAGTAAGAAAAATAAAACGCGGCTGAATGCATGGGGGCCAATGTAGCACAGGTCAGTGACAAGAAAAAATCAGGCGGTACCACCGACCGTCAGGCCGTCGATGCGCAGGGTCGGCTGACCGACGCCCACAGGCACGCTCTGGCCTTCTTTGCCGCAGGTGCCGACACCGCTGTCGAGCGCCATGTCGTTGCCCATCATGGTCACGCGCGTCAGCGCATCAGGGCCGTTGCCGACAATCGTCGCGCCCTTGACGGGGTAGAGTATTTTGCCGTTTTCAACCCAGAATGCTTCACTGGCGGAGAAGACAAATTTACCGGAGGTGATGTCGACCTGACCGCCGCCGAAGTTGGTGGCGTACAGCCCCTTCTTGATGCTCGCCACGATCTCTTCTGGCGCCTTGTCGCCGCCCAACATGTAGGTGTTGGTCATGCGCGGCATCGGCGTGTGCGCGTAGCTTTCGCGGCGGCCGTTGCCGGTTGGCTTGACCTTCATCAGACGGGCATTCAGCGAGTCCTGGATGTAGCCCTTCAAGATGCCGTCTTCGATCAGCACGTTGCGCTGGCTGGCGTTGCCTTCGTCGTCAACATTGAGGGAACCGCGGCGGTCGGCCAAGGTGCCGTCGTCCAGCACCGTCACGCCTTTGGCCGCCACGCGCTCGCCAATGCGACCGGCGAAAGCGCTCGAACCCTTGCGATTGAAGTCGCCCTCCAATCCGTGGCCAATCGCTTCGTGCAACAAAATACCGGGCCAGCCAGAGCCAAGCACCACGGTCATCTGACCCGCAGGCGCTGGGCGGGCTTCGAGATTGGTCAGCGCGGCTTTGACCGCAGCGTCGACATATTCATTGATCTGGTCTTCACCGAAATACGCCAAGCCAAAGCGACCACCGCCGCCGCCCGAACCGACTTCGCGCCGGCTCACGCCAGCGATTTTTTGCTCGGCAATCACCGTCACGCTCAAGCGCACCAGCGGCCGCACGTCGGCCGCCA
>CANFSO010000087.1 GCA_947449895.1 Comamonadaceae bacterium
AGCAAGTCCAGTTCATCGTGCAAGTGGGTGTCGAATTCAGCCACCACTTCGCGCGGCTTCAGGCGCTTGCCATCGGCCGACAGGCTTTCGACCCAGCCCGCCATCATGCGCATGAGGGCCAAGTCTTTTTCAATGGCCGGCAGCATGTTAGGCCGCAAGACCTTGACCGCCACCTCACGCCCATCGGGCAAGGTCGCAAAGTGCACTTGGGCGATCGACGCACTGGCCACCGGCGTACGCTCGAAGGTGGCAAAAATCTTATCGATCGAACGGCCAAAGGCGCTCTCAATGATGGCCACCGCCACAGACGACTCAAAGGGTGGAACCCGGTCTTGTAAGTGCGCCAGTTCGTCGGCAATGTCGGTCGGTAGCAAGTCGCGGCGGGTCGACATGACTTGACCGAACTTGACGAAGATAGGGCCCAGCCGCTCCAAAGCCAGCCGTAAACGCTCACCACGCGGTGCCTTCAGATTGCGTCCGACCGAGACGATACGGGTCAGCAGGCGAATCCAGGGTTTCTCGAAACTCGACAAAACCAGTTCATCCAGACCGAACCTAAGCACCGTCCAGACGATGAAAATACCGCGAAAAAGTCGGCTCATGTAGCCGCCTTATTTGTCCGTGTCGTAGCTGGTGTTGTGTTGCTTCCCGCCGCAAAAGGCGGCCGCGGTGCACGCGCCACGAACTCGCGAAGGGCTGCCAGCAAACGCTGGCCAGCGCCGGCAAACGCATGCGCAGGCACATCACCGATGATGCGCGACAGGTCTTCTTCGACATCCCAGCGCAGGTTGTCCGCCAGCCAACCTAGTTCAGCGGCCAGTTGCACATCACCTTCAATCTTGACCGGCGGCGCCTTACCTTCCAGCACCGACTGCGCCACGACCCAAGGCGCTTCCATCGCCACCGACAACGTCAGGTCGGCTGGCAGCATCGTCGGCGCGCGGTCCGTCAGACCCGCCGGGGTGATCAGCAGGTCCAGCGCAAAGGCACCCCAGCGCAAATGAATCACGCTGCCCTTTTTGCGGGCGAGACGCGTCTGCGCCTCTTGTTCCTGCATTAGGACATGGTTGAGAAACAGGACCAAGCGCTGCTGACCCTCAGCGACCAGCCAAGTTGGCGGTTGCAGGTGTTTAGCGAAGGATTCGAGAAAAGAAAAAGGGGACGTTTTATTCATACGTCCCCGATTTTGACGGATAAATGACCGGTCAGATCATTGCAAGGCTTGAACACCCGCCACCAACCAGCCGCCAGCCCCATTGCGCTGCTTGGTCATGTTCCAGACTTCACGGAACGGACTCGGGCCGGCCGAAGCATCTTCGCGGATCATTCCTGAGAATTCAACGCTGGCCATGTAGACGTCTTCCAACTCCTCGATGCCTAGCAATTGAGCATCCAAACGCAGCACGTCGGTCTTGTTGAAAACGCCGCCGGTGTGAGACTCGCGCTCAGCCAATTGACTCTTGATTTGCTCCAGCATGTCGTCCGTCATCATGGCCCGCAGGGAGCTGATGTCGGAGCGATCCCAAGCGTCTTGCAAGGTCACGAAATTGGTCTTGCAAGCGGTCAAGAAGCCGTCGGCATCAAAGCCCGCTGGCACGCCCCAAGACTGTGAACCCATCAACGCCGAGCCAATCATCGAACCGCCAGCTGCAGCCGTGGAAGCCGGTGCTGAAGCCGATTCAAACGACGCACCCGGACGCTCCCAAGGCCGAGCCGACGCGTCGTTGCCCACATTGGCTGGACTGTAGTCCCGCGCCGACGTGGCACCCGCGCCCTGAAAAGCAAAGGGGGATGACGACTGGCCATCGCCCTCACGGTTGGCCTTGAGCTTGCGCATGACAAAGCCGACCACCAGCATGACTCCCAGCGCCAACAAGGCAAAAGTCATGAACTGCGCCAGACCGGCACCTAAGCCTAATGAAGACGCTAGCCAAGCCAAGCCCAAGCCAGCGGCCAAGCCGCCGAGCATGGCGCCCCAAGGCTTCTTCGGGGCGGCAGCAGCCGCTGCGGGCGCAGCAGGCCTAGCGGCTTGCGCGGCAGAACCACCCGCAGGCGGTGATGCCTCGCGCTGCGTGACGTTAGACGATTGCTTGCCGATAGACTTGCCGCCACCCATGCGTTTGGCTTCGGCATCACCGCCGCTCAAACCCAAGGTGGCCGTCAATGCGAGCGCCAAAATTGCTGACCAGATTTTCATAATGTCCCCACCTTTATTTTTAAATACGCTTGCCACTCGTTCCGAAATTCGACTTTATGAATTCATCTCACTGATTGAGCACCTGGCCAATCAAGATCGGATTAAACCCAAATTGCTTCAACATTTGATGCCGACATGCAAGGCAACCATGCCACCAGTGAGGTTGTGATAGTCCACATGGCCAAAACCACTCTGATGCATCAAGTCCTTCAGGGCGTCTTGGTCAGGGTGCATGCGTATCGATTCAGCCAAATAGCGGTAGCTCGAATCGTCGTTCGCCACCAGCTTGCCGATGCGCGGTAAAACCTTGAACGAATACCAATCGTAGATTTTCTCCAGCGGCTTGGCGACTTTGGAAAACTCCAACACCAACAACTTGCCCATGGGCTTGAGGACGCGCAGCATTTCTTTGAGGGCGACGTCTTTGTGGGTCATGTTACGCAGGCCAAAAGCCACGGTCACAACGTCAAAACTAGCGTCCGGAAAAGGCAGTTTCTCAGCATCGCACACCAACGTCGGCAGGGCCATGCCAGCGTCGAGCAGACGGTTTCGGCCTTCGCTCAGCATGGCCTGATTGATGTCGGTGTGCACCACGCGACCCGTCGGGCCGACCTGCGGCGCAAACGCCAAGGCCAAATCCCCTGTACCGCCGGCAATGTCGAGGACCGATTGACCGTCACGGACATTCGCCACCTTGACGGTGTAGGCCTTCCAGACACGGTGCAGGCCCGCCGACATCAGGTCGTTCATGACGTCGTATTTGGACGCGACCGAATCGAAAACGCCGCGCACGCGACGCGCTTTTTCTTGCTCGTCGACCGATTCAAAACCGAAATGGGTGTTGCTCATCTCCGTCCTCAGTGGCTGGCGCAGGCAGAACCACCGCCGCTGATCATGGGCGCATCGCGCTCAGCACCAGCCGCTTGCAGACGGGCCAAGTAATCGGCCCACAAACGGCTTTGCTCCGAACCCAGAAAGTACAGATAGTCCCACGAGAACAGGCCGGTGTCATGGCCGTCCGAGAAGACCGGCTTGACAGCGTAATTGCCAATCGGCTCTAACTCGACCAAGGTGACGCCACGTTTGCCGGTTTGCAAGACTTCCTGGCCGGGCCCGTGCCCCTGCACTTCGGCCGAGGGTGAGTAGACGCGCATCAACTCGAACGGAATTTGGTAATCCGAGCCGTCAGAAAACACCACCTGCAACAGCCGAGACTGGCTGTGCACCGTGATAGCCGTGGGTGTCGGCGCCCCAGTTTGAAGACCTGCCATGAGCGTTCTTTCGGTGATTAAATTTAAAGCGAATGCTGCGTGAAGATCACACCAGCACGCGCTCGATGCCGCCGCGATTGGCGACCTCGACATAGTTTGGCAGCCAGTCTTTGCCCAGAATCTGGTTCGCCATCTCGACCACGATGTAGTCGGCTTCGAGCAGGCCATTGTTCAGGTCATCGCCAAAGCGCGACAAGCCTTGCAGGCAACTCGGGCAGCTGGTGAGAATCTTCACCGGACCTGCGGCGGCCACTGCCCCGCTGGCGCGCAATGCGGCCTCGCCCTTTTGCAACTCTTCTTCCTTGCGGAAACGAATCTGCGTCGAGATGTCAGGCCGGGTCACGCCCAGCGTGCCGGACTCGCCGCAACAACGCTCGTTCTTCAAAACGTTGTCGCCCAACAAGGCTTTGACCGTCTTCATCGGCTCTTGCAATTTCATCGGGCTGTGGCACGGGTCGTGGTACAGATAGCCTTGCCCCGGTTCATCGGTGCGCAGGGTGATGTTTTTCTCGAGCAGGTATTCGTGGATGTCGATGATCCGGCAGCCCGGGAAAATTTTCTCGAACTCGTAACCCTGCAACTGGTCGTAGCAAGTACCGCAACTCACCACCACGGTCTTGATTTCGAGGTAGTTGAGCGTGTTGGCCATGCGGTGAAACAGCACCCGGTTATCGGTGATGATCTTGTCCGCCTTGTCGAACTGACCGCTGCCGCGCTGCGGGTAACCGCAGCACAGATAGCCAGGCGGCAAGACGGTTTGTACACCGGCATGCCAGAGCATGGCCTGCGTGGCCAGCCCGACCTGAGAGAACAAGCGCTCAGAACCACAACCCGGGAAATAAAACACAGCTTCGGTTTCCGCCGTCGTGTTCAGAGGGTTGCGGATGATCGGGACGTAATCCTTGTCTTCAATGTCGAGAAGCGCGCGCGCCGTTTTCTTAGGCAGGCCACCCGGCATTTTCTTGTTGATGAAGTGAATCACCTGCTCTTTGACCGGCGCCTTGCCAACGCTGGAAGGCGGCTTGGCGGTCTGTTTGCGCGCCAAGGAGCGCATCAGGTCATTGGCCACACGCTGCACCTTGAAGCCGACATCGACCATGGCGCTGCGCATGAACTTGATGGTCTGCGGGTTGGTCGCGTTCAAGAAAAACATCGCCGCCGCATTGCCAGGTCGGAACGACTTTTGGCCCATTTTGCGCAACAAGTTGCGCATGTTCATCGAGACCTCGCCAAAGTCAATGTCGACCGGGCAAGGCGTCAAGCACTTGTGGCAGACCGTGCAGTGGTCCGCCACGTCTTCGAATTCTTCCCAGTGCTTGATGGAGATGCCGCGCCTTGTTTGCTCTTCGTACAAGAAGGCTTCGATCAGCAGTGAGGTCGCCAGAATTTTGTTGCGTGGGCTGTACAGCAGGTTGGCACGCGGCACGTGCGTGGCACACACCGGTTTGCATTTGCCGCAGCGCAGGCAGTCTTTGATGCTGCCGGCAATGGCGCCGATGTCTGACTGCTGCATGATCAGCGACTCATGGCCCATCAAGCCGAAACTCGGCGTGTAAGCATTGGTCAAATCAGCCGGGAAAGCGGCATCGCGCAGCAGCTTGCCTTTGTTGAAACGGCCTTCCGGGTCCACCCGTTTTTTGTAATCGGTGAACGGCTGCAACTCGGCTTCAGTCAGGAAATCCAGCTTGGTGATGCCAATGCCGTGCTCGCCAGAAATCACGCCGTCCAGTGAACGCGCCAACACCATGATGCGGGCCACCGCCGCGTGGGCGGTTTGCAGCATGTCGTAGTCGTCGCTGTTGACCGGCAGATTGGTGTGGACATTGCCATCACCCGCATGCATGTGCAAAGCAACCCAGACGCGGCCCTTCAGCACACGCTTATGCACAGCCGTGCACTCAGCCAAAATCGGCTGGAACGCAGCACCGTTGAAGATGGCTTGCAACGGCGCACGGAGCTGGGTTTTCCAGCTGGCGCGCAAAGCATGGTTTTGCAGCTCTGGGAACAAGGTCTCCACGCCATCCAGCCAACCGCGCCAAAGTGTGCGGACTTCACGCACCAGCGCCAGCGCCTGCACCACACGGTCTTCAAGCAGTTCAGCCGAAGGGATGTCGTTGGCGTCGTCAGACTTGCCCAATGGCAACTGGCCTTTGGCGAAAAAGGCTTCTAGCTCATTGCACAGCTTGAGTTTGTTGGCCAGGCTCAACTCGATGTTGATGCGCTCAATGCCATCGGTGTACTCGGCCATGCGCGGCAGCGGAATGACCACGTCTTCATTGATCTTGAAGGCGTTGGTATGGCGCGAAATAGCCGCCGTGCGCTTGCGGTCGAGCCAGAATTTTTTACGCGCGTCGGGGCTGACGGCGATGAAGCCCTCGCCTTCGCGCGAGTTGGCCAGGCGCACCACTTCGGACGTAGCGCGCGCCACCGCATCGGCGTCGTCGCCCGCGATGTCGCCGAACAGCACCATCTTGGGCAAACCGCCGCGCTTGGATTTGGTGGCGTAACCCACCGCCTTCAGGTAGCGATCGTCCAAGTGCTCGAAGCCGGCCAGAATGGCACCGCCGCGCTTTTGCTCGGCGAACATGTAGTTCTTGATCTCAACGATGCTCGGCACGGCGTCTTTGGCATTGCCAAAAAACTCCAAACACACGGTGCGCGTGTGCACCGGCATGCGGTGCACGATCCAGCGCGCACTGGTAATGAGGCCATCGCAGCCTTCTTTTTGAATGCCCGGCAGGCCGCTCAAAAACTTGTCGGTGACGTCCTTGCCAAGGCCTTCTTTACGGAAACTCTTGCCCGGAATGTCCAAGCGCTCCGTGCGGATCGGGGTCTTGCCGTCGGCTTTGAAATAGTTGAGCTCAAAGCTCGCCACTTCAGCGTCATGAATCTTGCCCAGATTGTGGTTCAAGCGAACCACCTCGAGCCACTCAGCATCAGGGGTCACCATGCGCCACGAAGCCAAATTGTCGAGCGCTGTGCCCCACAACACAGCTTTTTTGCCGCCCGCATTCATAGCGATGTTGCCGCCAATGCAGGAGGCTTCAGCCGATGTGGGGTCTACCGCAAAAACAAAACCGGCTTTCTCGGCCATGTCGGCGACGCGCTGCGTCACCACACCGGCTTCGGTCCAGATGGTTGGGACAGCTTCAGCCAAGCCGGGCAGCATGACTTTTTGCACCTCGGTCATGGCTTCGAGTTTTTCGGTGTTGATGACGGCTGATTTCCAAGTCAAGGGAATCGCGCCGCCGGTGTAACCGGTGCCGCCGCCACGCGGCACAATCGTCAAGCCGAGCTCAATACAGCCCTTGACCATGCCGGCCATTTCGACCTCGGTGTCGGGCATCAGCACCACAAACGGGTACTCGACGCGCCAATCGGTGGCGTCTGTCACATGCGACACACGCGACAGGCCGTCGAACTTGATGTTGTCTTTTTGCGTGCACTTGCCCAGCTTGCGCTCGGTCTGGCGGCGCAGGTCAGCCATGTGTTTGAAAGAAGCAGAAAACCGCTCCACTGCGGCCCGCGCCAAGCCCAGCAATTCGCCGACGATGGTGTCGCGCTCAGCGTCGGCGCCCGGTGTGCGGCGCTTTTCTACTTCGCCAAGGCGGTGCTGTAAAGCCTCGACTAACAACTTGCGGCGCTTCGGGTTGTCCAGCAGGTCGTCTTGCAAATAGGGGTTGCGCTGCACCACCCAGACATCGCCCAAGACTTCGTACAGCATGCGGGCGGAACGACCGGTTCGGCGCTCATCGCGCAGCCTGTTCAGCAAATCCCAAGCCCGCTCGCCCAGCAGTCGAATCACGACTTCCCGGTCAGAAAAGGAGGTGTAGTTGTACGGAATTTCACGAATACGAGCTTGCTCAGCGGCAAGGCCCGACGTCAAATCACCCGCATCGCCGGTGATAGCATGAAATTCATCAAGAGTAGTAAGAGCGTTCATCGTGCAAAAGTTAGCAACCAAGGAGGGGAACCCGCCTGAAAGACAATGTTACCGCAGCACCGAAACCACCACACCGGCAACGCGGACAAACCTCTGGGAAACTCCGGTTGTTGATTTTCCGCCTGTCATGTAAAAGAACTGTCACAAATTATTCATAAACTATTAGTTTTACTGTCCTAACCATGTCAGGAACCCTCATGAAGAATCGTTTCACTGCACTCGCGCTGGCCGCCAGTGCCCTGCTCGCCCCGCTGGCCAGCCAAGCCCAAACTGAGATTCAGTGGTGGCACTCGATGACCGCTGTCAACAACCAGTGGGTCAACGACCTGACCAAGGAATTCAACGACAGCCAGAAAGACTACAAGATCGTGCCGACCTTCAAGGGCAGCTACGACGAGTCCATGACGGCCGCCATCGCCGCCTTCCGCTCGGGCAATGCGCCGCACGTGTTGCAGGTGTTTGAAGTCGGCACCGCCACCATGATGGCCAGCAAAGGCGCGACTGTGCCGGTCGGCAAAATCATGAGCGACGCCGGCTTGGCGTTCGACCCCAAGGCCTACATCCCTGCCGTCGCCGGCTACTACACGGCCCCCAACGGCCAGATGCTGAGCTTCCCCTTCAACAGTTCCACCACCGTCTTCTATTACAACAAGGACGCCTTCAAGAAGGCCGGCCTGAACGCCGACAAGGCACCCGCCACTTGGCCTGAAGTCTTCGCCGCCGCCAAGAAACTCAAAGAAAGCGGCCACAGCTGCCCGATGACGCTGGCTTGGATGGGCTGGACCCAACTGGAAAGCTTTTCCACCTGGCACAACGTTGAGTTCGCCACCAAGGGCAATGGCCTGAACGGCATGGACGCTCGCCTGAAGGTCAATTCGCCGCTGCACGTCAAACACATTGAGAACTTGGCCAAGGCCGCTGCTGCGGGCGAGTTTGTCTACAAGGGCCGAGGTTCCAACGCCCAAGCATCCTTCACGGCCGGCGAGTGCGCCATGATCCAGACCTCGTCAGGTTTCTACGGTGACGTCTCCAAAAATGCCAAGTTCGCCTACGGCCTGGCCCCCTTGCCCTATTACGCCGATGTGAAGGGCGCACCGCAAAATACCGTGATCGGCGGTGCCTCTTTGTGGGTCATGTCCGGCAAGAAGGCCGACGAGTACAAGGGCGTGGCCAAGTTCTTCGACTTCCTGTCGCAGACCAAGGTACAGGCAGCCAGCCACCAGCGCACCGGCTACCTGCCGATCACCATGGCCGCCTACGACCTGACTGACAAGTCCGGTTTCTACCAAAAGAATCCCGGCACCGACGTGGCAGTGCAGCAGATGGTGCGCAAGGTGACCGACAAGTCACGCGGCATCCGCTTAGGCAACTACGTGCAGATTCGCACCATTGAGGACGAAGAGCTGGAGCAAGTCTGGTCTGGCAAGAAGTCGGCCAAGAACGCCCTGGACGCCATCGTCAAGCGCGGCGACGAACTGCTGGTCCGCTTCGAGCAGGCCAACATCAAGAAGTAAGCACCAATAAATAACAAGCACTGAACCCGCACCCAGCCTCCGTGGCCCCGCAAAGGGCCCGGTGGTTTTTTAATGATGTGACCCATGGAAAAACGCGTTCTTTTTCGCTCCAGCTGGCTGCCCTGGGCGCTGATCCTGCCTCAGATGCTCATCATCAGCATCTTCTTCTTCTGGCCTGCGAGCCAAGCCCTGCTGCAGTCGCTACAGTTAGAAGATGCATTTGGCTTGAGCCGTGAATTCGTCGGGCTGGACAACTTCCGACGACTTTTCAACGACCCGACTTACCACGCTTCGTTCAAAATCACGGCGCAGTTCTCGGTGCTGGTGGCGGTCATCGGGCTGTCGTTGTCGCTGGTGTTGGCCATCTTTGCTGACCGTGTCGTGCGTGGCGCCATGGTCTACAAAACGCTGCTGATCATGCCGTACGCTGTAGCGCCCGCCATTGCCGGTGTGCTGTGGATCTTCATCTTCTCACCGTCCATCGGCGTGTTGTCTTATGGTCTCGGCCAGTTGGGCTACAACTGGAACCACCTCATGAACGAGGGCCAAGCCATGGCACTGATCGTCATTGCGTCGGTCTGGAAGCAGATCTCGTACAACTTTTTGTTCTTCTTGGCCGGCCTGCAGTCGATTCCCAAGTCGCTGATCGAGGCCGCGTCAATTGACGGCGCCGGTCCGTGGCGGCGCTTCTGGAGCATCCAGCTTCCGCTGCTGTCGCCCACAACCTTCTTTCTACTGGTGATCAACATCGTCTACGCCTTCTTCGACACCTTCGGCATCATCGACGCCATGACCTCTGGCGGTCCGGGCCAAGCGACCTCAATCCTGGTCTACAAGGTCTACCAAGACGGTTTCAAAGCGCTGGACTTGGGCGGCTCAGCCGCGCAGTCGGTCATCCTGATGATGATCGTGGTGGCGCTCACCGTGGTGCAATTCCGCTACGTCGAAAAGAAAGTGAACTACTGATGGTTGACCGCAGCCGCTGGCTCACCTTTTTGTCCCACACCGTGATGCTGCTCGGCGTACTGGTGGTGGCTTTCCCGCTCTACTTGGCGCTCATCGCCTCGACCCACACGGCCGACGCCATCGTGCAGGTGCCCATGCCCCTGCTGCCCGGCAGCAACATGTGGGAAACCTACAAGGCCGCTCTTTTCGGCGACGGCAAACTGGGCTCCAACACCACGGTGGCCCACATGATGTGGGTCAGCTTCGTCACGGCCATGGTGATCACGGTCGGCAAGATTTCTATCTCGCTGCTGTCGGCCTTTGCCATCGTTTACTTCCGCTTCCCGTTCAAGATGTTTTGCTTTTGGGCCATCTTCGTGACGCTGATGCTGCCGGTGGAAGTGCGCATTTTGCCCACCTACAAGGTCGTCGCCGACCTGGGCATGATCAACACCTACGCTGGCCTGACGCTGCCGCTGATCGCCTCAGCCACTGCAACCTTTCTGTTCCGTCAGTTCTTTTTGACGGTGCCGGACGAGTTGGTCGAAGCCGCCCGCATGGACGGGGCTGGCCCGATGCGCTTTTTCAAGGACATCCTGCTGCCCCTGTCCAAAACCTCGATTGCCGCGCTGTTCGTGATCCAGTTCATCTACGGCTGGAACCAGTACCTGTGGCCTCTGCTCATGACCACCAGCGAGGACATGTACCCGGTGGTGATCGGCATCAAGCGGATGCTGGCCGGCGGGGAAGCCGCCAACGACTGGAACATCGTGATGGCCACCGCCATCCTAGCCATGCTGCCGCCCGCGCTGGTGGTGATACTGATGCAGAAGTGGTTCGTCAAGGGCCTGGTTGATACTGAAAAATAACCCTCCCCCGAAGCGCCTCCCCCCAGGGGGCGCCGCCTGCGGCCCGGCAAAGCCGGTTCCGCGGCGTCCACTTGAAAAGAATTTCCTTGCGGGACAGATCTTCAGCTCTGTCCCCAACTGACTAGAAACAAATGGCTTCAATCCAACTCAACAACGTCATCAAAACATACGGCAGCGGCAAGAACGCGTTGCAGGTCATTCACGGCATCAACGCCGAAATCGCCGACCACGAGTTCATCGTCATCGTCGGGCCA
>CANFSO010000088.1 GCA_947449895.1 Comamonadaceae bacterium
AGCTTGGCTTGGTCGCAGACCGACCGCAATGTCGACTTCTTTGATATCAAAGGTCATGTCGAGAAATTGTTGGCACCGTTACAAGCCGTCTTTGCGCCGGCCAGTCACCCGGCGATGCATCCAGGTCGCTGCGCCAGCGTCAGCGTCCAGGGCAGAGTCATCGGCTTTGTTGGCGAGTTGCATCCGCAATGGCGTCAGGGTTACGAGTTGCCGCAAGCACCGATCTTGTTTGAGCTAGAACTTGACGCAGTATTGCGGCGCCGAGTTCCACAGTTCAGCAACGTCAGCAAGCACCAACCCGTCGAGCGTGACTTGGCGGTCATCGTCAACGAAAGCGTCACGCATGCGGCTTTGAAGGCGGCTATCGACAGCGCAGGCATCGGCAGCCTGCTGCGCTCCGCCACACTGTTTGACGTCTATCGGCCGCAACAAGCCAGCGCCAATATGCAGTTGGGCGAGAAAAGTCTGGCGGTTCGTTTGGTGCTCAGCCGTGACGATGTCACACTGACCGAAGAGCAAATCGACGTAGCCGTGAAGGCTGTGATTGAACGACTTCAAAGCGTGCTCGGTGCTCGCTTGCGCGCCTGAAACACGGCACAATTCTTCAATCCAATCAATACACGATAGTGGGCAAGGAACCAAACATGGATTTTTCTGTCGACAGTCTGGAAACCCCAGCGCTGACCAAAGCCCATTTGGCAGAATTGCTGTTCGAGAAAATAGGTCTCAATAAGCGCGAGTCCAAAGACATGGTGGATGCCTTTTTTGTATTGATCGCCGATGACTTAGTGGATGGCAATGACGTGAAGATTTCTGGCTTTGGCAACTTCCAGATTCGTAATAAAGCGCCACGCCCCGGCCGCAACCCCAGAACCGGCGAAGCTATCCCGATCGAGGCACGTCGAGTGGTTACTTTTCACGCCAGCATCAAACTCAAAGAGCAAATTCAGGGTTAACGTGGTGTCGGATGGCGGTTGCAAACGGTAATTTATTGAAAAATACTTTCCAATAGTTTGCATTGCTTTGCGGTTACTTCCGACTTAGAGTAGATTCGTAGCTTTACTTAACAGGCCATTGATTTCCTTGGAGAAAGATCTTCCTCTGATTCCCGCTAAGCGCTATTTCACTATTGGTGAAGTTAGTGATTTATGCGGTGTTAAATCTCATGTGCTCCGTTATTGGGAGCAAGAGTTTACGCAACTGCGCCCGATGAAGCGGCGTGGAAATCGCCGCTACTATCAGCACCATGAAGTTCTGATGATCAGGCGTATCCGTGACCTTCTTTACGATCAGGGCTTCACTATCAGCGGTGCCCGCAATAAGCTGCAAGAACTTGTCCAAAGTGAGCGCGACAAACGCCGGAACGGCGAAGTCATGCTTGAAGGTGTAGACGAATTGGGTGGCGCAGTGGATGAACTCGATGCGTTGTCTGATGTAACTGATTCTGAGGGCATAGAAACATCTATTTTTGCTCGAGACTTAGGCGACGGCATGTCGCATCAGCGACTAGAAATCGTGCGTCGTGAACTCACAGAAATCAGGGATATGCTTGCCGCCTGAGGTGCATTTCAGGGCCTATAATTTGCATCTTCGGTGTGTGGCGCAGCCTGGTAGCGCACTTGCATGGGGTGCAAGGGGTCGAAGGTTCGAATCCTTTCACACCGACCATATAAATCAAGGACTTAGCGTCGAAAGAAGCTAAGTCCTTTTTTATTTTCTGCCCTCAGATTTGTCCATTGTCCCAACTGCGCGTAAAGCTAAGGATGATCGCAGTCGTTGATGGCGTTTTAGTGCCGAAATGAGTTTCACGCATCACAGAAATCATAGCCAATAAAATTACCACGCTCATCGCGTCATGCGCGCCTTAGCCTTTCTGCATTGATCAAACCTCGGGCCGCGACATTTGAAACAGCTGTTCCGGCCCAATGCTGAAGTAGTCTGCGGGGCCACCGCCACGCAAAATGTGGCCGGCATTGGCGGTGTCGTAAATGCCGTTTTTGAGCAAGTGCTCGGCGATGTGAACGCCGACCACTTCACCCAACACCAACCAAGTGGGAATCTTCTGCTTGTCTAGCCCTTCGAGTTGAAGGATTTGCGTACTCCGGCACTCAAAGGACACGAGGCTATCAGCTACGCGCGGCACGTCCACCACGCGCGATGTGGCGGTAGCCAAGCCGGCCAATTCAAATTCGTTCACATCTGGGCCAACGGTTGCGCAAGTTTGGTTCATCGCTTCAGCCAAGGGCCGGGTCACAAGGTTCCACACAAACATGCCGTTCTCCTGCACGTTGCGTAAAGAGTCTTTGGCGCCGTTGCTAGAGAAGCCAACGATGGGTGGCACGTAGTTGAAGGCTGTGAAAAAACTGTAGGGCGCAAGGTTCAGTACACCCGCGTTGCTGCGCGTGGACATCCATCCGATGGGACGTGGACCAACGATCGCGTTGAAAGGGTTGTGCTGTAGACCGTGGCCTAAGTGGGGTTCGTAAAAATACGTCATATCGATGCGGTGAATGTGTTTTTGCTTTCGATAGCAAAAGAAAAGCACAAGAAAATTTTACAAGTGTTGACCTTATCTTGGCCGCCGAACTGCATCGCCATCTTGGCCGTAGCGCTCAATCAGTAAAAATGAGCGATTTTTAAATTACCTGTTCGGTAAATTTTCGTCAAAACCTTGCATTTTTCAATCACTAGTTCCCGATCGGGTGAGTCAAATGTTATTAGACCTTAACAACAATGATTAATCCCGCAAATGGTCACGTACGAACCCACGAAAAGAGGTCATCGCTGGTGCTTCGGTTCTGCCTGCCAGAGTGACGTAGGCAAAGCGCGCCGAGGCCACCAACTTGGGCTTTAAATGTAGCTCTACCAAGCTACCATCCTTTAATCCACTTCGGGTGGCGGCGATCACACCTAAAAAGATAGCGTCGCTCTGGGCCACCGTGTTGACCAAGCTCGCAACATCATCGCAGCGCAATGTCACCATTTCAGACGGGTTTGCCTGTGAACCGTATTGGTCCACCATCTGGCGTGCCACTTCATCGGACAAAGGCGTGGAGGCCACGTGAAAGCGTAATACGTCCGATAGGGTGACTGTTTTTTTGTCCATCAAAGGATGATTAGCGCGAACCACAAAGCCCGCTTTTAAGTCGACCAGAGATTCGATGTTGAGGTCGGCTGCTGGTATCACGCGTCGCATGTCCACCACCATCGCATCGAGTTGGCGGCTACGCAGCTGCAGTATCTGCAATTCCACCGGCCCCTGCGTGATGGCCACGCGCATGTTCTGCTTTTTTGCTGCTTCGCACATCAGCGGCACCATCAGCAACGCTGCAGGACCGGAGCCCAAGCCAACACTGATGGCGCCTCTGCCGCCCCCTTGAAGCAATTTAGCGCTTTGGCGAAGCTCTGCCGCATCACGAACAATGTGTCGGGCTCTGGAGACCACATCAACTCCAAGTGGCGTCAGTTCATTGCGCTTGCCGATGCGATCCAGCACCTTCCCTTCCAGGTCATCCTCCAAGCTCTGGATACTGCGGCTGAGGGCGGATTGGGTGATGAACAGTTTTTCTGCCGCTCGGCTGAAAGAGCCGGTGTCCGCCAGTGCCAGCAGGTGCTCAAGGTGCTTGATGTTCATGCGATTAACCATGATTTAAATGAATATTAACTAGGATATTAATGCATTTGACACATTTGTTTTGCTTGCCTAGCATCCGTCATGTGCATTACTCACATTCATTTCTAGGACTACCATGAACGCATTCATGACATTCACCTCTCTGTTGACGACTCTGGTTTTTGCGACCGGAAGCGCATTGGCCCAAACCCCAGCCACCTACCCGAACAAGCAAGTCAATTTGATGGTGCCCTACCCGGCGGGTGGCCCGTCCGACTCGATCGCGCGCATTTTCACCATGCCTTTGAGTAAGGAGTTGGGCCAACAAGTCATCGTCGAAAACTTGGGCGGCGTCAGCGGCGCGCTGGCCGCGCAGAAAGTGCTGGCAGCACCTGCCGACGGCTACTACCTGTTCCAAGGCTCACCCAACGAGGTGATCCTGTCGGCGCTGGCCAATGCGGCGGTCAAAGTCAAGGCCGAGAACTTCCGCCTGATTCAACCGGTGGCCGATGCGGTGATGGTCTTCGTCGTGCGCAAGGACTTGCCCGTCAACAATGTTGACGAATTGATCGCTCTGGCGCGCAAGTCAGCCAACAATCCGCTGACCTACGGCAGCGTGGGCATCGGCTCGCTCTACCACCTGATCCTCGAGGACATGCAACAGCGCACGGGCACCACCCTGACGCACGCACCCTACAAAGGCAATGCCCCCTTGCTGCAAGACTTGGGCGGCGGGCAGGTCGACTTCGCTGTGCTGGTGTACAGCGCTGGCATGGGCGCTTTGGCTGAACAGGGCCGGCTCAAGGTGATTGGCCAGCTCGGCGCGCAGCGGTCTGAACTGCTGAAGAACGTGCCAACCGCCAGCGAAGGCAAGGAGTTGAAGAACTTCTCCTACAAGATTTGGAGCGGCCTCATGGTGCCCAAGAACACGCCTGAAAACGTGGTGCAAAGGCTGCACAAGGCGATCGGTGTGACGCTGCAAGATCCTTCGGTACGCTCTCAATTGGCAGCGCAAACGCAGCTCGCATCGCCACCGATGTCGCTGGCAGAAGCGGCACATTTCTACGAGTCCGAGACCCTGCGCTACCGTGCCATTGCCAAGTCGATCAACTTGCAGCCGCAGTGAGCCTCGGGAATGAACAAGATTCTTGAAGAACTTCACGCGCAGGCTGATGCCTTCATCACTCTGCGCCATGACATTCACCGCCATCCAGAACTGGCATTCGACGAGCACCGCACCTCGGCCTTGGTGGCCGAGAAGCTGCAAAGCTGGGGCTACGCGGTCGAGCGCGGTCTGGGCGGCACCGGCGTGGTGGGGCAGTTGGTGCGCGGAGACGGCAAGCGCCGACTCGGGCTGCGTGCCGACATGGACGCGCTGCCGATCGACGAGGCCACCGGCTTGGACTACGCCAGTTGCCATGTCGGCGTGATGCACGCCTGCGGCCATGACGGCCACACGGCGATGTTGCTGGCTGCCGCTCAGCACTTGGCACAGCGTGGGGACTTTTCGGGCACGCTCAATCTGATCTTCCAACCGGCCGAAGAAGGCGGTGGCGGCGCTCTGAAGATGATGCAAGATGGCCTGTTCGAGAAATACCCCTGCGACGCGATCTTTGCCATGCACAACATGCCTGGCGTGCCCCAAGGCCGGCTGGTTTTTCGCGAAGGCGCGGCCATGGCCTCGTCCGACTACGCCACTGTCACGCTCAACGGCGTGGGTGGGCATGGTGCCATGCCACACCTTACCGTCGACCCGATCGTGGCGGCGGCAAGCATCGTCATGGCACTGCAGACCATCGTGTCGCGCAATATTGACCCGTTGCAAATGGCGGTGGTCACCGTTGGTGCGCTGCACGCGGGCAAGGCCAACAACGTGATCCCGCAAAGCGCCACACTAGAACTCAGCGTGCGAGCCCTGGATCGCGACGTTCGCGCCAAGCTGGAGCAGCGCCTCAAGACGCTGATCCACGCGCAGGCTGACAGTTTTGGCGTCACGGCGCAAATCGACTGGCGGCCCGGCTATGCGGTGCTGGTCAACACGCCCAAAGAAACTGCCTTCGCCCGCGAGGTCGCGCTGGCGCTGGTCGGTGTCGACCAAGTGACTTTGCAAGGTCCTGCCGTGACTGGGAGTGAGGACTTTGCTTTCATGTTGGAGCGTGTGCCCGGCAGCTATTTATTGATTGGCAACGGCGATGGCGATAGCGCGGGCGCCTGCATGGTGCACAACCCCGGCTATGATTTCAACGATGCCAATCTGTCTATAGGCGCAGCCTACTGGGTGCTGCTGGCGCAACGCTTTATGGTTTAGTTACTGAAACGACATCACTGGTGATCGGGAGAGACTGCGTGCTCAATGCACACAGCGCCGAAGGAGCAACCGCCCCGGAAACTCTCAGGCAAAAGGACCGGTCACCGCATTGAACTCTGAAGAGCTGCCGGAACTAGTCGCCTGGCACACCGCAGGAGCAAGCCGCATCGCAGACATGCCATGCAGTGAATCTCTCAGGTACCAAACAGAGGGGGCGTAAAGCCGCGCATGGTGCACGGCTTTACTCACCGTTTTGACTTTTTGGAAACCTGAGACCATGACATCAAACGCAGTTAAATCCATTGCCGTTATAGGCGGCGGCATCACCGGCGTCACCACCGCGTACGCCTTGGCGAAACGCGGCTTTAGCGTCACCCTGTTCGAAAAAAACCGCTATGCAGCGATGGAAACATCCTTTGCTAACGGGGGCCAGTTGTCTGCCTCCAACGCAGAGGTATGGATGCACTGGTCCACCATCCTCAAAGGTTTGAAATGGATGCTCAAGAGCGACGCACCGCTTTTAGTCAACCCGATGCCCAGTTGGCACAAGCTGTCGTGGTTTGCCGAATTCATCGGCAATATTCCGCACTATCGCCGCAATACCATTGAGACCGTCCGACTGGCCGTGGCTGCACGTGAACATCTGTTCGCTTGGGCGCAGGCAGAGGGCGTGGACTTTGATCTCAAAAAAGAAGGCATTCTTCACATTTACCGCGACAAAAAAGGTTTTGACCATGCTGGCGAAGTCTCGAAGCTGCTTGCCGAAGGTGGACTGCCACGTCGTGCCGTGACCCCGGCTGAAATGAAGGCGATTGAGCCGACCTTGGCCGGCACTTACTACGGTGGCTATTTCACGGAAAGTGATGCCACCGGCGATATTCATAAGTTCACCAGCGGCATGGCGGCCGCTATTGAGCGCATGGGCGTGAACTGTCTTTATGAACAAAACGTCGTTGCACTGCAGAGCGATGGCAACAAGGCCAGCGTCACTGTTCAAGCAGGCACAGAAAAATCGGTGCATCACTTCGACGGTATGGTGGTCTGTGCGGGTGTTGAGAGCCGTTACTTTGCATCGCAGTTGGGGGACAGGGTCAACATTTATCCAGTCAAGGGCTATTCCATCACCGTCAACTTGCCCGACGTGCCAAGCCAGGCTGCGGCTCCCACTGTGAGCCTGCTCGATGATGAGACCAAGTTGGTCACCAGCCGATTGGGGGTAGATCGATTCCGGGTGGCCGGCACAGCCGAATTCAACGGCTATAACAAGGACATCAGGGCCAGCCGTATCCGTCCGCTGGTTGATTGGGTGAACCAGTGCTTCCCTGGCATCAATACCCGGCAGGTGGTGCCTTGGGCTGGGCTGCGTCCCATGCTGCCCAACATGATGCCTCGCGTTGGCAAGGGTGGTCTGGCCAACGTTTTCTACAACACCGGGCATGGGCATTTAGGGTGGACGCTTTCCGCGGTCACTGCAGACATGGTGGCGCAAGTTGTGGCTGAAAACTACTTGACGCTGACCGTGGCAGGTTCATCCCTCGCCATGGATTTTCAAACTAAGCCGCAGTATTGAAGAAGCCTTGCGCAATCAAGGCCCTGAGCCACTGATGGCCGGGGTCTCGGTGCAGGCGGGCATGCCAGAACTGGTGAATCGCACTGCTTTGCACCGCCAGTGGCAGTGTCCGCGTGGTCAGGCCAAAAGGACGCGTCACCCGTTGCGCGAAGCGTTCGGGCACCGTGGCGATCAAATCGGAACTGCCGAGCACATCTCCCAGTGCGACATAGTGCGGCACGGTCAGTCGTATTCGGCGCTGCAACCCTTGGCGCTCCAGCGCTTCATCGACCCGACCGTGGCCCGTACCTGCGGCCAGTACCCGCACGTGTGCTGCAGAGGAGAACTCCTCAAGACTCAGCGTGGCGCGCTGCGCCAAGGGATGGGCTAGTCGCATCAGACACACATAGTCCTGACGGAACAGCGCTTGCTGAAAGAACCCGGTCTGCAGTTGCGGCAACAAGCCTAGGGCCAGGTCGACGCGACCGGAGGCCATGTCGTCTTTCAGGCTGTCACGGGTCACCGAAACCACGTTCAGCGTGACCGCTGGGGCGTGCTGGTCTAGCATGTCCATCAGCACGGGTAAAAAGTACATTTCACCCACATCGGTCATGGCCAAGTTGAAGCTGCGAGTGCTGCTGGCCGCGTCGAAGCTACTTCGCACATTTAACGCTAGATGCAGTGCGTCCAGCGCTTGTGCCACCGGCTCAGCCAGTTGCATGGCAAACGGGGTGGGCTGCATGCCTTGCTGGGTTCGCAAGAAAAGCTCATCGCCCATCGTCAGGCGCAAGCGCTTGAGCGCGCTGCTGACCGCCGGCTGGCTCATGCCCAGCGTCAGGGCCACGCTAGAGACACGCTTCTCTCTGAGCAGGTGCTGGAAGACGAGCAAAAGATTGAGGTCGATCTGGGACAGGTGCATAGGAGGGTCTGTAATATTTGATATTCAAATAGAGTGTATCGACCTGCTTCGATTTACGAATTTAAGAAGCTGACGGATGATTCACCCCATCAATATGAGGAGACATTGCATGAGTCTGAGTCCTGCTGCCCAACCCATCCATTGGGAAAAGGGTGACACCAGTCGCATCCCCTTTGGCGTTTACACCGACGAGCAACGCCACAAAAAGGAGCTAGAGCGATTTTTTTACAAGGCCCACTGGTGCTATGTGGGTCTGGAGGCAGAAATTCCCCAGCCCGGGGATTTCAAGCGCACGGTGGTTGGTGAACGCTCGGTCATCATGACGCGCGCCGACGACGGCCAGATCCATGTGGTTGAGAACGTCTGTGCGCATCGGGGCATGCAGTTTTGCCGCGAACGGCACGGCCACAAAAAAGAATTTGTCTGCCCTTATCACCAGTGGAGCTACACGCTCAAGGGCGATCTGCAGGGCGTCCCTTTTCGTCGTGGTGTGCGGCAAGACGGCAAGGTCAATGGTGGTATGCCGGCTGACTTTGAGCCCAAAGACCACGGCCTGACAGCGCTCAAAGTCGCTGTGCGTGGCGGCGTGGTGTTCGCGTCCTTTGACCACGCGGTCGAGTCGCTGGAAGACTTCATGGGCCCGACCATTCTGGGCTACTTCGATCGGCTCTTCAATGGCCGAAAGCTGGTTATCCTGGGCTACAACCGGCAACGCATTCCGGGCAACTGGAAGCTGATGCAGGAAAACATCAAAGACCCGTATCACCCGGGCTTGCTGCACACCTGGTTTGTGACCTTCGGACTTTGGCGCGCCGACAACAAGTCGGAGCTGCGCATGGATGCGCACCACCGGCATGCGGCCATGGTGTCGACCCGCGGCAGCGCCGGTCAGGCGTCCGGCCAAGCCTCGCAAGTGACGCAGGTCAGCAGCTTCAAAGCCGACATGCAACTGCATGACCCGAGCTTTCTGGACATCGTTCCCGAGGCTTGGTGGGATGGGCCGTCCGCGGTGATGATGACGCTGTTTCCGAGCGTGATTTTTCAGCAGCAAGTCAACAGCGTGTCGACGCGGCACATTCAGCCTGACGGGCATGGCGCGTTTGATTTTGTCTGGACGCATTTTGGTTTTGAAGACGACACGCCCGAGATGCATGAGCGGCGCCTGCGTCAGGCCAATCTGTTTGGTCCGGCCGGTTTTGTGTCGGCTGACGACGGTGAAGTGATCGAGTTTTCGCAGCAGGCCTTTGAGAGCAAACCGCAGCACCGCACGCTGGCCGAGTTAGGTGGTCGTGAGGTCGGTGAAACCGACCACATGGTCACCGAAACGCTGATCCGCGGCATGTACGCCTACTGGCGCAAAGTGATGGGGGAGTGAGCATGATCGACTTTGAAACGCACTTGGCGCTGACCCGCTTGTATGCCGATTACGCACTGGCCGTCGACAGCGGCCAGTGGGATTTGTGGCCAGAATTCTTTCTGGAGGACGGCATCTACAAACTGCAAGCGCGCGAAAACCACGAGCGCGGCTTTCCTCTGGCGACCCTGTCTTTTACCAGCAAGGGCATGCTCAAGGACCGTGTTTACGGCATCCAGGAAACGCTGTTCCACGACCCGTATTACCAGCGCCATGTGGTCGGTGCGCCGGTGGTGCGGCGCGTGGAAGCCGGCCGGATTCACAGCGAAGCCAATTACGCGGTGTTTCGCACCAAGCTCGACAAACTCAGCACGGTCTTCAATGTGGGCCGCTACATTGACACCATCGTGCAGACGCCGGATGGTTTAAAGTTTGCCGAACGCTTGGTGGTCTATGACAGCGAAATGATCCCCAACGCCATCATTTACCCGATTTGAAAGAGCGCATGAACCCCTGGATCGACGTTGCGGCAGAGGCCGATTTATTTGAAGGCTCTGGCATTGCCGTGCAAGCGCAAAGCTATGACGTGGCCCTCTTCAGCATCGACGGCGAGGTTTTCGCCACTGACAACATCTGCTCGCACGGTCACGCCAAATTGTGCGACGGCTACGTCGAACGGCATGAGGTGGAGTGTCCGTTTCACCAAGGCCGATTTGACGTCCGAACCGGCGCGGCGACCTGCGCCCCGGCGACCGAGCCGGTCAAATCCTGGCCGGTGAAAATTGAAGGTGGCCGCGTTTATCTGCAACTATCAGCGTGAATCTTGCGCAGAAAAATCGCGCCGGTTTTTCAACCATCAGACGTCCAGCCCCGTGCCAGAAAACAGCCCGACCATCGCTTGGCGAAGCCAAATGTTGCCGGCATCGGCGTTAAAACGCTCATGCCAATGCTGCTTGACTTTGTAGGGCGGCAAGGGCACCGGCGGTTCCAGCAACTGAACCTTTTCCTGTGAAGCCAGTGCGATGCCCAGCAAGCGCGGCACGATGACCAGAAACTCGGTCTGCGCCACGATGCGCGCCACGCCCAAAAAGCTTGGCAGGTGCAAGACCACGCGACGCTCGAGTTTGTGACGGGCCAGTACTTTGTCGACGATGGAATGGCCCGTGCCTGACGCCGTGACCTTGATGTGGCCTTCGGCCAAGAACGCGCGGGGCGTGAGCTTGG
>CANFSO010000089.1 GCA_947449895.1 Comamonadaceae bacterium
AGTCGGATGACGACCATGATTTATCCTTCGGGTGGTGGAGCAACAAAATCGTCACCCCAACATGTACTTGCAGCGCTTGAGACACACGACATGGCCACCCGGCCAGCGAATTGCTGCAAAGCCGCAGATTATAGCCCGAGACCTTGCCTTAACGCCATCTGCTTGACACATCCTTCCATTCATACGCCCTTGATATGCCCCTGATACGTCCATGCCGCCCCGCAGATCTTGCTGCCATCACGGCTATTTATGCCCAGCAAGTGCTGCATGGCACCGGCACCTTTGAAACCACACCCCCGACGCTGGCAGAAATGACGGCCCGACGCGAAGATGTACTGGCCAAGCAATTGCCATACCTCGTGGCTGAAACTGACGGGGAAATAATCGGCTTTGCTTACTGCAACTGGTTCAAAGCCAGACCGGCGTACCGTTACTCAGCCGAAGACTCGATTTATTTATCACCCGAGGCACAACGCCGCAGCCTCGGGCGCGCCTTGCTGACCGAACTCGCAGCACGAGCAGAAGCCGCAGGGGTGCGAAAACTGATCGCCGTCATCGGTGATTCAGCCAATGCCGGATCGATCGGCCTGCACCGCAGCGTGGGCTTTGAGCCGGTCGGGGTACTGAAATCTTGCGGCTGGAAATTTAACCGATGGCTGGATGTCGTGTTGATGGAAAAAGTCTTGGGCGCAGGTGATCGCTCCCCACCCGAATCCTTTGAGGTGTAATGACTCACATGAACAGCTTGAAAAACAAAACCTCTGCCACCTGGCTGGCTTTCCTGGGCGGTCCGTTGGGCCTGCATCGTTTTTACCTGCACGGCTGGTCTGATACGCTCGGTTGGGCGTTGCCGATTCCGACAGCACTCGGGATCTACGGCATCGAACGTGTGCAGCAATACGGGCTGGACGATCAACTGAGCTGGTTGCTGATTCCGCTGCTGGGTTTCACCATGGCGGGTTGCGCGTTGACGGCTATTTTCTATGGATTGATGTCGGTTGAAAAGTGGAATTCACGCTTCAATCCGCAAGCTGACGTCGATGCCGAAATCGGGCGAACCAACTGGTTGACGATGCTGGCGGTGATCGCCGCCCTGCTGGTGGGCGCGATCTCGATGATGGGCAGTATGGCTTACAGCTTTCAGCACTATTTCGAGTTCCAGGTCGAAGAAGCCCGCAAGATTTCTCAATAAGCCGGCAACGCTCAGAACAACTGCCAGCTGATCCAGTAGGCTATCGCCGCCACGAAGGCGCTGGCAGGAATGGTGAAAATCCAGGCCCAAACGATATTACCGGCGACACCCCAACGCACCGCACTGGCGCGCTGAGTCGAACCCACACCGACGATCGCGCCGGTGATGGTGTGCGTCGTCGAGACCGGAATGCCCAGCCAGGTTGCCAAAAACAGGGTCAATGCACCTCCGGTTTCAGCACAAAAACCGCCGACAGGCTTCAACTTGGTGATCCGCTGACCCATGGTTTTAACAATACGCCAACCACCAAACATGGTGCCCATGGCAATTGCAACATAACAACTGACGATGCTCCAAAGCGGTGGAGATGCATCCGTGGCCGAGGCATAGCCTGTGGCAATCAACAGCATCCAAATCAGTCCGATGGTCTTTTGCGCATCATTGCCGCCATGACCCAGGCTGTAGGCGCCGGCCGAGACCAGTTGCAAGCGGCGGAACCAGCGATCCACTTTGGAAGGCGTCGCACGGCGGCAAACCCAGGCCACTACAACCATCATGATGGAGCCCAATAAAAACCCTAGCACGGGCGAGACAAAAATAAAGGCCACAGTTTTGAGCACGCCTCCAGCGACAAGCGCACCGGCGCCAGACTTGGCCATCACGGCCCCCACAATGCCGCCAATCAGCGCATGCGAAGAACTGCTGGGGATGCCGTAATACCAGGTCACCACATTCCAGGTGATGGCTCCCAGCAAGGCACCAAACACCACGTGCGTATCGACAATGCCGGGCTGAACAATGCCCTTGCCGACCGTTGCAGCCACGCTCAGGTGAAAAACAAAGAGGGCCAGTAAATTGAAAAAAGCTGCGAACAGCACGGCCTGACCCGGCTTGAGTACACCGGTGGAGACCACGGTGGCAATCGAGTTGGCAGCATCATGAAAGCCGTTCATGAAGTCAAAAATGATGGCCAGACACACCAACAGGGCCACAACCCACAGGGCAGTTTGAACGGTTTGCATACAGCGCCCGGTGGGTCAGGAATTTTCGAGGACGATGCCCTCGATCAAATTGGCCACGTCTTCGCACTTGTCGGTGATGGTCTCTAGCAACTCGTAAATCGCCTTGAGTTTGATGACCTCGCGGACATCCGGCTCTTCACGAAACAACTTGCTCATGGCAGAACGCATGACACGGTCCGCGTCGGACTCGAGCTTGTCGATTTCTTCGCAGGTTTTCAACGCGGCTTCGGCTGTGGCGGCGTCGCTCAACTTGTCGATCAAGGCCACCGCATCTTTCAGGCGCTCACAGCATTTAACGCTCAGATCCGTCAGTCGAACAATTTCGTCGGTCATGTGCCGCACGTCGTACAGCGCCATGGTTTCGGCTGAGTCCTGAATCAGGTCAGCGACGTCGTCCATGGTGTTGATCAAGGAATGGATTTGCTCGCGATCAATCGGCGTGATGAAGGTCTTGTGCAGCATGCGGTTGACCTCTTGCGTGATGCGATCGGCAGCACGTTCAGCGTTGTCCACATCACGGTTAAAGCCTTCGCGCTTTTCCACGTCGTTGTAATGGGTCACCATGTTCGAAAACGCATGAGCGGCCTCGACGATGCGCGCCGCATGCTGGTTGAAGAGTTCGAAAAAATTGCCTTCTCGTGGCAGCAGCTTGGCAAACAGCATCAGAAATTCCCAGGAAGTAATGTCAAAGACGTTGACCGTTCAGATCAATGGATGAGTTTACCGCCGAGAATTTGAAAAACACAGGTGCTCACGACGGCCATCTGGCCTTATCCGCAAACAGAAGTGTTCAAGTTTAAGGAAATAAATTCAACAACACGCCAACCTAGAAGCTGGCCTGCATCCCGACTTTCAAACTCCGTCCTGGCATTGGGGCTTTCGGAAACGCGGTTGTGGTCAACACAGATGAGGCGCTGTAAGCCAGCTGATTCGTGATGTTGTCGAGCCGCGCAAACCAGAGCAAGCTGGCGGCACCCGCCCTCATGCGGTAAGTGCCACCCAGGTTCCACAGGGTGTAGGCATCCGTGGCGCGGTCTGTTTCTGGCACCCGATTTTGCGCACCTAAATGGTCAAAGCCAAGGTTCGCACCCCACGGCCCACTGCCCCACGACAAAGTCGAACCGACGCGCCAAGGCGCGATGCGCGGCAACGCTTGGCCGCTGTCCAAGTTGGTCGCGCGCACCACATCGCCGCGCAAGGCCAAGTCCAGCGTCGACGCGCCTTCCAGCAGACGGATGTTGCCGCTACTTTCCATACCGACGAAACGGGCTCGAACCTGCTGGAATTGATATATCGGCTTGTCACTGTCTACGTCAATGCGTCCGGTGTTGCTCAACCCAATGTAATTTTGAAAACGACTCACATAGCCGTTGACACTGAAACGGTTGGCGCCGGTCTTCCAGGCCGCACCGACGTCGAGGTTGCCAGACTTCTCTTTCTTGATGGCCGAATCCCCTTCTTCATACGTACCGGTCGCCAGATGCGGTCCGTTGGCGAACAGCTCATAGTCTTTAGGCGCGCGTTCGGTGTAGGCCAGATTGCTGGTGAGCTTCCAGCCCGGCGCCACATTCCACAAGCTACCCAAGGCATAGCTACCGGTATTGAAATTTCTGACACCCTTAGTGAAACGAACTACCGTCGGATCCGGACTGCCCAAGGACTCGACCCGCACCGACTCAAGCCGGCCGCCTAAGCTCAGCTTGCCCCAGCTGGTCGCCATTTCTTCGTAGGCAAACACGGCCGTCTGGTCAGTTTTGCTGTGCGGCGCAAAGGCCTCAGCACCATCGGCTGAAAAGTGATTCGACTGCGTCTGTAAACCGAACATGCCATCGAAGTTGCCGCTCTTGGCAAGATGCGCCTCCAGCCGCAAGTCGTTGCCTGTGTTCTTGAAAACGGTGCCCGGCGTAGCGCCTTCAAACTCGGTGTGCGTGTAATCCGCCTGGCTGTACTGACCTTTGACGCGTTCA
This sequence comes from Comamonadaceae bacterium, assembly GCA_947449895.1. Classification (GTDB taxonomy): domain Bacteria; phylum Pseudomonadota; class Gammaproteobacteria; order Burkholderiales; family Burkholderiaceae_C; genus Polaromonas. The sequence continues at coordinate 4,182 of CANFSO010000089.1, forward strand.
ACGAACCCGCCTAAGTTACGGACCTCACCTTCGAGCGCATAACGGTTCGACTTCATGCCGATAGTCACGTTGTCTTCTGCCACGGTGCCGTAATTGCTCGTGTAATTGGAGGCTGAAGCGCCCAGATAGCCATTGTCAAAAAACACCGATCCGCCCAATGCTTGACCACTGGTGCTGCTGGCTGAATTGCAAATTTTGCGCTGCGTAGTGGTCACGCCGTTTTGTGTACACGCCAAGTCAATTGGCGCACTGACGTTGCCAGTCTGTCGGTCAAACGCATCCACGTGCAACTGGTAGCGTGTGTTGCCAGCCTCTAACAACAGACCTTTGCCACGCTCAGAATTGCCGGTGGCCAAATTCAAGTCGGTTTTGCCGCTGACGCCACCGTTCTCATCAAACTGCGGCTCGCGTGCAATCCGGTTGTCAATCACATTGACCACGCCGCCGACTGCACTGCCGCCGTACATCAGTGCGCCAGGGCCGCGCAGCACCTCAATGCGCTCAATGCTCAGAGGATCCAGCGTGACGGCATGGTCGTAACTCAGGTTGGACACGTCGAGCGAGCCACCGCCGTTGTTCAGGATGCGGATGCGATCACCGTCCAGGCCACGAATGATGGGCCGGCTAGCGTTGGGGCCAAAGTAAGTGCTGCTCACACCGGGCAGGCCGTCCAGCGTTTCACCGAGGGTGGTTTTAGTGCGCAGCAACAAATCGGTACCGGAAAGTTGTGTGGCCGGTGCGATCAAATCGCTAGACCCCAAGGGATTGCCGGTGACGGTGACCTCTTGCAGACTGAGTGGCGCGCTTTGAGCGAAGGCGTTAACAGACAAGACGCTAAGGAAAGACAAGGTGGCCACGCTCAAGGCGCGGCGCTGGAAAGAAGTTTTCATGACAGGCTTCGGAGAAATCAAAAACAGGAATGGGCACCCCACCGTGAGGCAGAGTGACACCAGCAGTTTGGGAAGTTCAGCGAGCCGAAGGCGGGCCGCGCGCTTGAAAAAGCGCAGCCCAGCGGGCGATGAAATCACCCGCTAAAGTCACCAGCACAACATGGGGCATCATGATTGGCAATGCCTGCACAGGCAAAAAATGCAAGGCCTGCGCGTGACACAGCTGGTCAAACACCACGCAGTCTGCTGCTTTCTCATGGCCAGCAAACAATTTTGTAGACCACACTGAGACCTTGGAAGGGGCAACGTGGACATGCTCACCACCAACAGCGCTGATCTGCGCACGATGCTGCGTATTCGCACCCACAGCTGCCGCTGGAAAGCCATGCGACAGACCATGGACCATACCGTGCATCAACCCCAACAGAGGCACCATGAGCAAAGCCAAGGCTAAATAGCAGCCCATGACTTGTCGAATGGTGAGTCTGAAATGCATGTCGATTTGTAGTCAGTTAATGCCGTACGCGATCGGTGAAGGTCTTGCGAAACTTAGCCACCTTCGGGCCAGCCACCGCCACGCAATAACCTTGGTTCGGGTTGTTTTCAAAGAAGTCCTGATGATAATCCTCGGCCGGCCAGTAGTTGGCCAAGGGTTGCACCTCGGTCATGATCGGCTGACTGAACAACTTTGCCTCGTTCATCTCGCTGAGCATGTGCTCAACCACTTTTTCCTGCTCGGGGGTTGACCAGTAAATGCCGCTGCGGTACTGCGTGCCGGCATCGTTGCCCTGCCGGTTCAGCGTGGTCGGGTCGTGGATGACGAAGAAAATTTCGAGAATCTCACGCAGGCTGATCTGCGTCGGGTCATACGTTAGCTTGACCACTTCGTTGTGCCCGGTGGTGCCCGAACAGACCTGCTCGTAGGTCGGTTGCGTGACATGGCCGTTGCTGTAGCCCGACTCGACGTCGGTCACGCCGCGCACTTGGACGAACACCGCCTCGGTGCACCAAAAACAGCCGCCGCCTAGCGTGATCGTTGGCAATGTGGTCATAGGATCTTTCATTGAATTGAGGTTTGATTCTGCACAAGGCCAGTCCCGCGTTCATGTTGCCATCGGCAAACTCGTGCGCACCGCATGGACAAAGGCGGCCAGCGCCGGGCTGTCGCGACTGGTTTTCCAGAGGCAATGGGTCTCGTAGGTCATGGCGTCTTCTTGCAGCGGCACAAACACAGCGCCGGCCAGCGCCGACTGCTGCAAAGCCGCCGGCACCAGCGCCACGCCCATGCCTTGCGCCACCAACGAGACCACGCTCAACCAGTGCCTGAGCTCGTAGCGAATTTCCGGGTCAAACCCAGACGCGGCGCACAGCGCCAAGATGCGCTCATGGTAGTCCGGCGACACCGTTTTGGAGACCACCGCAAACGGCTCGCCCTGCAGCTGCGCCAGAGCCAAGGTGGCCTGTCCGGCCAACGCGTGAGCGGCTGGCAAGCAACCGACAAAAGCCTGGCTCGCCACCCGAATTTGCGACAACTCAGGCGGCACCCGCGTGGTGTGCACAAAGCCCAAGTCGAGCCGACCTTGCGCCAGTTCGACCAATTGCTCACTCGAACTCAACTCCTTGAGCAGCAGGCGCAAACGTGGATGGCCCGCCTGAAAACGCGCCAAGATCAAGGGTAAACCGCTGAACAGCATGGTCCCGGAAAAACCAATCGTCAGGCTTCCGGCCATGCCTTGACCGACATCCTTGGCCAGATTCGCGGCGCTCGCGGCCTGCTCCAGCAAGGCCCGCGCTGCCGGCACAAAAGCCAGACCCGCTGCCGTCAACTGCACCGACTTGCTGTTACGCGTCAGCAAGCGCGCGCCCACCGACGCCTCAAGCTGTTGAATGTTCAGTGACAACGGCGGCTGCGATATAGACAGTCGACGCGCTGCCCGGCCGAAATGCAGTTCCTCGGCCAGCACCAGAAAGTAACGGAGATGTCTAAATTCCATAAATACAAAAAATATATCGGTGAATCGTTAATTGATATTAGACAGCTATTCTTGCTTGCCGAACAATCTGAGCCTGCGCGCCGCATTGCCAAGCTCCTTTTGGCAGGCCCTACACTTTGCAGCATCATTCAAGGAAACATGCCATGTCCGTCAAATTCAATTGGGAAGATCCGTTTTTTCTGAGCCAGCAGCTCACTGACGATGAGCGCGCCATCGTCGAAGCCGCGCACGATTTTTGTCAGGACAAGCTGCAAACACGCGTGCTGATGGCCGCACGCCATGAAAAATTCGATCGCGAGATCATGACCGAAGCCGGTGCCATGGGCTTTTTGGGCTCGACGATTGAAGGCTACGGCTGCGCCGGCCTGAGCTACGTCGCCTATGGTCTGATCGCCCGCGAAGTCGAGCGCGTCGACAGCGGCTACCGCAGCGCCATCAGTGTGCAAAGCTCGCTGGTCATGCACCCCATCAACGAATACGGCAGCGAAGCGCAAAAACAAAAATTCCTGCCCAAGCTCGCCACCGGCGAATGGGTCGGCTGCTTCGGCCTGACCGAACCCAACCACGGCTCCGACCCGGCCAGCATGCTGACGCGCGCTAAACCCGTGGACGGCGGCTTCATCATGCGTGGTGCCAAGATGTGGATCACCAACAGCCCGATCGCCGATGTCTTCGTGGTCTGGGCCAAACTTGAAGACGAAGACGGCCAAGTCGGCGGTCAAGAAAGCATTCGCGGCTTCATTCTTGAAAAAGGGATGAAAGGTTTGAGCGCACCGAAGATCGAAGGCAAGATGAGCTTGCGCGCCTCTGTCACCGGCGAGATCGTCATGGACGAGGTTTTTGTGCCTGAAGCGAATATTTTGCCGAACGTCAGCGGCCTCAAAGGCCCTTTCGGTTGCCTCAACAAAGCCCGCTATGGCATCGCTTGGGGCGCGCTGGGTGCGGCTGAAGACTGCTGGTTCCGCGCCCGTCAATACACCATGGACCGCGTGCAATTCGGCCGCCCTCTGGCACAAAACCAGCTGATCCAGAAAAAACTCGCCGACATGCAAACCGAAATCACGCTCGGCCTGCAAGCCTGCTTGCGCGTCGGTCGCTTGATGGATGAAGGCCAAGCAGCGCCAGAAATGATCTCGATGATCAAACGCAACTCTTGCGGCAAGTCGCTCGACATCGCCCGCATGGCGCGCGACATGCACGGCGGCAACGGCATTCATGACGAATACCACGTCATCCGCCACATGATCAACTTGGAAACCGTCAACACCTACGAAGGCACGCACGATGTGCACGCTTTGATCTTGGGCCGCGCGCAAACCGGTTTGCAGGCTTTTTATTGAATCCCACGTTGACGCCAATAGCGCGATGAGCCGCGCATGATTTCAGCGCTCGGCGAATTCAAAGCCATCGCGGCAGCCTTGCTGTTGCCGCCCGCCTCGCCGTTGTTGCTGGCGGCGGCTGGCCTGCTGTGGCTGCGTCACAGCTTTGGTCGGCTGCTGATCGCAGCGGGTTTGCTGGCGCTGTGGCTGCTCAGCGCTAACGCTGTGGCTGTTTGGCTGGCGCAGCGGGTGCTGCCGCAAGTCAGCGTGCTGGAACCCTCGCGACAGACTCAACTAGGTGCATCGGGCGTTCAGGCCATCGTCGTTCTGGGCGGCGGTATGCAGCCCGTTGCGCCCGAGTACGGCCAAGCCCAACCCAGCGCCTCAACCGCTGCGCGCCTGCGCTATGGGATTCAACTGGCCAAGCGTTCCGGCTTGCCACTGGCTTTTGCCGGTGGCGTTGGCTGGAGCAACGCCGGTCAAGCCGTGCCCAGCGAGGCCAGTACCGCCCAAATTTTCGCGGCCGAGCACGGCTTGACGCTGCGCTGGCTTGAGAGCCAATCTCGCGACACCGCCGAAAACGCCGCCCGCATGCATGACTTGCTGGCCCCTGCCGGCATCCACAACATCGCCCTCGTCACCCATGCTTGGCACATGCCGCGCAGCCAAGCGCTGTTTGAGAAAGCCGGTTTCACTGTGCTGTCGGCACCCATGGGCTTTGTCCTGCCAAGTGAGCGACCACTGCTGGAGTGGCTACCCTCAGCGCACGGGCTGACCGCTTCGCGCACGGTGCTGCGTGAATGGCTGGCTTTGCAAGTGCTGCCAAGCACGCCCTTGCGCTGAACGACTGACTGCGACAGGCTGACTTGACCGAGTCAGCACCAGTCGCTACATTACTAACCAATCAGTCAGTAATGACGGATTTTCTTTGTTTGATCGCCCTGCGAGATGCCACCTTCCAAACCTTTTTCCGACCCAGCGACGTGCCTCGCCCCCAAACGCGAGCGGCGCAAAGAAGCGCGGCCGGGCGAACTGCTGGTTGCTGCGCTTGAGCTGTTCGTTGAAAAAGGCTTTGCAGCCACCCGCATGGAAGAAGTCGCCGCGCGCGCAGGCGTGTCCAAAGGCACGGTTTTTTTGTACTTTCCGAGCAAAGAAGAACTCTTCAAGGCCGTCGTACGCGAGAACATTTCAGGGCGCTTTGAAGAATGGAATGCCGAGTTCCTGGCCTACGAAGGCCCGTCCTCCGACATGCTGCACCACTGCATGACCACGTGGTGGCACCGTATTGGGTCGACACAAGCATCGGGCATCAGCAAACTGATGATCAGCGAAGGGAGTCACTTCCCAGACATCGTTGAGTTCTACCAAAACGAAGTCGTGCAGCCCGGCCACGCACTGATTCGCCAAGTACTGCAACGCGGCATTGACAGAGGTGAGTTCCGCGCCGTCAACCTGGACTTTGCGGTCTACGGCGTGGTCGCCGCCATGATGTTTTTGATTTTGTCCAAACACTCGGCAGCCGGCCTGCAAGGCAACGCGTCTCTCGATCCAGACGCCTACATTGCCAATCAAGTGGCCGTCATGCTGCATGGCCTCTACGCAAAAAAACCACTTGCAGACCCTGTAGTGTTGGGATAATCGCCCTTAAATTCCACCGCTAAAATCCATACCTTTTCCTCCACGCACGACGCCAAGCACCATGAACTACGAACAAGCCCGCTTCAACATGATCGAGCAGCAAATCCGCCCTTGGGAAGTGCTGGACAACCAAGTCTTGGCGCTGCTGGCCGTGGTCAAGCGTGAAGACTTTGCGCCGCTGGCCCACAAGTCGCTGGCTTTTGTCGACATGGAAATCCCGCTGCCACCGCAGAGCAACCCCAGCCAATGCATGTTGGCGCCCAAAATTGAAGCCCGTATTCTGCAAGACCTGAACGTGCAGAAGCACGAAAAGGTGCTCGAAATCGGCACCGGTTCGGGCTACATGGCCGCCCTGTTGGGACACCGCGCGCAGCAAGTCATCAGCCTTGAAATTGAACCGACGCTGGCCCAAAGCGCCCGGGAGAATTTACAAAAAGCCGGCATCTACAACGTCGAGGTTTTGCAGCTCGACGGCAGCGCCCTGCTGGCCCTAGGCGCCGCCGAAAAAGCCGGTGTGCAAGGTCCGTTTGACGTGATCGTGCTAAGCGGCTCAGTGGCCACAATCCCAACTGAACTGCTGGCGTTTCTCAAAGTCGGTGGGCGACTGAGTGCCATCGTCGGCGAAGAACCCATGATGCGCGCCACCTTGATCACACGCACTGGCGAGCAGGCTTTCGGCACCACCGAAGCTTGGGACACTGTGGCCCCGCGCCTGCTGAATTTTCCTGAGCCATCGAAGTTCAGCTTCTGAGATTTTCCTCTGCTCTGAGTTCGACTATTACTTAGAAACAACCATGATCCCGCAAGTTTCTCCAA
>CANFSO010000090.1 GCA_947449895.1 Comamonadaceae bacterium
GCTTGCGGATAAACGCGCTGCGGTCGACACCCGCGCGCAGTTGGAGGTCGATGCGCGACAGCTCGCCGCCGCGCTCAAACAGGTCTTGCGCCGCGCCAATGTCCATCACTGCCAGCGGCCCGCCACCGGCAGCCACACGGCCCGCCACAGTGACCTTCAATAGACGCACGCCGCTTTGCAATTCAACGCTGTCGCCCGCAAGACGTTCATGTGCGGCAGCATTCAAAAAAATCATGTCGGGTGAAAACATGGCAAAGCGGTCAGCCTCTGTGGCCGGCAAGGGCATCAGTTCTGGGGCTACTGGGGCCAGCCGCAAGGCATCCACGCCCAACACACGCAGCGCCAGCCGTTCGCCGCTGGCGTTCTGTGCGTAGGTGCTGAGCTCCAGCACGGGGCTGGCCACGCTGACGTCAGGATGTTGCGCGACGCGGGCGAAAACGGCTTCGTCAAACGTGCCTTGGGCCGCGCGCAGTTCCAGGTCGGGCTGACCGTTGACCGAGCGGACGGCTTGCGAAAACTCACTCAAAGCCGACGCATTGATCAGGTGCACCGAAAACGCCAGCGCCACCCCCAACATCACAGCCACCACGGCAGCGGCATTGCGCCAGGGATGGTGCTTGAGTTCCAGCCAGGAAAAGGTGCTGAGCAGTCTCAGCACGGCGGGTGCTTCAGACCAAGCCATCGGCGCGCAGTTTCAGCACTCTGTCCGCCCGGGCTGCCGCCGCTTCTGAGTGCGTCACCAGTACCAGCGAGGTGCCTTGTTCTTGGGTCTGCGCGATGAGCGCGTCCAGTACCTTGGCCGCGGTGCTCGGGTCGAGGTTGCCGGTGGGTTCATCAGCCAGCAGCAGGCTGGGACGGTGCACCAAAGCGCGTGCAATCGCCACGCGTTGCAACTGGCCACCCGAGAGCTGCTGTGGCAGCCGACTGCCCAAGCCGTCCAAGCCCACTGCCGCCAACATGGTGGCGACGCGTTTGTCGTCGGGCTGCCCCAGCAGCAACAGTGGCAGGCCGACGTTTTGCGCGACATCCAAATGCGGCAGCACGTGAAAAGCTTGGAACACAAAGCCGACATGCTGGCGCCGCAGCAGCGCGCGCTGATCGTCTGTCATCTGGCCTAACGAATTGCCTTGCAACACCACTGATCCCTCGTCCCAGGTGTCGAGCCCGGCCATGCAATTGAGCAAGGTTGATTTGCCGACACCAGACTCGCCAATGACGGCGACGAACTCGCCCGGCGCGACGTGCAGCGACACCTTGCTGAACACCGGGGTGCCGCCGTAGTGCTTGGCTAAGTTGGTGATGTGAAGACTCATTGGCTCAACCTTTGTGCATCAAATGCAGCCGCGTTCACATGCTCCGCGACCAGTGCCAACACCTGTGCCAATGCATCCGGCGCGTCGCAGGCCACCACGCGGCGTTGCGGCATGCTGCGCAGCCAAGTCAGCTGGCGTTTGGCGAGTTGGCGCGTGGCGGCAATGCCTTGTTCGCGGAAGTCGCGCAGGGCCAAGCCTTGTTCGGTTTGCGTCACTTGAGGGTCGTTCAAGCTGTCTAGCAGCGTCAACGCTTGGCGGTAACCGACACAGCGCATGGACGGTAAGTCCGGATGCAAATCACCCCGGGCACGCAGGGCACGGACTTCGTCCAGAAAACCGGCGGCGAGCATGGTGTCAAAGCGCTCGGCAATGCGGCCGTGCAACCAAGCGCGGTCATTGGGCTCCAGTGATATGAGCAGTCCAGACGATTCATCTCCGTCATTGCGAGCGGAGCGCGGCAATCCAGCTGTCATGGACTGCCGCACTGCGCTCGCAGTGACGGGCAGTGTCGCCGCAATCCGCCGCTGAAAAAAAGACAGCGGCTGACCCGACACGCGAAACACTTCGAGCGCCCTTGAGATGCGTTGCGAGTCTTGCGGCTGCAGCCGGGCCGCGGTGACCGGGTCGACCAGCGCCAGCTCGGCGTGCAGTGCTGGCCAGCCACTTGCAGCAGCTTCGGCGGCCAAGGTTGCGCGCACCGCCGGGTCGGCTTTGGGCATGTCGTCCAGCCCGTCAAACAGCGCTTTGAAATACAGCATGGTGCCGCCGACCAGCAACGGCAGCTTGCCGCGTGAGCGAATGTCTTGCATCAAACGCTGGGCGTCCGCTACAAACTCGGCAGCGCTGTAAGCCTGCAAGGGGTCACGGATGTTGATCAGATGGTGCGGCACGGCGGCCAACTCGTCGGCGCTGGGTTTGGCCGTGCCGATGTCCATGCTGTGGTAAACCAAGGCGGAGTCGACGCTGATGATTTCGACCGGGTGTTGCCGCGCGATGGCCAGCGCTGCCGCCGTCTTGCCGGCGGCGGTTGGGCCGGCTAGAGCCAAATAGTCGAGTGGTGCCACTGGATTCTTCGTGGCGTTGGGGGCGGGCTGTGCAGGCATCCAGAAGAGCGTAGCAGGAATTTATCTGCGTTGGCTTCTGGACTAAAGCGCGTCGAGCTTGAAAAGTTGCGCCAGCGCCGCTTTGTACTGCGGTTGGCCGACGGAGTTGGTGTTGTGGTGCGAGCCGTCTTCTACCAGCACGAACAGCTTGGGTTCGTTCGCTGCCGCATAGAGTTTGCGGCCCAAGGTCGGGTCGATGAGCTGGTCGCGGCCACCGTGTACCACCAGCAGCGGGGAGCCTATTTGGTCGACCTTGCGAACAGCTTCAAAGCGCTGCGTGATCAATGCGGAAACGGGCACCCAGCCCCACTTGAAGGTGCTCACCACGTCGGCGATCGAGGTGAAAGTGCCTTCGACGATGGTGCCCGATTCATCGGACACTTGCGCCGCCAAGTTAATGGCAATCGGCCCGCCCAGCGAGTGGCCAAAAATGTAGCGTGGGCGGTTCGGGTAGTTGGCTGCCAGCCAGTCCCATGCGGCACGGGCGTCTTCGTAAGCCGTGTCTTCAGACGGCAAGCCTTCGCTGCTTTTGCCGAAGCCGCGGTAGTCTACCCCCAGTACCGAAAAGCCTAACTCCTGCATCCGGCGCATGCGAAAAGCCGAGCCGGTGACGTTCCAGCGGGCGCCGTGCAGATACAGCAAGATGGGCTGGTCTGCATGAGCGGGGTTCGCGAGACCTTGCGCCGGCAGGCTGGCTTTGAGCATCTTGCCAGGTGCTAGGGAGGCCAGCGGTTTGTCAGCTTCCAGCCACAGGCCGTGCAGCTTGCTGGTCTGGCCGGTGATGGTCGACTCAAATTCAATCCACACGTCGTCCATGCCGCGTGCGGACTCGGCACTGTTGCCCCAGCTGCGATCGCTGGGTTGAAAAATCCAAGCGCGCTGGCGTTCGTCGAGTGTGCTGCAACCGGCGACCAGTGCTGCCGTGAGCAACAGTAAGGCAACAGTTAGTACAGAGTGAAAAGGGCGCCAGAGTTTCATAATCTAGATACGACCATCTTCGCTGTTTAAAGTTCGGCCGGCGGATGTGGGGTCTTTTAAACTCTCCCCATGCGCACACCCGACACACTCGAATCAGCCACTGCCGTTCCGCCATTGAAGCCCGCTGCCGAAGCGTGGGCGCTCGGCGTCGCCGGCTTGTTGCCTTTTGTGGCAGGTGCGGTTGGACTTTGGATGTTGCCCCCAGAGTGGGCCGGTTTGGCAGCCTTGGCGCTGCTATCCTACGCCGCTGTGATCGTCAGTTTTCTGGGCGGCATTCATTGGGGGCTGGCGATGCAGTTGATGCCGGCGCGCCGTGGCTTGTTGATCTGGGGTGTGTTGCCCAGCTTGTTGGCGTGGGCCGGTTTGCTGCTCAACAGCGTCTGGGGCTTGCTGCTCATGGCGGTCAGCTTGCTGCTCTGCTACATCGTTGATTGCAAGATTTACCGCTCGCTGCGGTTGGGTAACTGGCTGAGTTTGCGGGCCTTGCTCACCTTCGTCGCCGTGCTGTCTTGTTTGGCCGGTGCGGCGGCCTTTTTAGCGCAGGGCTGAACGCGGGTTTCTGGTCCGCTCCGGCGGCCTTCAGCGGCCGCGCAAAAACAAACTGTCGAGGTCGCGGATGCTCATTTGCCGCCAGGTCGGTCGGCCGTGGTTGCATTGGTCTGAGCGCTCGGTGGCTTCCATTTGACGCAGCAGCGCGTTCATTTCATCCAGCGTGAGTTTGCGGTTGGCGCGCACCGCACCATGGCAGGCCATGGTCGAGAGCAGTTCGTTTTGGGCGCGCTGAATCACGGTGCTGGCGTCGTGCTGGGCCAACTCGGCCAGCACGCTGCGCGCCAACTCGACGGCGTCTGACTGCGCCAGCGAGGTCGGCACCGCCCGCACCGCCAGTGTCTTGGGTGAGAACGGTGTGATCTCCAGGCCCAGCGTTTGCAAGGTCTCGGCGGCGCTTTGGGCGGTGTCGATTTCTTGCGCCGTAGCGGCAAAGGTGGCCGGAATCAGCAGCGGTTGGCTGGCGATGGCGGCACTGGCCGAGTTGTCTAGCTGGCTTTTGAGGCGCTCATAAACAATGCGCTCATGCGCTGCGTGCATGTCCACGATGATCAAGCCGCTGGTGTTTTCAGCGAGGATGTAAATACCTTGCAGTTGCGCCAGGGCCCGGCCCAGCGGCCAGTCACCAGGCGGCAAGTTGGCTGCTTCGGCGGTTGGGAGTGCCCCCGTCGGTTGGTTGCGCAGCGCGTCGGCAGTCGGCCCTGTGGACAGACCTGACAGACCCGCAGCGACCGGCCACATGGCTTCGAAGTCGCTGACGCGGTGATCAGTTCGGTTGTCCGTACGCGCTGAAAAATCCATGCCGGGCTGCGCCCAGCCCAAGCCGCTGGCGGCGCGCTGGGCGTCTGATACAAAGCTTGGCCGGGGCGTGTTCGCGTCTGGCGCATCCGCTCCACCGATGGCGCTGCCGACGACGGCGCTGCCTATTTGCGAGCGCGGTACCGCCAGCGCGTTTTCGGCGGCGTGGCGCACGGCTTGGTGCACTTCGCGGCTGTCCCGAAAGCGCACTTCAATCTTGGTCGGGTGCACGTTCACATCGACGCGGGCCGGGTCCATCTCGACATACAGCGCATAGACCGGCTGACGGTGGCCGTGCAGCACGTCTTCATAGGCGCTGCGGGCGGCGTGGGTCAGCACCTTGTCGCGCACATAGCGACCGTTCACATAAGCAAACTGCTGGTCGGCGCGGGAGCGGGCAGCATCCGGAATACCGGCCCGACCCCAGACCCGCACGGCCGGCCCACCGTCGATGCGGCGCGCACTGCTTTCGTAATTCACGGCGATGGATTGCGTCACAAACTCGGCGCCCAACACATCGGCCAAGCGCTGGTCCAGCGCGGCCACTCGGTCTTCGGTGTGCAGCGCCTCGGTGCAGGCGCGCCACTGCTCGACCAGCTTGCCTTCGTGCCAGATGGCAAAGCCCACGTCGGGGCGCACCAGCGCGTGGCGCCGGACAGCTTCAATGCAATGCGCTAATTCGGTGGCGTCGGTCTTCAAAAATTTGCGCCGTGCGGGCGTTGCGTAAAACAGCTCGCGCACTTCGACGCTGGTGCCGCGGCTGCGCGCGGCGGGTTGGATTTCGCCGGTGCGGCCGTCAAGCTGCCAAGCATGACCGCCCGCGCTGGCGTCGGCTTCGGCATCGCCCGAGCGCGAGGTCAGGCTCATGTCGGCAATCGAATTGATGGCGGCCAGCGCCTCGCCCCGAAAGCCCATCGTGCCGACGGCTTCCAAATCTTGCAAGGAGGCGATCTTGCTGGTGGCGTGGCGGCGCAAGGCGATCGCCAACTCGTTGGCCGGAATGCCGGCGCCGTCGTCTTCCACCAAAATCAGCCGCACGCCGCCGGCCAGCAGCCGCACCGTCACTTGGCGGGCGCCTGCGTCTAAGGCGTTGTCGACCAACTCACGCACCACCGATGCGGGGCGTTCGACCACTTCGCCAGCGGCAATTTGGCTGATCAGTTCGTCAGGCAGTTCACGGATGGGGCGGCGGGTTGGGGCGGTTGCAGCAGAGTTCACGGCTTGATTTTAGGCCGTGTCAAAATCTGCCCCATGGAAATTATCAGCTTCTTCATAGACTTCATTCTTCACATTGATCGCCACTTGGAGACGTTCACCCAACATTATGGGATGTGGGTCTATGCGCTGCTGTTCGCCATCATCTTTGTAGAGACCGGCGTGGTGGTGATGCCGTTTTTGCCGGGCGACTCGCTGCTGTTCATCGTCGGGGCTTTGTGCGGTGTGGGTTTGATCAGCCTGCCGGTGTCTATCGCGGTGTTGTTGGTGGCCGCCATCTTGGGTGATCAGTGCAATTTCACCATCGGCCGTTATTTCGGCCCCAAGGTCTTTCAGTGGGAAGACTCCCGGTTTTTCAATAAAAGGGCTTTCGACCAAGCGCATAACTTTTACGAACGCTACGGCGGCGTCACCATCATCTTGGCGCGCTTCATGCCGTTCGTGCGCACCTTTGCCCCTTTTGTCGCCGGCGTCGCCGACATGAATCGCAGCAAGTTCACTGCCTACAACGTGATCGGTGCGGTCATCTGGGTGGTTGGCCTGTGCGGTGCGGGCTATTTGTTTGGCAACTTCGCGTGGGTCAAAGAAAACCTCAGCTCCATCATCTGGGCGATGATTTTGGTGCCGGGTTTATTTGTGCTGATAGGGGCTTTCAAGGCGCGGCGCGCAGCGTGAAGTCCATGCCGTTGACGTATTCGCCGTCAGCTTTCATGTTGATCGGGTGGATTTGATGGTTTACCAAGCCCAGACTGCGAAGCTGTTCGGCTGCTAAACGCAAGGTGTAGCGCCCGGGTTTGACTGCCGGCACGATGTAATAGCCATCGGCGGCGCTGCGTTGGCTGGCAACCACTTCACCGCGCTCATTCACCAGTTCCAGCAGCGCATTGCCAATTCCGCGAGTTTTACCGGCTTCTTCCAGGTAGATGGTGCCGTCTATCTCACTTGTCATGACCACCGGGAAGTCCACCAGTATCACTTTGCCTGGACGCGGTAACACTCGCACGCCCGCAGTGGCGGTCTGCCACTGCGGGTCTTCAAGCGTGCCGGTGTCGAGGGATACGTCGGCGAATTGCCGCGGCGTCATGTGGCTCATGTACGCAACGCCATCAGCGCCGGTGCGCACCGGGTGCCGGCTGCCGCCGTTCAGAAGAAAGCCGGCGCCCTCCACCGGCACTTCGCCCATGTCAAAGACACCGTTCATGTTGGCGTCGACAAAGGCCCGAGCTGAGACGGCGCCAGACGCGGCCATCGGCTGCCAGTTGCGAGTCCAGTTGCCACTGCGCGGGTCGCGCCCGATCGCCATGAACAGCTGCACGCCTATGCTCATCTCACCATTGCTGCTGTAGCGTGCATTTACACCCATACCAAAGGTGCCAAAATTTCGGTTGTAGCCCGCTGACACGCTGGTCACGTTGGGTGTCATGCTCTGTATCAGTCCGAGGCTCAGTCGTGATGCGTCGCTCAGGTTTTTGTCGGCGATGATGGCCACACTGGAGAGTCGGCTGTCGGGCTCCAGCGTGTAGGCTAGTTGGCTGCTCAAACCAATCCCTGCCACGCGTCGGTACACCTGCAGTGCACCACTGGTGACGCGCTTGCCATCGCTCGTCTGCAGATTCAATGCGTTGGTGAAGTTGGTGTTTTGCAGGTTCAGGGATAAGCGACCTTGGGCGTTCACACTGCTGCGCCCCGATGCGGTCACTTCACGAAAAACGTCCAGTCCGACTGGCAGTACCAAATCCTCACTGAGTGGGAGGCTGCCACTTAAGCGGGCGCGGGTTCGCTGCGTCAAAGGGTCACTGCCGGCGGCAAAGAAGTCGCTGCTGAAATGACTCAATTGGGTGTGTGTGAGGTCGGCTGAAAACCGTCCCAAACCGGTGCGCACGCCGACTTCGGTGAGTGAGCCTCCGTCTGTGGCCGATACATGGTCGGCGCTGATGAGCATGCCCAGCCCAGATGCGCGCAGTCCGACGTTGCTGTAGTGACGTGCTTGGGCGCCTAGGCCCAAGTCAATGCTGACGAGTCCGACCGTTGCTGCCACGCTGTCGGCTAAGCCAAAGTCGGCCTGCAAGGTTTGTCTGTCGCTGCCGTCGTTGCCGCGCTGGCCGCCCACTGTGTAATAAAAGTTGCCCGGTTTTGTCAGTGTGTCGTCGAGTAAAAAGGCCTCGCGCTCGACCCGTCTTTGGCCTAATGGGCCGTTAAAAACAAGCCGGAACTCGTTGTTGCCAAAAACCAATGGCTGATCTGCAAACTGGTACAGCCCGTCCGGTCGCGACTGTTGAAATGCGATCAAAGCGTCGTTGAAGTAAAGCGTCACGTCCCAGCCCGGTGGCAGGTTGCCCCGCAAGGTGTGCAGGCCGTAGCTGCTGGGTTGGTTCAGCGGCCGGTTGCTCACCACCATGCCATTACCGCCACCAGCGGAGCGCGCCACATTGTTCAGCGCCGGCAAGGCAATGTTGCCGAGTGTCACGGTGCGGGCGTTCAGGGGTCCCAGCAAGTTGGCGTCAGGATCGTTGCGTGACAGCGTGAAGCGTGCTTGGGGTGTGGAATTTTGATTCGCTTGGTTTTGTGATCCTGTGACAAACATCGACGCCTCCATGCCCAGCAGGTCGCCGGTGATGAAGGCGTTGTAGGTCATGTCAGTGTGGGACTGGCCGGTACTGTCGCGCCCGGTTTGCAAGCTCAGTGTCTGGTCTATAAATGGCACGTCAACCAAACGATAGTCTGGCTGTGCCCGTGGAAAGCCAGGGTCTTGATAAGCGCCGCCGCGCAACCTCAGCCGCGCAGCATCACGCTCACGGGCCAGCCTAGCTTGGATCGGCAGCGCCTCACGCGGCACCACTTGCAGGTTCAAAGCCGAGAGGCTAAGCGCCAGGTCGATTGGCCACCAGCGTTGCAGCAAACGGGCAGAGACGTAAATATCATTGTCCATCCAGCGTATTTGGTTCGGATCGACAGCTTCGCGTCCGCTGGGCAGCGTCACGTTGTTGGCATTTATCTCCAGCCTGAAAGCTTGGTCTTCGCGCAGCACAAAGCCTGCAGCGCTGCGTGTAGCCGGGTCTATCGTGATGCCGATGGTGAGCAGACGTGCCATCTCGCCCAGCGGCAGCAGTATGTCATTACCCACTTCGTAAGCGGTGAGTGAGTCGGCCAACAGGCTGTCGTCGAGCCGAACTTCAAGCAGCAGCAGATTCAGTTCGCGGGCCTCGGTCGCTGTGGCCAGCGCTGCCCCAGGCAGGGGGCTTTGTGCCCAAGCGGTGTGGTTGGGCACCACAATCACAGATAGCAGAGCCAGCATCAAGCCACTGGTTAACCTCATCAAGGTATTTCAGCGCGAGGCGAGTGACTTCAAGGCAGTGCGAGCGAGGCCTGCGCCAAAGGTTTGCCGCCGTCCTCCGGGCGTTGCGAGAAGGTCAGCTGAATCATCCCGCCCTTGAGTGCCATGCCTTCGGGCAGTCTGAGTGGCAGCTTGGCTTGACGCAAGGGATTGGGCACATAGACCGCCACGCCGTTGACTTGGCTGACGTCGACCGGCCTGCCGCGGGGCGGCGTGTAAGTGACCAGCAAATTTCCGTAAACTGAACGGTTGCCGCTGCGGTTCATGTGAAAGGCCAGGAGGGGCGGGCCGTCGGCTTGGCCTTCGACTTTGGCGGCTGGCTCGATGGACAATTTGTCCAGTGTCACGCTGGCCGAGGTATCGCCGTGACGCACGATCACCGGAATACTGGCTCCCACCAACGCTGTCAGCCGAATGGAAATGTCACCGGATACTGCCTTGACGGTCTGTTCAAGGTCCGCACTGCCTTCAACGTCGGGCTGGCGGTCAAACTGCAGGTGCGAGCGGTATTCACCGTTGGCTAAGTCAGCAGGCTTACGCAGGCTGATGCGCACGGTTTGCGACTCTCCCGCCTTCAGCGTCACTTGGCGAGGGGAAAACCGCAGCATGTCGGCGGCAAAGCGTTCGTCGGGTGCGGCGGTGTCAGCCGGCACAATTTGACCAGTGTCGGTCATGCGGCGGTTCACCACGCTTATGCGGTAGCTCTCTGTTGTTTGCCCGCGGTTGACCAGCTCGACTTGCGTGGCGCGCTGGTTTTTTTCCATTTCGACGCGCGTCGGGTAAAGCATCAGGTCAGCCAAGGCCAAGGGTGCCAGCAAGACGCTCAGCAGCCCAAGGACGCCAGTCCGAATCAACTGAATTTTTTTAAAATGCGGCATGGTGCTCTGTCACTCAATGGTTGGTTGTGATGCGAACTTCCAACCCGATGTCGGAGGCTGATGTGTAGCCCCCCGGCGGCTGAGAAACCCCCACAGTCAACGTTGCCCCCACGGTGACGATTTCTGAGTAGCCCATGCAGTTGCTGACCTGACGTTCAAAGGATGCAGCAGGGAAAGTGACGAAGTTGCCGATCGGCATGGCATTTGATGGTGTGTTGAGACTGACCGGGCTGCTGACAATGGCCACCTGATAAGACAAGCTGCCAACCCCGACGCATGTCACCCTGAATGCGGCGGGTCCCGTAATGCTGCCTAAAGACCCGGGCGTCACCACATTCGCCGTACCCGTACGCAGGCTCGTTTTGGGGTCCATCGTGAGCGTGCCGGGCGAGATGACGATCATGCGGCCAAACCGCAGATCACTTCCCACCTCTTTGGTAACGGTCATCGTGCACCCTGTGCAAATAGCATGGGCCGGCAAGGTCAGTCCACACAGCAGCCCGGCAAGGGAAAGTTTTAAATTTTGTGAAAACATCATGGAAGTGGCCATGTGGGAAAACGCATCAAACTCAGTCGTAGGCCAGCGTGGCCTTGAC
>CANFSO010000091.1 GCA_947449895.1 Comamonadaceae bacterium
ACCGTGCGTGCGCTCATCGGCACACCGACGCTGAAACCTTTGGCCTGCGCTTGTATCGCCGTGATTGACACGGGCGTGGCACCGGTTTGATCCGCTGTTGGCGCGCTTGCCTGATCTCGACAGGCGCCGAGAAGAAGCGCGGCGCCCACGGCAACGACCATGAAAATTTTTTTTAGCATGACATATTGACCCTGGTTTTAAAGTGAAAGCGTCTTCGTAGACGACTAGACGCCACCGAATTTACTTTTGGGGTGCTCTTTTGGCGACTTTGGACTTGACGACTCGCTTGCTGCTGGTCTTTGCTTTGACTGGCAAAAACAGCACCACTGATTGCCCTAGGTTGAAGCTGCTGTGGGCCGTGATTTGATTCCAGTCTGCGACTTCGAGTGTGCTGACGCGGTAGCGTCGCGCCAGGGTCGCCACGGTTTCGCCCTTGCGGGCCTTGACGTTGACGCGCCGCGTCACAATCTCGGGCGCCAGACTCAATTGACCATTTTCAGCGACATGGCTGGTCACGTCGTTGATGACCTTGGCCGAACGTGGCACCAGCAGTGTTGAGCCGGCCTTGACCAACATGCGCGGGGGAATGCTGTTGATGGATCGCATGTCGATCTCTGTCATGCCGGTGCGACGTGCTGCTTCGCTGGCAGCCATTGTGCTGGGCACGGTCCATGTCGTCCAGCTGGCGTACTGGCCGAGCGTATAGGCTTCAAAGTTTCGCTGAAACACTTTGGCACTGTCCCATGGCAGCAATATTTGCGGCATGCCTGCGGCCAATATGACGGGGCGATGGGCCGAAGGATTGAGGGCTTTGAAGTCTGCGAGATTGACATCGGCGAGCTTCGCGGCGAGCGCCACATCGATGTCCCGGGAGATCGCTACCTCCTGAAAGTAAGGATGGTTTTCAATCAGTGGCAACTCGGTCTTGAAGGCGTCAGGATTGGTGACAATATTTTTCACGGCTTGCAACTTGGGCACGTACAAACGTGTTTCTGCCGGCATATTCAGGTCCGCGTAGCCAGTGCCGAGGCCGGCTTTCTTGTTGCGTGCAATGGCTTTTCCAACATTGCCTTCGCCCCAGTTGTAGGCGGCGAGTGCCAAATGCCAGTCGCCGAACATCGCGTTGAGTTTTTGCAGGTAGTCCAGGGCTGCACGGGTTGACGCTAATACGTCGCGCCGGTCGTCCCTAAAGATGTTTTGCTTGAGGTCGAAATAAGTCCCGGTTGCTGGCATGAACTGCCACATGCCCGCTGCCTTGGCGCTGGAAACAGCTTGTGGATTGAAGGCGCTCTCAATGAAGGGCAGCAATGCCAGCTCGGTTGGCATGTTGCGCCGCTCCAGCTCTTCGACGATGTGGAAGAGGTATTTGCTCGAACGCTCGGTCATGCGCTGGATGTAGTCTGGCCGGCTGCTGTACCAAATTTCCCGGTCGGTGACCAAGTCGTTTTGAAGGTCGGGCATGCGATAGCCCCGACGAATCCGGTCCCATAACTCGACCGGTGCTTCAAGCGACGTGACAGACTGTGCTGCATCGTCTAAGGGATCAATCGATTTAAGGGGGGTACTGGGAGAGACAGCAGGACCGGCTGTTTTTTTGTTGCTGCGGGTTTCTGTACTCCTTGCTTTATCGGACTGCTGAGGCTGTGCGCCGCTGGCCATGATCGGTCCAGCGACCTTGTCCAATGGATCCATCTGTCCCTGGGTGGCGCAGCCTGACAGAACGGCCATCAAGCCGGTGAAGACCACTGTTGAAACGATAGCGCGACGGAATGAAGCCAGAGCGCTAAGTTGATTGAAGGTCATGGGAGTGTCTTGTTTTCGCGCTTTGGGGCAGCACTGAGAAGGATCGAAGGGCAAGATCATCAAGTGGTCTCGCTAAGCGGGAAGGCTTGACTAGAATCAGCCACTGATTGAAAGCGCTGCGTCGACCACACCAAAGTCAATCGGGCAATCCATAAAGATTGAAATAACACATGCATTGGTTTAGATGAGCTCAGAAATTATAGGTTTGACGGACTGGTTTAAAACACCGCCCGGTGAATACTTGCTGGCGTGGGAGCGTGAGCGTTTCGACGAAGCAGTGGCCAATATTTTTGGCTACCACGCCCTGCAATTGGGTTTGCAGGAAATGGACACTTTACGCAGCAACCGCATGCCCCATCAGTGGCTCGCGTTAGATTCAATTCAAAGCACGACTGTAATCGCTCCTGAGCGGATTTTGAATCTGAGCCGTGAGCCGTCGCAGAGTTCCCGGCATGTCGCACTGTTAACCCATTCAGTCGCATTGCCTTTTCCTGCGAACAGCCTGGATTTGGTCGTTCTGCCGCACACGTTGGAGTTGAGTCATGACCCGCATGCCACGCTGCGAGAGGTCGAGCGCGTCTTGGTGCCAGAAGGGCGCGTGGTGATCACCGGTTTTAACCCGGCCAGTTTGTGGGGCCTGCGGCAACATCGTGCTCGGCTTTGCAAGCGACTGGGTTTTGGGTCGCTATTTTTGCCTGAGTCCAGCGAATTCATTGGTCATTGGCGCTTGCGAGATTGGTTGCGACTGCTCAGCTTTGAGGTAGAGTCAGCCCACTTCGGTTGCTATCGACCTGCTATCGACAAGGCGCGCTGGCTGGGGCGATTCGCCTGGATGGAGTCTGCGGGCGCACGCTGGTGGCCCATTTTGGGTGCCGTTTATTTTTTGGTCGCGACCAAGCGCGTGCGCGGCATGCGACTTTTGGGGCCGGCATGGAAAGACCGCGCTGCTCGGGTGTCCGCACCCGCGGTGGTAGCAAACAGGCATCAAGCCCGATCGACGTCAACTTCATCTTCTACGGACACAACAAATTCATGACAGAACTCGAGACCCCGGTTGCGCCGGTGGTGATATATACCGATGGTGCCTGCAAAGGTAATCCTGGGCCCGGCGGTTGGGGCGCTATGTTGACTTCAGGCGGGACCGTCAAGGAGTTGTTCGGCGGCGAACTCGGCACCACCAACAACCGTATGGAAATCATGGCGGTTATTGAAGCTTTGTCGGCGCTCAAGCGGCCCTGCCAAGTCACGCTTTACCTCGACAGCGAATATGTCCGCAAAGGCATTACCGAGTGGATTCACGGCTGGAAAGCCCGTGGCTGGCGTACAGCGGCCAAAGCGCCGGTTAAAAACGTCGACCTGTGGCAACGTCTTGATGCCTTGGTTGCCTTTGGCGGTCATCAAATTGATTGGCGATGGGTCAAGGGCCATGCCGGAGATCCCGGCAACGAGCGAGCCGACACTCTGGCCAATAAAGGGGTCGACATGGCCTTGGCTGCGAATCGGTCTGCCACCTTGAGCGCAAAAAATGCCGCTTAAGCGCGGCGCCCTCTGGGCTAATGCGCTCAGGACCCGGATACCTCAGGACGCTCGAATGTCGGGTCCGCGGCCGCTGAAGCGGTCCATCAGCAAGTAAAGCACGGGCGTGATGAAGAGCGTAATGGCCTGCGAGAATATCAACCCTCCCGTCACCGCCAAGCCCAGAGGCTGACGCAATTCCGCGCCAGCACCGATGCCAAACGCAATGGGCAGCGCACCCATCAATGCAGCCAAAGTGGTCATCATGATCGGGCGAAAGCGCAGCAAGCAGGCTGTGCGAATGGCTTCATGGGGCGTCATGCCCTGATGACGCTGAGCGTCGATGGCGAAGTCGATCATCATGATGGCGTTCTTCTTGACGATACCGATCAGGAGCACGATGCCGATGGTTGCAATCAGCGTCAAGTCCTGGCCAAACAACATCAGCGTGGCGAGTGCGCCTACGGCCGCTGAGGGGAGTCCAGCCAAAATCGTGATCGGGTGGATATAGCTTTCGTACAACACACCTAGCAGCACGTAAATCACCAGCAATGCGGCAATCACGAGCACCAGTTGACTGCCTTGCGAGCTTTTGAATACGGCGGCGTCGCCGCCGTAGGACGTGATGACGCTGGTTGGCAACTGTATGGCTTCGCGTGCAGCGTCTATTTTTGCAGTGGCATCGCCCAAGGCGCCTCCCGGGGCCAGATTGAAGGAGACCGTGACTGCTTGTAATTGCCCCACGTGGTTGATGGCGGTGGCCCCTACGCTGCGCTCCACCGTGGTGAAGGTCGACAGCGCTACCAGCGCGCCAGTGTTGGAGCGAACGTAAATGCCCGAGAGCGCCGCTTCGTCAAGCTTATCTTCAGGCGCCACTTCCATGATGACCTGGTAGCTGTCCGTCGGCAGGAAGATGGTCGACACTTGGCGCTCGCCAAAGGCGCTAAACAGCGCCGAGCGGATGGCTTGCACCGACACACCCAGTGTGTTGGCGCGGTCGCGGTCGATATGGAGTTGGGCCTGCAGCGCGCGAAGTTGAGCGTCGCTGGTCACGTCCCGAAACAGCGGGTCGGACCGCAACTTATCTTGGAGCTTGCTGGCCCAGACGTTGAGCTCATCGGCCTTGACGCTTTGCAAGATGTACTGAAACTGCGCTTTGCTGGCGCGCCCGCCGAGCTGTAAGTTTTGCACTGGACGCATGAAGACGTTGATGCCAGCGACTGTGCGCACTTTTTTGCGCAATCCTTCGACGACTTGTTTCATGGGGAGGCGCTGTCCCGCAGGCTTGAGACTGATAAACATGCGCCCTGAGTTTTGCGCATTGATGCCGCCATTGAATGAACTCACCGCGTTGACGTTGGCGTCTGCGCGAATGATGGCCGCCGCGCGCTCTTGCAAGGCCACCATGGCCGAGAAGGAAATGTCCTCACTGGCCTCGGTCGAGATTTGGATTTGACCAATATCTTCTTCGGGAAAGAACCCCTTAGGAATGATGCTCACCAGCCAGAAGGTGGCCAAAAAGGTGCTCGCGGCCAATACCAAAATTGTTTTGCGATGGCCCAGCGCGATATCCAGCAGTCGGCTGTAGCCGGCCAGCGTGGCATTAAATCCACGCTCGAATAGGCGCACTAGCGCGCCAGGTGCTTTTTTGTGTGCATCGTCGGTTAGAAAACGCCCTGCCAACATGGGCACCAGTGTCAATGAGACAAAAGCCGAAACGATAATCGCCAACCCGACGACCACGGCAAATTCATGAAACAACAGGCCAATCACGCCCGGCATGAAAAAGATGGGGATGAACACCGCGATCAATGATGTCGAAATCGACACAATCGTGAAGCCAACTTCGCGTGCCCCCACGATGGCGGCATGAAAGGGCTCTTCGCCGTTTTCCACGTGGCGGATGATATTTTCCAGCACCACAATGGCGTCGTCAACCACCAAGCCGACCGCCAAAGTCAGCCCTAGCAGCGAAATATTGTCGAGGCTGTAAGAGAAGCCCCAGAGGAGCGCGACGGCGCCCATGAGTGAAATAGGCAGCGACAAGGCCGGAATCGCGGTGGCGACAAAGCGGCGCAAAAACAAAAAGATCACCAGCACTACCAGCACGATTGTGCCGATCAGCGTGAGGGAGACGTCATGCAAGGCTTCACGCACCGAAACCGAACGGTCGTTGATGGGCGTCATCTTGACCGACTGAGGCATTTGCGCTTGCATGGCCGGCATGGCGGCTCGTAATGCGTCGACCAAGCGAACCGTGTTGGCACCAGGCTGGCGTTGGATCGCAATGGTGATCGAATTATCGCCATCGAACGTGGCCCAACTCTTGACAGTTTCCACGCTGTTTTCAACCACTGCGATGTCTTTGAGGCGCAGCGCCACGCCACCTTTGGAGCTGATCACGAGGTTGGCAAAGTCTGAGGCCGTTTGCAGCTGCTTGTTGGCTTGCAGCACCAGGGTTTGTTTGGGACCGTCCAGGGTACCGACAGGCGTGTTCACGTTGGCCGCGTTGAGAGCTGCACTTATTTCATCGAGGCTGATGTTGGCCGCGACCATGGCGCCAGGTTTGACGCGCACCCGCACGGCAAATCGTTTGGCCCCGTAAATAATGACCTGGGCCACGCCTTCAAGGGTGGAAAAGGTCGGGGAAATCAGGTGCTCGGCATAGTCCTGCAAGTCCGCCGGTGACAGCGAGGGCGAGGTCAACGCGATCAGTAGTACAGGCGCGTCCGCCGGATTGACCTTGCGGTAGGACGGCGGCGTGGTCATTTCAAGGGGCAGTGATTTTTGCGCGCGCAGCAGCGCCGCCTGCACGTCGACCGCTGCCGCATCGATATTGCGCCCTTGGTCAAACTCCAAGGTCAGCGAGGTGTTGCCTAAGATGCTGCTTGAGCTGATGGTTTTGAGCCCCGACACTGTCTGAAACTGTTTTTCCAGTGGCAACGCCACCGAACTGGCCATGGTTTCAGGGTTGGCTCCGGGCAAAACGGCAGAGACGTTGATGACCGGCGTGTCGTAGCTCGGGAGTGCGGCGATCGGAATGTTGCGCAGACCCAAAATGCCTGCTCCGACGATGGACAGGTTCAGCAGCACCGTCATCACTGGACGGCGGGTAAAAATTTCCGAGAAATTCATGGCGTGCTACGAGGAGATGCGGCCAACGGTGACGGTGCGCCAGTTTTGGCCTCCTTGGTTCGCTCAACCACCAGTGCGCCAGGACGCAGGTTTTGTTTGCCGTCCACGACGACAGAATCACCCGCGTT
Organism: Comamonadaceae bacterium; assembly: GCA_947449895.1. Taxonomy (GTDB): domain Bacteria; phylum Pseudomonadota; class Gammaproteobacteria; order Burkholderiales; family Burkholderiaceae_C; genus Polaromonas. The sequence goes on from CANFSO010000091.1 coordinate 6,582, forward strand.
GATGCCTGTGATGGCGGCTTCTCCGTTTTGGCTGCTGACTTGCTTGATCGGTTTTAGAAGCGCCTTGCCGTCTTCCACGACGTACACAATGGTTCCCCTTGACGATTGAATCAGGGCCGCCTGTGGCACGACAACAGTGTCTTTCAGGGTGTTGATGGTTTGTGAAATTTCTACAAACGCGCCTGGCCACAAACGAGCGTCCTTGTTCGCAAACAGTGCGCGAGCTTTGACGGTTCCGGAGGAGGGGTCCACCGTATTGTCAACAAAGCTCAGCCGTCCTTGAAAGCTGCCTCCGTTGTCGGCCAAAGTGGCTGTCACTTTGGCGCCGCCACTTTTGAGTGCAGCTATCGCGTCGGCCAGATTGCGCTGGGGCAGATTAAAGTTGACGTAGATAGGGTCAAGTTGGGTGACGGTGACCAACGGTGTGATGTTGCTCTGCAGCGCCGTCCCGACCGTGACTGTCAACGCTCCTGCGCGCCCGCTCAGGGGTGAATTAATTTGCCCGTAGGAAACTGCTACGCGTGCGGCGTCTATGGCCGCCTGGTCGGCAGCGAGGGTGGCATTGGCGGATTCAACGGCGGTTTGAGCGCTGTCGAGCGCGCTTTGGGCCACGAAATTTTGCGCCTTCAATTCCTGAGCACGCTTATATTGCCGTTGCGCATCTGCCAAGGTGGCTTGGTCTTTGGTTAACTGTGCGCGGGCCTTGGCCAAGTTGGCTTCATCGGCACGGATGTCCAAGCTGAACAAGGGCTGACCGGCGTGGACAAAATCACCGTCTCGGATATGCAGCTTGGTCACCACGGAATTCGTCTGCGCTTTGATGTCCACGCTGGCCAAGGGGAACACACTGCCGCTGGCTTTGAGGTTGATCGCCATGTCCCGTATTTCGGCTCTGGCCGTCGTCACAGAAATGGGGGGACCGCTTGGGCCGGGTGCAGAAGTTGGTGCCGAGGCTCCAGGTGCACTCGCTGAACTGGGTTGAGCGGCCGGTGTCGATGCGCTAGGAGGCGCATTTTCGATCGATTTCTTTTCACCACAGCCTGGTAATCCTAGGCAGATCACAGCCACGCTCATGGCCAACGAATAATAAGAGCTGTTCATAAAAACTCAGGTCTCGCGGTACGTAGTGGGCCTGGATCAGGAGTTCACAGGTCTGGAATTTTACGCAGCAGGCTGCGGCAAACCATTTATTTTAACGGTTGAGCTTGACTCTCGGCCGTAAATATAGTCTCGTGCCCGACTATTACGGTTTCCTCACTTGACTTGACGGCCTCATCCAATAATGGAATGCGCAGGAAACTTGAGTTTTTCTGAGTCTCTGAGTGCCCCAGGACAAAGCTATGCCCTACGGCGTTTTGCCGAAGTCTGTTGTCAAGTTATCAGGGGTTGAAGTCGCGCGACTAGATCGCGCCGTCAAACATCAACACGTCCAGCAGATCTCCGGCGGCGACGTTGCCTTGCTCGTGGTGCAACACGATGAGGCCGTTGGCTTCGGCCATGGAGCTCAATACGCCTGAGCCCTGGTTGCCCGTGGTGCGCACTTGGAGCGAGCCATCGGTTGCGCTCGAAACCCAGCCGCGCTGGTATTCGGTACGGCCGGCTTTTTTGCGTATTTTTTCTTGGCTGTGGGCTTTGAGTAGCGGCGGTGCACTGTCGGTGCAGCCCATCATCTGCAGTAAAGCAGGGCGCACAAAGGCCAAAAAAGTCACCATCACAGCGACCGGATTGCCGGGCAGGCCGAACAATACGGCACCCGACTTTTCGCTTTCTTGCATTGCAATACGGCCGACAGCCATCGGCCGACCAGGTCGCATGGCAATGCGCCAGAAGGCCACATCACCGAGCTTTTTCATCATGGCTTTGGTGTAGTCGGCTTCGCCGACGCTGACGCCGCCGCTGGTGATGATCGCGTCGGCCTGCGTCGCCGCAGACCGGAAGGCGGCTTCCAGCAGGGCCGGGTCATCTTTGACCACGCCCATGTCAATCACCTCGCAGCCTAGCCGCTTGAGCATACCGAAGGTGGTGTAACGGTTGCTGTCATAAACGGCACCCTCACGCGGCGCCTCGCCGAGCGACAGGATCTCGTCACCGGTTGAAAAATAAGCCACACGCAGCGGCCGCCAGCAGGGCAGGCTGGGCAAACCCAGCGATGCGGCTAAGCCGAGTCGGGCTGGCGTGATGACTTGGCCTTTGAGCAGTGCCGGGTGGCCTTGCGCCAAGTCTTCACCGCGAAAACGCCGGTTGTCACCGGGCTTGAGCAGGCCTGGCGGGATGACAATAAATTCAGCTTCGCCGTTCAGTGGCGTGACTATTTCTTGCGGCACCACGGTGTCAAAGCCTGCCGGCATGATGGCCCCGGTCATGATCTTCACGCAGTCGCCCGCACTTGCGGTGCCGGCCCAAGCTTTGCCTGCCAGCGCCGTGCCAACGACTTTGAGTGTCAAAGGAACATCAACTTGCAACTGGCTGCCATCAAGGGCATAACCGTCCATTGCCGAGTTGTCGTGCGGTGGCACGTCCATCGGCGAAATCACATCGGCAGACAGCACCTTGCCCAGCGCGTCAAACAGCGGCTGGTGGCTGCTCTCGGTCACGGGTGTCACCAGCCGCTGCAAGAAGTCGAGTACCGCGTTGGCGGGCAGCGCCTGAGGGTCGTAACCCTGCAGCTCGGCGGCAATCTGCGCAATGGTTTTCATGGACGAAAAAAGAAAGAAGGTTGAGGTGACTCAGCGGCTCTCGAGCTGGTGTAATTCTGCCAATGTGTTGGCGTTGAAAAAGGCTTTAGGGTCGTCGCCGGGCAGGTCAAAAGGCACCAGCACTGTTTTGTGCAAGGCCGTCCACGCATCAATTTTGCGGCCACCGCCATGGGTGAACTTCACCACGCTTTCGAGCAGTTCGGAGCGCATCAGGCAAAACACGGGCTGAGCGCGCAGCTGACCGTCTTCTTCACGTGCCGCAGCCACGGCGATGTCAGCATCATCGGCTTCCAGTGCAGTCGCTAGTCGCGCCACGAGGTCGAGCGGGAACAGCGGTGTGTCGCAAGGCACGGTCATCATGAAGGCGGTTTCGCAACGCTCCAGACCCGTCAAAAAGCCCGCCAGCGGTCCGGCGAAGTCACCCAGACTTGCCGCATCCGGCCAGACCGGCACACCAAATGATTCGTACGCCGCCAAGTTCCGATTCGCATTGATCAAAAGCTCACCGACCTGCGGACTCAGGCGCAACTGCGTATGCAAAGCCAGCGGCACGTCGTTGAAGTTTTGTAAACCCTTGTCAACGCCGCCCATGCGCGAACCGCGCCCGCCGGCCAAGATGAGCCCGGTAATTTCTGAAATATCAATCATTTTTTATCCATTCAGCCACCGATGTAACTCATCTCAACCCGCCGGCCGGTAGCCGGTAGCGAGGCGTCAGCAGGGAGTGCAGCACGCATTTCAGAATAACGGTCGGCGCGCGACTGCCAGATATGGCCGACAGCACCGCCGATTTGGTCGTCTGAAAAGTCGCCGCGCAGCAAGGCACGCAGGTCTTGCCCTTGGCTGGCGAACAGGCACAAAAAGAGTTTGCCCTCGGTCGACAGTCTGGCCCGGTTGCAGTCGCCGCAAAAAGCGTGTGTCACGCTGCTGATGACGCCGACTTCACCGCCGCCATCCGCGTAGCGCCAGCGCTCGGCGGTTTCGCCAGCGTAGTTGGGGTTCACGGCCAGTAGAGGGAATTCGGTTTGCAAGCGTTCAATCACCTGCGCTGAGGGCAGTACTTCGTCCATGCGCCAGCCGTTGGTGGCACCGACGTCCATGTACTCAATGAAGCGCAGCACCACGCCTGAGTTGCGAAAGTGGCGCGCCATGGGCAAGATTTCGGCGTCGTTGGTGCCGCGCTTGACGACCATGTTGACTTTGATAGGTGCCAAGCCAACACGCTGCGCCACCTCGATGCCCTTGAGCACATCGGCTACCGGAAAATCGACGTCGTTCATGCGCCTGAAAATCGCGTCGTCCAGTCCGTCTAGGCTGACGGTGACCCGCTGCAGTCCGGCGTCTTTAAGACTTTGGGCTTTTTTGGCCAGCAGCGAGGCATTGGTGGTGAGTGTGATGTCCAGCGGTTGACCGCTGGGCGTTTGGATCTTGGCCAGCATCTCGATCAGCACTTCGAGGTTTTTTCGCAGCAGCGGCTCGCC
>CANFSO010000092.1 GCA_947449895.1 Comamonadaceae bacterium
CGCTGAATGCCCAAAGCGTGGCCGCGCTTGACGCCAGCTTGCAGGCCATCGGCAAAGCCAAAGCCGTCGGCCCGTTGGTGTCTGCACGTTTTGCGGTGGCACAGGAAAAACGCAGCACACTCGACATGGCGCTAGACCACTTGATGACGCAAGCGCCCGCCGCGTTGCCTGACGCCATTGAGCTGCCAGCGCTGGGCTCGCCGTTTGGCAGTTTGACGGTCAACAAAGACAGTTGCACGCTCTGCCTGAGCTGCGTCAGCGCCTGCCCGGCCAGTGCGCTACAAGACAACCCTGAACTGCCGCAGCTCAAATTCATCGAGAAAAATTGCGTGCAGTGCGGGCTGTGCGCCATCACCTGCCCGGAAGACGCCATCACCCTGCAGCCGCGCCTGCTGCTGACGCCTCTGCGCAAAGAGGCAAGGGTGCTGAACGAGACCCAGCCCTACGCCTGCATCCGCTGCGCCAAGCCGTTTGGCACGCTCAAGGCCATCGAGTCGATGTTGGGCAAGTTGTCGGGGCACGCTATGTTTCAGGGTGCCGCCGCTGATCGCTTGAAGATGTGCGGCGACTGCCGCGTCATCGACATCTACTCGGCTGAGACCGAAGTCAAAATCACCGACATCCGCTGAATGATGTTCAGTTAAGTTAAGAAGTAGCCGTATGCAACCAGCCATCCTCATCCCGTCAACGCTTGACGAAGAAACCGCCCGCGCCGAGATCTACGGCCTGCTGGCAGCGCTTTATTACGCCGCCCCCACGCCTGCGCTGTGGGACAACCTGCGCGCTGCCGTGACCGAAGCACCTGCCGCTGGCGCTTTGCTAGAGGCCAGTTGGGGTGAGGTCGTGGCAACCGCCCGCGCCATGTCGGCCGCTGAAGTCGCCGATGAGTACGATGCCCTGTTTGGTGGCGTTGGCAAGCCGGCGGTGTATTTGTACGGATCGCATTACATGAGCGGTTTTTTGAACGAAAAGCCGCTGGCGGCACTGCGTGGCGACTTGGCAGCGCTCGGCCTAGACCGTGGAGATGAGATGTCCGAAACGGAAGATCACTACGCTTATGTCTGCGAGGTGATGCGTTACCTCATTGCCGGTGAAGACGTTGAAGTGGCCAACCTGACAAGGCAGCGCGAGTTTTTCACGCGGCACTTGCAGCCTTGGGCGCAGTCGATGTGCGAGGCCATCAGCGCGCAGCCAAAAGCGCGTTTTTACAAAAGTCTGGCTGGCTTCACGCACACCTTCACCAGCGTTGAGTCGCAAGGCTTTGACATGCTAGCTTGAGGTTTCTATTTCTAATATAGAAATTAAAATAAGTTCAATTTCCAAAAGGGTACGTAAAGTATATTTTTGGTGATTTTTAGGGTTAATCCTACGAAAGGGTTATTTTTGTGTCGTAGGATCCTATGAATTCAAATACCTACCTTTTTAGTGGAGAGCCCATGCAAGACAGCCAATCCAAGCCTTCCCGTCGGGGGTTCTTCTTCGGCGCAGCCGCCACCGGAGCTGCAGCTGCAGCGATCGTTGCCATGCCAAGCGCTACTTTGCCTGAGGCCGTTCAAGCTGAACTCAAGCCGGCGCCAGAAAATGGCGGCGGCTACAGCCTGTCGGACCACGTCAAGCGCTACTACAAGACCACGCGGATCTGAACAATAGGCCACCCGGCGCTAAGCGAAACAGACCCCTCTAGGTCAGCCCCTTTAACTTCCACGGAGAGCTCATGCTGCTCACGAAAAAATCTCATGATGTCCAACGCGGTGCCGCTCACAGCACCGGTTCCACACGCTTTGTACAAAGCCTGTCACGCGGCCTGAGCAATGCTTTGCCAACCATGGACCGACGCGCTTTTCTGCGCCGTTCCGGCCTTGGTGTGGGTGCGGGTCTGGCTGCTACGCAACTCACCTTGGTGAAAAAAGCCAAGGCTGCAGGCGCTGACGCAGTGGGTGACGGCAGCGGCAAGCTGGTCGTCAAGCGCACTGTCTGCTCACACTGTTCGGTTGGCTGTGCGGTTGACGCCGTGGTTGAAAACGGCATCTGGGTACGCCAAGAGGCGGTGTTCGATTCGCCGATCAATCTCGGTGCGCATTGCGCCAAAGGTGCCGCCCTGCGTGAGCACGGCCACGGTGAGTTTCGCCTGCGCTACCCCATGAAGCTGGTCAACGGCAAGTACCAGCGCATCAGTTGGGATGTGGCGCTGAATGAGATCAGCGCCCGCATGCTTGAGCTGCGCAAGACCAGCGGTCCTGACTCCGTTTACTGGATCGGTTCCTCCAAACACAACAACGAGCAAGCGTATTTGATGCGCAAGTTTGTCAGCTTCTGGGGCACCAACAATTGCGACCACCAGGCCCGCATTTGTCACTCGACCACCGTCGCTGGCGTCGCCAACACATGGGGTTACGGCGCCATGACGAATTCGTTCAACGACATGCAGAACAGCAAGGCAGCGCTGTACATCGGCTCCAACGCCGCTGAAGCGCACCCTGTCAGCATGTTGCACATGCTGCACGCCAAGGAAACTGGCTGCAAGATGATCGTGGTGGATCCGCGTTTCACCCGCACCGCAGCCAAGGCCGATCACCACATTCGCCTGCGTTCTGGCTCCGACATTCCCTTCTTGTTCGGGATGCTGTACCACATCTTCAAAAATGGTTGGGAAGATAAAAAGTACATCAACGACCGTGTTTACGGTATGGACAAGATCAAGGCCGAAGTGCTGGCCAAGTGGTCGCCAGAGAAGGTTGAAGAAGCTTGCGGCGTGCCTGAAGCGCAGGTTTACATGGCCGCTGAGATCATGGCCAAGAACCGGCCATCGACCGTCGTCTGGTGCATGGGTCAAACCCAGCACACCATCGGCAACGCCATTGTTCGTGCCTCCTGCATCTTGCAGTTGGTGTTGGGCAATATTGGCGTCTCCGGCGGCGGCACCAACATTTTCCGTGGTCACGACAACGTGCAGGGCGCGACTGACGTCGGCCCGAACCCTGACTCTCTGCCAGGCTACTACGGTCTGGCTGAAGGCTCATGGAAGCACTTCGCCAAGACCTGGGGTGTTGACTTCGACTGGATCAAGGGTCGCTATGCATCGCCCGCCATGATGGGCAAGCCCGGCATCACGGTGTCGCGCTGGATCGACGGCGTGCTCGAGAAAAACGAGTTCATTGACCAAGACTCCAACCTGAAGGCCTGCGTGTTTTGGGGCCATGCACCGAACTCGCAAACCCGTGGTCTGGAAATGAAACGCGCCATGGACAAGCTGGACTTGTTGGTGGTGATTGACCCGTACCCGTCAGCGACGGCTGCCATGGCTGCCATGCCAGGCAAGCCCGAAGACCTGAACCCGAACCGCGCGGTTTACCTGTTGCCAGCGGCCACGCAGTTTGAAACCAGTGGTTCCGTGACAGCCTCGAACCGTTCGCTGCAGTGGCGCGAAAAAGTCATTGAGCCCCTTTGGGAAAGCCGTTCTGACCACATGATCATGCATCAGTTCGCCGAGAAGTTTGGCTTTGCCAAAGAGCTCTCAAAGAACTACAAGATGCAAAAGGTCAAAGGCATGGACGAGCCGATGCCAGAAGACATCTTGCGCGAAATCAACAAGTCTTGCTGGACTATTGGCTACACAGGTCAGACACCCGAGCGTCTCAAAGCACACATGAAAAACATGCATGTTTTTGACGTCAAGACGTTGAAATCCAAGGGCGGAAAAGACAAAGAAACCGGCTATGACCTAAGTGGCGATTATTTCGGCTTGCCTTGGCCTTGCTGGGGCACTGCTGACATGAAGCACCCTGGCACGCCGAATCTGTACGACACATCGAAACACGTCATGGAAGGCGGCGGTAACTTCCGCGCTAACTTCGGTGTCGAGCGCGAAGGCGTCAACCTGCTGGCCGAAGACGGTTCGCACTCCAAAGGCGCGGACATCACGACCGGTTATCCCGAGCTTGATCACGTGTTGCTGAAAAAACTCGGCTGGTGGGACGAGTTGTCGGAGCCGGAAAAACTCGCTGCTGAAGGCAAAAACTGGAAGACTGACTCGTCTGGCGGCATGATCCGTGTGTTCATGCAAAACCACGGTTGCTATCCATTTGGCAACGCCAAAGCGCGTGCGGTGGTGTGGAACTTTCCCGATGCGATTCCGCAGCACCGCGAGCCTTTGTATGGCAACCGAGCTGACTTGCAAGCCAAGTACCCAACGCACGAAGACAAGAAAGCATTCTGGCGTTTGCCGACGCTGTACAAGTCTATTCAAGACAAGAACATCGCCGACAAAGTCCACGAGAAATTCCCACTGGTCATGACCTCTGGTCGCTTGGTCGAGTACGAGGGCGGCGGCGAGGAAACCCGCTCCAATCCTTGGCTGGCTGAGTTGCAGCAGGAAATGTTCATCGAAATCAACCCCAAAGTGGCGGCTGACAAAGGCATTCGCAATGGCGAGCGCGCTTGGGTTACCACACCGACGGGTGCGCGTCTGAATGTTCAGGCGATGGTGACGCCGCGGGTCGGACCCGACACGGTCTTCATGCCGTTTCACTTCTCGGGTCACTGGCAAGGCGCTGACATGCTGGCTTATTACCCGACAGGCGCAGCACCGATCGTGCGTGGTGAAGCGATCAACACCGCAACAACCTATGGTTACGACAGCGTGACGATGATGCAAGAAACCAAGACGACCGTTTGCAACGTCGAACGTGCATGACCCCCACGCTTTTCACTGCGTGTAATACGCTGCCCCCCGAGGGGGCTATTTTTCCCTTGGGGCGGCCCACCGGAAAAAAAATCATAAGGAAAAAATAATATGGCCCGGATGAAATTTGTCTGTGACGCGGAACGCTGCATTGAATGCAATGGTTGCGTCACCGCTTGTAAAAACGAAAATGAAGTTCCATGGGGCGTCAATCGCCGCCGCGTGGTCACACTGAACGACGGTGTCCCTGGCGAAAAATCTATCTCGGTGGCCTGCATGCATTGCAGCGACGCACCCTGCATGGCTGTTTGCCCGGTTAACTGCTTCTACCGTACCGACGAAGGTGTGGTCTTGCACGACAAAGACGTCTGCATTGGTTGCGGCTACTGCTCTTATGCTTGCCCATTCGGCGCACCGCAGTTTCCATCGCAAGGCACCTTCGGTGTGCGCGGCAAGATGGACAAGTGCACCTTCTGCGCCGGTGGCCCGGAAGCCAATGGCAGCCAAGCCGAGTTTGAAAAATACGGCCGTAACCGCTTGGCCGAGGGCAAGCTGCCGGCTTGTGCTGAGATGTGCTCCACCAAGGCCTTGTTGGCGGGCGATGGCGATGTCATCGCCGACATCTTCCGAACCCGAGTGGTGCAACGTGGCAAGGGTGCTGAAGTCTGGGGTTGGGGCACGGCCTACGGTTCGCAGCAGGCCGGCCAACCACCTGTGAAGGGGGTTAAATAATGATCCGCACTGCATTTATTCTGGCTGCTGCGCTGAGCTTGGCGGCCTGCGGCGAAAAGCCGCAAACCAACACAGGCGCCAAGCGCGACACGCCGGCTTTCCAGGGTACCAGCAATCCCTACAACGCCCCGGGTTGGACCGCTGGTGACAAGACGTCGTGGGCTCAGCATCTCAAGACGCGCGCTCAAAATTCGCAAAACGAATACAACCGCGTGAATTAAAAGGGGAGCTTTCATGGGACACCCATCACGGTTACTAAGAGCGCTGCTCCTGACGGCTTGCACCGCATTGATGTGGTCTGGCGTTTCAGCGCAGACCGCGCCAGCGGCTGCAGCTGGCACCAGTGGCATTCAAAGTGCCAATATTTTCGATGTCAAACCTGACGCCAATGAAGCGCCCGGCTACGCCACGCAGACCAATGCCGAGCGCGGCAAGGTTCAGCCCGGCAACAACGCGCCGATGTGGCGGCAGGTTGGGGCTGGTGTTACGGGCACCAGCAGCTTGCCCAAGAGCCAAGCGCCAGAAGCTGGCAATCTGATTCAGCCCTTTGTGCAGTACCCAGGCTCACGCCTGACCAACGCCGGTGACGCTTGGCGACAGGTGCGCAACAACTGGTTGATCCCTTATGGCGGCGCTATGTTGCTGATCCTGCTGGGCGCAATTGCGCTTTTTTACACGACCAAAGGCCCGATCAAACAGCATGGTGTGGACACGGGCAAAAAAATCGAACGCTTCACTGCTTTCGAGCGCTCAGCCCATTGGTCTAACGCGATTGCTTTTTGCATCCTTGGCATCTCTGGAATCGTCATGGCGTTTGGTAAGTTTTTCTTGTTGCCGGTCATGGGCCTCACGCTGTTTGGCTGGCTCACCTACGCGCTGAAAAACATGCACAACTTCGCCGGTCCGGTGTTTGCTGTGTCATTGGTCGTTATCTTCGTGACCTTTTTACGTGACAACATTCCCAACCGCGATGACGTGATCTGGCTGCTCAAGGGCGGTGGTTTGCTGTCCGGCAAAGAAGTACCTTCTCACCGCTTCAACGGCGGCGAAAAGCTGGTGTTCTGGGGCGGCGTGTTTTTTCTTGGCATCATTGTGGTGGCGTCAGGCTTTGTGCTCGATAAGATTGTTCCCGGCCTCATTTATGAGCGCGGCACCATGCAGATAGCGCACATGATCCATGCGGTGGCGACCCTGCTCATGATGGCCATGTTCATCGGACACATCTACATCGGCACCATCGGCATGCAGGGCGCCTACCAAGGTATGAAGACCGGCTACGTAGATGAAACCTGGGCCCGTGAACATCACGAGTACTGGTATGACGATATCAAAGCTGGCAAGATTCCTGCGCAGCGCACCGAGCCTGTGCCGCCTAGTCAGCCTGTCCAAATTTAAGCGAGAACGCACATGAAAAAATTCTTAGTCGCCGGCCTGCTGCTCAGCGCCTCAGTACTGGTCACAGCCAAAATCCCCGCTCCCGTGCTGGATGATGCTGCCAAGGCCAAAGCGGCCGAAACTGCAGCCAAAACCGCATGGAGCGGCAAGGTCGACAGCTACCAGCTTTGCAAGTCGCAAGACAAGGCGGCCGCCGCTTACTACAAGACTGCTAAAGCCACTGGCAAGCCCACCAAGCCAGCGGCGGCAACGCCACCTTGTGCTGACCCGGGCCCGTTTGTTTATAAGCCGACGCCGCCAGCTGTGGCTGCAACCCCAGCGGCTGCACCAGCCAAGAAATCCTGACCCCTGAAGCGACCTTTTTAAAAAGCCGACCCTGGTGCAGTTCACACCAGGGTCGGCTTTTTTGTTGTAGCCTCGAAAGATGACTCAGACACTCTCACCCACTTTGCTGCCTTTCCTGACCCAAGCCAGCGCACCGCTGACCTGCGAAGTGGACATCGTCAATGAATACGGCGAGCAACTGCGCATGTCGATTCCGGCCGAGCGCGCACTCACCGTGTATGTCGACAAGCGTGAACTCGTCACCCTGATGACGCTGGGCGCGCACCCTGAACTGCTGGTGCTGGGCTATTTGCGCAATCAGCGCTTGATCAGTTCAGCCGAACAAATTGAGTCCATCACGGTGGACTGGGATGTCGGTGCCGCGGCCGTGAAGACGCGCACCGGCATCGACGACATTGAAGAAAAAACAGCGCACCGTGTGGTCACCACCGGTTGTGGGCAGGGCAGCGTTTTTGGCGGGCTGATGGACGAGGTCGATCAGTTGGTGTTGCCCAAAGACATCCGCATCACACAGCGCCAGCTGTACAGCGTGGTCAACACCATTCGCCTTGAAGAGACGACATACAAGTCGGCTGGCTCGGTTCACGCCTGCGCTTTGTTTCAGCTGGGCGGTGATGAACCAAAGATGTTGCTGTTCATCGAGGATGTCGGGCGCCACAACGCCATCGACACGATTGCCGGTTGGCTGGCCATGCATGTGATCAATAGCCAAGGTTTGGTTTTTTACACCACGGGCCGGCTCACCAGTGAGATGGTCATCAAGTCAGCGCAGATGGGCGTGCCGATTGTGGTGTCGCGCAGTGGCATCACGCAGATGGGCCATCAGATCGCGCAAGCCGTGGGTTTGTGCGCCATTGGCCGCGCCACCAACAAGCGTTTTGTTTGTTACGCCAGCCCAGAGCGCTTGCAACTGGAGCTCGGTTTGGTGAAGCGCGAAAGTGCTGCTCCTTAACCTGCCGTACCTTGCTTTAAAGCCGTCCATCCCAACCAAGGGTTAACCACGGTTAATCTTTATCGGCTAAGGTCAGGGTCATGAATTTTCTTTTCTTGAAGCTGGGTTGGAAGAGCACCCTGCGCGATCTGCGTGCCGGTGAGTTGCGTTTGTTGATTGTCGCTGTGGCCTTGGCCGTGGCGTCGCTCACGGCGGTTGGTTTTTTTGCTGACCGCCTAAAAGGCGGCTTGGAGCGCGACGCACGGCAGCTGCTGGGCGGCGATGCCATCGTCAGGAGCGATCTACCCACGCCACCCCCTTTCATCGCAAAGGCCAACGAATTGGGCTTGGCAACAGTGTCTATCGTCAGCTTCCCGACCATGGCGCGCGCGCCTGACGACGCCGGCGGCGCCACCAAACTGGTGGCTTTCAAAGCTGTGGCCGCCGGCTACCCCTTGCGCGGTAACTTGCGCATTGCAGACACCCCCGGCGCGCCGGGTGACACCACACGCGAGATACCCGCCCCCGGCACGGCTTGGGTCGACGCGCCTTTGATGAATTCACTGGGCCTTGAAATGGGCCAATCTTTATTGCTCGGTGACAGCAGCTTCACGGTCAGCAAAATCATCGTCAGCGAGCCTGACCGTGGCGGCGGCTTCATCAGTTTTTCGCCGCGCGTGATGGTCAATCAGGCCGACGTGGCGGGTACTGGCTTGATACAGCCTGCCAGTCGTACCAGCTATCGTTTCGCTGTGGCGGGCACCGATCCCGTCGTCAAGTTATTTATCGACTGGGCCACGGAAGAGGTGAAAAAACCGAGTGACCGGGGCGTGAGCATCGAGTCCCTTGACAACGGTCGGCCTGAGATGCGTCAGACGCTCGACCGGGCTGAAAAATTTCTCAACCTCGTCAGCTTGTTAGCCGCACTCCTGAGCGCTGTCGCCGTGGCCATCGTGGCACGTGGCTTTGCCGCCAAGCATCTTGACGACTGCGCCATGTTGCGCGTGCTCGGCCAGCCGCAGCGGACGATTGCATTGGCTTACACCTTTGAGTTTGTCGTGGTGGGGCTGTTTGCCAGCGCGCTGGGTGTGGCCATCGGTTTTGCGGTGCACTATGCGTTTATTTTGTTGCTGGCTGGTTTGGTGGAGTCTGTGTTGCCCGCAGCCACCTTCTGGCCGGCTGGTTTTGGCATGGGCATGGGCCTGACGCTGATGCTGGCCTTTGGCCTGCCACCCGTGTTACAGCTGGCCCAAGTGCCGCCATTGCGCGTCATTCGCCGTGAAGTCGGTAACCTCAAACCAGCCTCTATTGCCGTGTTGTCGGTGGGCGTGCTGGGTTTTGCTACTTTGTTGTTGGCCGCCAGCAGCGACCTCAAACTCGGGCTGATTGCCGTCGGTGGCTTTGCCGGGGCGGTGCTGCTGTTTGCACTCGTGAGTTATGTGGCGGTGCGTTTGCTGCGCGTCAGTGTCAACGAAGCCACCGCACCGCGTTGGCTGGTGTTGGCGACGCGTCAACTCGCGGCGCGCCCTGTTTATGCCGTGGTGCAGGTCAGCGCGTTGGCGGTGGGTTTGCTGGCTTTGGTGCTGTTGGTGTTGTTGCGGACTGACCTCATCAGCAGCTGGCGCCAAGCCACACCGGCCGATGCGCCGAACCGCTTCGTCATCAATGTACAGCCCGATCAAAGTGCTGCGTTTCAACAGGCCTTGCGCGACGCTGGCGTGGCACGTTACGACTGGTACCCGATGATTCGCGGTCGCTTGGTGGCCATCAATGGTCAAGCCGTGGTGCCGTCGGATTACGCAGACGATCGCGCTCAGCGCTTGGTCGACCGTGAGTTCAACCTCTCGAACACCGCCGAAAAGCCAACGCACAACCAGGTGGTGGCCGGGCGCTGGACGCCTGAAGAAAAAGACGGCCTCAGCGTCGAAGAGGGCATCGCTGAAACCTTGGGACTCAAGCTTGGAGACACCCTGCGTTTTGACATCGCCGGTCAACTCAGTGAGGCCAAGATAACCAGTCTGCGCAAGGTTGACTGGGGTTCGCTGCGCGTGAACTTCTTCGTCATCTACCCGGTGAGCAAAATGACCGATGTGCCGATCACCTACATCAGCGCTTTCCGTGCACCAGAAACAAGCGGCCCACCGGGCAGCTTTGACAACGCGTTGGTGCGGGCTTTTCCAAACATCACGAATGTCGACATGACCAGCACGCTGGCGCAGGTTCAGCGCGTCATGGACCAAGTGATCCGTGCCATCGAATTCTTGTTTGGCTTCACGCTGGCGGCCGGTTTGGTGGTGTTGTTCGCCGCCGTGACCGCCACGCGTGAAGAGCGCGCCCGTGACTTCGCCATCATGCGTGCAGTCGGTGCGCGCGCCTCGCTGCTGCGACAAGTGCAGCGCGCCGAACTGGCTGGCGTCGGTTTGCTGGCTGGCTTCTTGGCCTCCATGGCTGCGGTGGCTGTCGGTTGGGCCTTGGCCCGCTATGTCTTCAACTTCGCTTGGACGGCATCGTGGTACGTGCCCATCTTCGGCAGTCTTGTGGGTGCGGCCTTGGCGCTGGCAGCCGGTTGGTGGGGTCTGCGCTCAGTCCTCAA
>CANFSO010000093.1 GCA_947449895.1 Comamonadaceae bacterium
ATCGGCCTCAAGAAAGATTGATGATCCTATGAACGACATCAAACGGCCTTCCGAAGGTCCACTCGCAGGGGTTCGTGTACTGGATTTGTCCACGGTAGTGGTCGGACCGGTTTGCTCGCTGGCGTTGGCTGACCATGGCGCTGAGGTGATCAAGATCGAGTCGCCCGAGGGCGACTTGATGCGTCAACTTGGCGGCGGCGCACGTAATCCGGGCATGACCGGCAAGTTCATGAATTTCAACCGAAACAAACGCTCCGTGTGCGTTGATCTGAAAACCGATGAGGGTCGGGCGATTCTGTTTCGGTTGATTGAGACTGCCGATGTCTTTGTCACCAATATGCGCCCCGGTGCGCTTGACAAACTCAATCTCAGCTGGCCCGAACTGCAGGCACTGAATCCGCGACTTATTCATTGTCTGGTGCTGGGCTTTGGCCGTGGTGGGCGCTACTGCGAACGGCCGGCCTACGACACCGTCATACAGTGTGCTTCCGGCGTAGCAGGCACGTTCGAAAAATCTGGTGGCACCCCTCGATTCGTGCCCTTGGTCATGAGCGATCACATCACCGGTCTTGTCACGGCGCAGGCGATCGGGTTTGCACTGTATCGACGAACCCGCACCGGTGTCGGCGAATCCATCGAGGTCCCGATGTTCGAGACCATGGCAGCCTTTGTCTTGCGCGAGCACATGGGCAGCATGACTTTCGAGCCGCCTCTAGGCCCTGCCGGTGATGCACGCATCCTGAATCCAGACAACCGTCCAGTCCCAACCTTGGATGGCTACATCGCGATTTCGCCCAATACGAATGCACAAGCATTTGCATTTTTTGAAGCCATCGGACAAGCCCAACTTAAATCAGACCCTCGCTACAGCAGTGTGTCGGCCCGCACTGCGAACAGCAATGATTATTTTGCCCTTCGTGCCAGTTCGCTCAAGGGCAAGACCACCGCTGAGTGGGTCGAGATATTCGAGCGTATTGACGTGCCCTCCATGCGCTACAACTCTTTGGAAAGCTTGCTCGACGACCCCCACCTAGACGATGTCGGATTTATCTCCCGCAGCGAACATCCCTCAGAAGGAGAAATTCGCGAGATCGGCCTGACCAACCGCTTTTCTGGGGGCAATCGCAGTAGCCTCAAACCCGCTCCCAGACTGGGCGAGGATACTTTCGCGGTGATGCGCGAGTGCGGCTTCGATGAACCGTCGATCCAGAAGGCCGCCAAGGGGCGATTTGTGTTTGATGCAGGACAGGAACAAAACTAATGGACAAGCCAATGGCATCTGCCGAGCCCGAACTGGTGATCACGACGGACGGCTATGTGCGCCTACTGCGCTTGAACCGGCCTGACCGGAGAAACGCCATGACCCGCTCGCTGATGGCGGCCATTTCAGCGGCCGTGCTG
Source organism: Comamonadaceae bacterium (assembly GCA_947449895.1). Classification (GTDB taxonomy): domain Bacteria; phylum Pseudomonadota; class Gammaproteobacteria; order Burkholderiales; family Burkholderiaceae_C; genus Polaromonas. The sequence continues at coordinate 1,402 of CANFSO010000093.1, forward strand.
GACGCCGACGAAGCTGAAGACGTCCGCGTGATCGTACTGACCGGCACTGGCGATGCGGCTTTTTGCGCAGGGGCCGATTTGAAGGAAATGAGTGGCAATGACGCGTCGGGGACACGCTATCGGTCTCCGATGAGCCGGGTCGATCGTTCGGTGTTCGAGGTCGTGCTGGAGGCGAAGAAGCCGACCATTGCCGCCCTGAATGGCAGTGCAGTGGCAGGCGGATTCGAGTTGTCGCTGGCATGCGATTTGCGGATTTCTCACGCCGCGGCGCAGTTCGGGTTGCCGGAGACCAAGATCGGCATGGGCGCTAATTTTGGATCAGTCCTCTTGCCGCGTCGGATCGCACCGGGTTTAGCCCTTGAGATGCTCTACACCGGCGACTATATCGATGCCGCAGAGGCGTATCGCCTTGGTCTGCTGAACCGTTTGGTCGAACGCGAAGATGTGTTGCCTCAGAGCTTGGTGCTGGCCCACAAGATTGCCGCTAACGCACCGATCTCGGTGCGCCGTGTCAAGGCCGTTGCCTTGCGGGGAATGGACATGCCGGTGGCAGTGGCCTTGCGTCAAGACCCTGGCGCGAACCCCTACTTGAGCGAGGATCGCAAGGAGGGCATCCGTGCTCGGCTTGAGAAACGTAAACCTGTCTGGCGTAATTGCTGAACCATCGAAGAAAGCCCCTCATGAAAAAAAATTGGCCAACTGTCCTCATCACCGACGAAACATTGCGCGATGGTCTGCAGATCGAGCGCGAGGGCGTGACAGTCGACGAAAAAATGGAGTTGCTCGGCATGATGGTCGAGGCAGGCATCAAGCGCACGGTAGTCGGTGCCTTCGTCAATCCAAAGTGGAGTCCGCAGATGGCCGATACGCTGGAGGTGGTCGGTCGCCTCAAGCCGGTGAAGGGGGTGAAGTTTTTTGCCTTGGCACTCAATGATCGTGGTCGCGAAGAGCGCAACCGGCACTCCCCCCCTCTCAGCGAAGAGTCCTTACCAGCCACCCATCTGCACATGTGCGGCGTCTTCGTACAGCGCAACACCAATCGCTTGCTGGAAGAGCAAGAACAAACATGGCGCATGCCGATCAAAAAAGCGCAGGAGGCAGGCGTCAAACAGGCGGCGATTGGCCTGAGCGCGGGTTGGGGTTCTAACTGGAGCGGTGCATTCACGCGTCAATCGCGCATGGAACATCTGCAGCGGCAATACGACGCCTGGAACGAAGCCGGGATCGAAGTCACGCGTATCGACTTGGCTGATCCGATGGCCTGGAATACCCCTAGCGAGGTTGAGGAAGACTTGCGCGAGATCAAACAACGTTTCCCAACGATCAACTTGTTCCACTTGCACCTGCACAACGCACGAGGCATGGCGTTACTGTCGATCTACGAGGCGCTCAAAGTACTGGACGCCACCGACACGCTGATCGCCGATACGACGGTCGGCGGCATCGGCGGCTGCCCGTATTGTGGGAATGGCCAAGCCACCGGCATGATCCCGACCGAAGAGTTCGTGCAGCTACTCGAGACGCTGGGTATTGAGACCGGTATCGACCTAGACAAACTGATCGAAGTCTCGGTTCGCTTGTCCGAAATTCTGAAGCGTCCATTGCATTCACAAGTTTCACGAAATGGAGCCTTGCCCAAGGGCCGACAGCTTTACGATCAAAATGTTCCGGCGGTTTACACTTTCGACGAAGCCCAGCATTTCCGCTTGGGCCCGTCGGTCTACGAGGGCAATCCGCGTCCTTGGGTTAGGCCAGCGCCGCCGACTGACAAATAGCCCGACTGGCTCAACGCCAGAGAATCAGAGGAAATGCTGCGCCATGGAGGGAACCGTCAAATCCGCACGGCGGGTGCTTGAAATTTTCGAGTTCTTTGCCGAAACCCATGCCCCAGCCACCGTCAAGGAGCTGTCGCAGCAATTGGGATATCCGCAATCCAGCACATCCAAGTTACTCGCCAGCCTGCTGATGCTGGGCTATCTGCGCTACGAGGCGAGCACCCGCAGTTATCGGCCCACTTTGCGGGTCATGCTGCTAGGGTCATGGGTTCACGACGAGATTTTTGGCCATGGCAGCGTCATATCCTTGCTTGAAAATCTGCGCCAGGAGTTCGGTCATTCGGTGTTGGTTGGCATGCAGCAAGGTATCCACGTCCGGTACGTTGTCACGCTCTGCTCGGACACAACCGGTTTGCCCCCTTTTGCTACCGGTACCCTGCGTCCGATTTGTCGAGCGGCGGTCGGCAAGATACTCCTGTCGCGTAAACGGAATTCTGAAATCGCGCTGATCGCCCGCCGAGCCAATGCACAAGAAACGGATGTCGAACGACGTATTTCAGTGCCGCAGTTGCTTGAAGACATTGAACTGTGCAGGCAACGGGGATGGGCAGAAAGTCATGGCAGTGTCGTGACAGGCCGTAATGTGGTCGCGATGAGTTTGCCGCCTATTGCAGGTCAGCCAGAGTTGGCGATTGGATTGGGAGGTCCTGAAGAAGTGATCAGCCGACAAAGTGAGTTGATTGTTAGTCGGTTAAAAGCGATAGGAAAGATCCTCGAAGGTAACGCTGTCTAGTGAACTTTCTCCCCCATGTCGAGCACACCATCAACGCGGCCCAATCGCTTGACCACATCCACGACCGAATGTCCTTTATCGCCCCCCCTGCTTGTACGCTTTGTCCTTGAACTCAACAGCGTGTTTTGCGCTCTGCATTCGCATTCTGCTTCTCAGTTTGAGGACTTCATGATTTAGCGACTGATTTGGAGGATACAGGGGGAGCGAGCAGCAGGTCTGCAAATGCCCGCGCTGCCGCACTGCGCGAGGCACCGCGCCGCCACAAAATACCGGCATGACGCACCATCTGCGGCGACGTCAGTGCTATGGCGTGGAGGTTCGGGGCCTGCCGCGCGGCGCGTTCTGGCACGATGGACGCCAGATCGCTAAAAAAGCACACGCCCAGTAAAGCTTCGACAGAATCCATTTCTACCCGGACAGTCGGCGTCACGCCGGCCTGACGCAGGCTCACGTCAATGAGTCGGCGCGTTGCAAAGGTGCGCGGCAACAGGGCTAAAGGCACGCCTGCCAAGGCTTTCACATTCAAGCTGCGTCTACCGACCAACGGATGCAAAGGCCCTACCACCAGCAGCATGCGCTCGTCGAACAACGGTTCGGTCTCGATCTCTTCGTGTTCAGTCGGCTGAAAGGCAACGCCCAAGTCCAATTCACCACGCAACAGCAAAACCTCAATGGAGCCGGCGCGCAAGTCACGCACTTCCATCAACACCTGTGGGTGTGCTTGGCTGAAGGCGGCCACCGCGGCAGGTACCACCGTCGTCATGAATGTTGGAAAGACGCCCACAGTTAACTTGCCCGACTGTAGTCCGCTCAGGTCGGCCAGCGCCATGCGACCAGCTTCAATTTCCTTCAGCGCCCGAGTGGCATAGACGCGGAATTCGGCACCGGCCTGAGACAACTTCAGACCTCGCCCCAGCCGGTCAAACAGGGACACGTTCAGTTCCTGCTCCAGTTGACGCAGACCGTGCGATAGCGTGGACTGCGTCACGAACAGGTTGAGTGCTGATTGTGTCAAATGCTCGGTCTGGGCAATGTCGAGAAAGTACCGAAGTTGGCGAATTTCCATCCTCTAATCGTACTTCAATCATTCGACAACATCGAACGATTCATCCTAAATAAATCATTGGAGGCTTGCCTTGTTTACCCGTAACCTAGTTGTTTTTGATTTTGAAGCAAGGGTCACATCCATGAGCCGTTTTCCGATTGAGCGCATCGAGGTGCGGATTCTGGACATTCCCACCATCCGTCCGCACAAGCTGTCGTTTGGCTCAATCAGCCGCCAAAGTCCGGTCATTGTTCAGCTTTGGTTGAGCAACGGCGCTTGCGGTTTTGGCGAGGCAGCCACCATAGGTGGGCCATCATGGAACGAAGAATCGCCAGAAGGCATCCAGCACGCCATCAACGCCTACCTGGCACCCGCACTGCGGGGCCAGGACGGCGCGTGCTTTGAAAGCGCGCTGACCCACATGGACCTCGCCTGCAAGGGCAACGCCTTTGCCAAGAGCGCCGTGGAAATGGCGCTGATTGATGCCGTATCTCGATCGCTGAATCTGCCAGCCTGGCAACTCTTGGGCGGCAAGCGCCATCAAAGCCTGCCCCTGGCTTGGACCTTGGCCAGCGGCGATGTAAGCCGGGACTTGGAAGAAGCCCAGCTGCGACTGGCGCAAAAGCGTCACCGCATTTTCAAAATCAAGATCGGTGCCCGAAGCCCGGCAGAAGACGTCGCCCATGTGTCACAAATCGCGCGCGGCCTCGCAGGTCAGGCCACGCTGACGGTTGATATCAACCAGGCATGGGACGGCAACACCGCGCGCCGCTATTTGCCGCAATTGATTGATGCCGGCGTGACCCTGATTGAACAACCGGTTGCCAAGTGGAACGTGGAAGCCCTCAAAATTCTGACGGCGACGCTGGGTGACCGTGCCAGCATCATGGCGGATGAGACCGTGTGCACACCGCAGGATGCGATGCTGCTGGCACGCGCCCAGGCCTGCCATGTGTTTTCGCTCAAGGTGGCCAAGCATGGAGGCCTGCTGCGCACGCGCCAAGTGGCCGCTGTCGCTGATGCTGCCGACATCGGCTGGTACGGTGGCACCATGCTGGAAACCTCCATCGGCAGCGCAGCGGCAGCGCATCTGTTTTCCACGCTGGGCACCCAACACCACGGTTGCGAACTGTTTGGCCCGCAGCTACTGGTGGACGACATCGTCACAGAACGCATGACGATTCGAGACTTTGAGTTGCAACTGCCTGACGGCCCTGGCTTTGGCGTCGAGGTGGACATAGGCCAGCTCAATCGTTTTGACCGCGCCCGCACCAGCCTGACCCCAGTACACATCGACCTCGGCCAACGTGCCACCATTTTTTAAGGAGCTACCCCATGTTGTTTTTAGTTCGGATGGATGTGAACATCCCACGTGATCTGCCTAGTGACGAGGCCAACGCGATCAAAGCCCGCGAAAAGGACTATTCACAGAATCTGCAGCGAGACGGCCGCTGGAAAAGCATCTGGCGCGTGGTCGGCGAATATGCCAACTACAGCATTTTCGATGTGGCATCGAATGACGAATTGCACCAGCTGCTGCAAGGCCTGCCACTGTTCCCGTTCATGACGATTGACGTCACGCCGTTAGCAGCCCACCCCTCGGCCATTGCCTGATCTGAACCGCATTGAAAAAGAACGTCACGGAGATAAAGCTTTGAAAATTCAATTACTCACCCTACTGGCAGCAGGCATGACCTTGGCCGCCCCGCTCACGACCCACGCACAGACTGCCGCCGGCGACTGGCCTAGCAAACCGATCCGTTGGGTCATTCCCTTTCCGCCAGGCGGTGCCATGGACGCGATTGCCCGAACACTTGGAGAGAAAGCCGGCAAGGCGCTGGGCCAACCGTTTGTCATTGATAACAAGCCCGGCGCGGGCGGCAACATCGGCGCTGATTTTGTCGCCAAGGCGCCTGCTGACGGGTACACCCTGATGATCACCTCCATCGGCATGGCCACCAACAAGCCCTTGTACGGCAAGCTTAGCTACGATCCAGTCAAGGACTTTGCCCCGGTGAGCCTGCTGGCCGTGGTGCCCAACGTGCTGGTGACAAATACGACACAGCCCAACATCAAAACCGTGACGGATCTGATTGCAGCAGCCAAAAAGGAACCCGGCAAGCTGACCTATGCCTCGGCCGGCAACGGTACCTCGGTCCATCTGGCTGGGGAAGTCTTCACGTCCTTGGCAAAAATCGAGATGCTGCACGTACCCTACAAGGGCAGCGGACCGGCCGTGGCAGACTTGCTTGGCGGTCAGGTCAACTACATGTTTGACAGCATCACTTCAGCGCGCCCGCACATTCAATCTGGCAAGCTGCGTGCGTTGGGCGTGACCACGTCTAAGCGCTCCAGCGCCTTGCCCAACGTGCCCACGCTAGCCGAAGCCGGTCTGTCAGGCTACGAAGTCTCGCCTTGGTTTGCCGTGTTCATGCCAGCGGGCACGCCAAAAACAGTGATTGCTAAGCTTAACGCCGCTTTGTTGGATGCCATGAAGCAACCTGATGTGCACGCCCGATTTGAAACGATTGGTGCCGAACCCATCGGTTCGTCCCCCGAAGAGCTGACAGCACATCTGTTGCGCGAATCATCCCGTTGGAGCAAGCTGATCGCCGAGCGCGGCATCAAGCTGGACTGATGACCGGATTCAGTCAGTGGCTACAGATGTCTCCCGAGATCCCAGCCTGCGTTGCCGGTCCGAGTGAGGTCAAACAAGCTAGTGGCCTCCAGCTCGAGCACCGGAACGTCTGCTTGATTGAACATTTCCCAGCGCCAGCGCAGGATGCCCAGCGTTGGCTGACTGACCGAGTGGCGTGTCTCCAGCACGGTTGCACGCAGACTGAGCTGATCTCCCGGGCGCACGGGATGCGGCCACTTCACGTAAGCCAAACCAGGCGAAGCGAAGGACTCCGAATCATGCAAAGCGGCGTCAGCAACTAAGCGCATGGCTATGCCGCAGGTGTGCCAACCACTGGCCACCAGTCCGCCAAAACGTCCGTCTTTGGCGGCGACTGGATCGGTGTGAAACCACTGTGGGTCGTAGGCCGTGGCAAAGGACATTACCTCCGCTTCATTAACTTGGTAGGGGCCAGCGGTAAGGACCTGCCCGGCTTGGAACTCCGCAAACTTCATCGCGCATCCGCGCTTGAACTCGCAGCCCAGCCATACAGACGCAAGCCGGGCGTGTCGGCGACACGGTGTGGGTTGAATCCCAACGCCCGCAACCATTGGTCTGCGCACTTAATCCATTCAACGCTGGCTTGGACAGCAGGCGCCCAAGCCAATGCAGCACCATTTTCGTTGGGCAGCGGTAGATCGAACAGCACAACTTGATGACCGAGCTCCGACGCTGTTGCCCCATCAGTCAAGCGCAATTGCGCACCGCCGACTTCGAGCCCAACCCATGTCGCATGGGTCTGCCTTTCAAAGGTTTGACCAGCTTGTGTCAATGTGGCGGCCAGACGCTCGGCCACCTGACCTTGTCCCAACACGCGCAAGGACGAAGCAGGCGGCAAATCCGCCGACTCAAAATTCGGAATGCTGGGGCGTTGCGCGCCTTCACCGTAATTAAAAAAACCTCGGCCTGATTTACGACCCAGCAAAGCGCCAATCAGCGGCACCGGGTTGAAGAAATGCATGCCGACCAAGCGGCCAGAGTGCTTGAGGCCGTTGGCGACCAGCGCAGTCAGGGTCTTGCCGAGTTGGAGAAGTGCTTGAGCCGCAGCCCCCTCTCGCAAGTCACATAGCAGAACCGAGTGTCCAGATTGAGCAGCCACTTGCGCGATGCCGACGCCCAAGATGCTAGCCCCGATAACCAGTATGGTTGGCTGCTTCGCTTTCATCAATACGTCTCCAGATGCAGTCGGCCCTCTTTCTTGAGCGCTGCGCCCACGGTGTCCCAATCCAGGCCGGCTTGTATCGCCACGTCGCGCAGCGCCAGCACGACGCCCTCTTCCATGCTTTTCAGGCCGCAGACATAAAAGCAGGTGTTAGGGTCGTTAAGCAGTGGCGCCAGATCTGCTGCGCGTTCGCGCATCACGTCTTGCACATAGCGTTTGGGCTGGCCGGGTGTACGCGAAAACGCGAAGTTAAGGTCGATGAAATCTTTGGGTAGGTTCTGCAGCGGACCAAAGTAAGGCAACTCTTCCTGCGTTCTGGCACCGAAGAACAGCATCAGTTTGCCGCCTTCAAATTTACCTGTCGCGCGCAGTCGACGGCGCCATTCAGTCATGCCGCGCATTGGCGCGCTGCCGGTGCCGGTACAGATCATGACAATGTTGCTGCGCGGATGATTCGGAATCAGGAAGCTCGCACCAAAGGGTCCGATCACCTGAACCTTGTCACCGACTTGCAAGTCGCACATGTAGTTGGAGCAGATGCCGCGTACCGGTTGACCTTGATGGTCTACGAGCACGCGCTTGATGGTCAGCGACAGGTTGTTGTAGCCGGGACGCTCGCCGTTGCGTGGGCTGGCAATCGAATATTGACGGGCATGCTGCGCTTTGCCCTGGCCGTCCAGCCCCGGCGGAATGATGCCGATGGACTGGCCTTCGAGCACCGGAAACGGTAGGCTGCCGAAATCGAGCACGATGTGGTGTGTGTCGTAATCGCCGCCGGTCGTCTGGCCGACTTCTGTCACGCGCACATTACCGCTGACAACAGCCGTGATGGTTTTTTCGGTGGCCTTGGGGCCGTAGAGGTTCGTGTAAGGATGGGCAGCAGACCAAGGCGGCACCATGGCGCCGTATTGAGCGCTGTTGAAGCTGGTTTCAAAAGGGACTGCGGCATTGGCCGCAGTCTCGGCAACGACCAACACGGCCTCGCCCGCAGTGACGACCACGCCCTGCTCAGCCAGCTGCTCGGGCGAGAGTTCAACGGGCAATTCGTCCCACAACAATTGCTCATCGGGCGAGTAGGCTTTGATGCGCGGCATGGTGCGCCAGTTGTCAATCGAGCCGGTCGGGCAAGGTGGGACGCAGTACATGCACAGGTTGCACTTCTCCGCATCGACAACGTAGTTGCGCGAATCATGCGTGATAGCACCGACCGGGCAGATGGCTTCACAGGTGTTGCAGCGAATGCAGATCTCGGGGTCGATCAGGTGCTGTTTGATGACGATGGTGGCGGTCATGTCCATGGTGTGGTCTCTTGAGTTCTTGACGTCTTAAGCGCAGGAAGCGAGTCAGGGGGCGCGAGGCCCCCTGATGATTTCAGCACAACAGCGGATCAGTTGAATCGCACGTAGTCGAAGTCCACAGGCTGGCGGTTGATGCCCATGACGGGTGGCGAGATCCAGTTGGCGAACTTGCCTGGCTCGACCACGCGGCCCATCAGGCTGGCGACGTAAGCGCGGTCTTGCAGCGACGGCAACCACTCGCCAACTTGC
>CANFSO010000094.1 GCA_947449895.1 Comamonadaceae bacterium
GGCAACTTCAGCCAACCCGCCACCGCGCACAGTGGGTCGCCCACTGCAGGCAGCCAAGCCAGCAAGCAAGCTTTTGGACCTAATTTTTCAAGCCAACGCGAAGCCCTGCCGTGAGTGGATGATGCTTTGTATTTATCGACGACTTTGTGTGCGCCAAAGCCCATCCACCAGTCGACTGCACCGCCCAGTGTGTTGCCGGTCGTCGCCACCAGCACCGCGGGCCAAAACAAGCCTGGGTTGAGTTTGACAAGACCAAACACCACGGGCTCAGAACCCAATGGCAGCAAAGTTGCCGAAATAAATGAAACGATGAAAACCGTGCTGAGACCGTATTCGGGCAGAGCCAATAGTTCAGTGAGTTGGGCGATCCAAGGAGGCATATGGCTTTGAGTATAAAGAGCAAGAAGGGTCGGCTTGGACCGGCGCAACTATTTAAGGCTGCTGAAATTTTAGGCAGATACAATGGCCCCTCGCTTTTCAAGACCATCCTCCTTTCCCCACCCGCCCACCTCATGAACATCGGTCCTTACGCTCTGGCCAACCGCGTGTTCGTGGCGCCCATGGCCGGTGTCACTGACAGGCCGTTTCGCCAGTTATGCAAAAAACTGGGCGCGGCTTACGCGGTCAGTGAGATGGTCACGTCGCGCCGCGACCTGTGGGACACCCTGAAGACCTCACGCCGCGCCAACCATGACGGTGAAGTCGAGCCGATTGCCGTGCAAATCGCCGGCACCGACGCGCCCATGATGGCCGACGCTGCTGCCTACAACGTGGCCCGTGGCGCCCAGATCATTGACATCAACATGGGCTGCCCGGCTAAAAAAGTCTGCAACAAATGGGCGGGTTCTGCGCTGATGCAGGACGAACCGCTGGCGCTGGCCATCGTGCAAGCCGTGGTGGCCGCCTGCGCACCGCACGGTGTGCCCGTGACCCTGAAAATGCGCACCGGTTGGTCGGAGTCGCATAAAAATGCCGTGCGCTTGGCGCGCATGTTTGAAGCCGCCGGCGTGCAGATGATCGCCGTGCATGGCCGCACGCGAGAGCAGGGCTACAAAGGCTTGGCCGAATACGACACCATCACCGCCGTGAAAGCCGCGTTGAAAATCCCGGTGGTGGCGAATGGCGACATTGACTCCCCCGAGAAAGCCCGCGACGTCTTGGCGCTGACAGGTGCTGACGCCGTGATGGTCGGCCGCGCAGCGCAGGGTCGGCCGTGGATCTTCCGCGAGATCAGTCATTTTCTGGAAACCGGCACGCACTTGGCACCGCCTTTGGTGGCTGAAGTCAAGCGATTGCTGCTCGACCATTTGCTCGACCATTACGAGTTGTATGGTGAGTTTTCAGGCGTGCGCACTGCGCGCAAACACATTGGTTGGTATGTCAAAAGCTTGCCCGGTGGCGAAGACTTCCGGGCGCGCATGAACCTGCTGGAAAGCTGCGATTTGCAGATGGCCGCAGTGGCCGACTATTTCAATGGCCTTGAGTCCAGCATGGACCGAGTGCCAGCCGCTTCGCCTTATCAGGCCAGGCAGCACACAGAACAAAAAGAGAGAACCTCAGCATGAGCAAGAAACATATCGAAGAGTGTGTACGCACTAGCCTAGAAGGCTATTTTCAAGATTTGCATGGCACCGAGCCAGCCGGCATGTACGACATGATGGTGCGCGTGGTCGAAAAACCGCTGCTTGAAATAGTGATGAAGCAAGCCGACCACAATCAGTCGCGCGCTGCCGAATGGCTAGGCCTGAACCGCAACACGCTGCGCAAGAAGTTGCTGGAGCACAAGCTTTTGAAATGATATTTCGGGATGACTTTCATCTCGGTTTTTCAATCCACCATTCCACTTTTTTAGATTCAACCCGGACTCTGACCTGCCATGACCGCCTCTACTTTGACCGCCCTGATTTCCGTGTCCGACAAGACCGGTGTTGTTGAATTTGCCAAAAGCCTGCACGCCTTGGGCATCAAGCTGCTGTCCACTGGCGGCACCGCCAAGCTGCTGGCCGACCAAGGCTTGCCCGTGACTGAAGTGGCTGAGCTGACCGGCTTTCCTGAAATGCTCGATGGCCGCGTCAAAACCCTGCACCCGAAAGTGCATGGCGGCTTGCTAGCCCGTCGCGATGTGCCCGAGCACATGGCCGCGCTGAAAGCCCACGGCATCAGCACCATCGACTTGCTGGTCGTCAACCTCTACCCGTTTGAAGCGACGGTTGCCAAGCCCGGTTGCACACTGGAAGACGCGATTGAAAACATCGACATCGGCGGCCCGGCCATGGTGCGGTCGGCCGCCAAGAACTGGAAAGATGTTGGCGTGCTAACAGACGCTTCGCAATACGCCGGCGTGTTAGCCGAGCTCAAAGCCGACGGTCAACTCAAAGACGCCACCAAATTCGCGCTCTCCGTGGCAGCGTTCAACCGCATCAGCCAGTACGACGGCGCCATCAGCGACTACTTGTCCAGCTTGCAAGCCGACGGCACGCACAGCCTGTTCCCGGGGCAGTCCAACGGCCGTTTCATCAAATTGCAAGACCTGCGTTACGGCGAAAACCCGCACCAGCAAGCGGCCTTTTACCGCGACCTGCATCCTGCTGCCGGCTCACTCGTCACGGCGCGTCAGTTGCAAGGCAAAGAGCTTTCGTACAACAACATCGCTGATGCAGATGCTGCGTGGGAATGCGTCAAGAGCTTTGATTCGCTGCTGGGCGAAACCGCCTGCGTCATCGTCAAGCACGCCAACCCCTGCGGTGTGGCCATCGGCGTTGACGCGCTGGACGCCTACAGCAAAGCCTTCAAGACCGACCCGACTTCCGCCTTCGGCGGCATCATCGCGCTGAACTGTCCGCTCGATGAAAAAGCAGCTTTGGAAATTTCAAAACAATTCGTTGAAGTGCTGATGGCTCCGGCCTTCACCCCTGAAGCGCTGGCTGTCTTCAAGAGCAAAGTGAATGTGCGTATCTTAGAAATTCCCCTGCCAACCGGCGGCGACAGCGCTGCGCAACAAGGCCGCAACCTCATCGACGTCAAGCGCGTTGGCTCCGGCCTGTTGATGCAAACCGCCGACAACCACGAGATCACGCTGGCCGACCTGAAAGTCGTCACCAAGCTGCAACCGACGCCCGCGCAACTGCAAGATTTGTTGTTCGCTTGGAAGGTCGCGAAATACGTCAAGTCCAACGCCATCGTCTTCTGCGGCGGTGGCATGACGCTGGGTGTCGGCGCTGGTCAGATGAGCCGCATCGACTCGGCCCGTATCGCGGCCATCAAAGCGGCCAACGCTAACCTTGACTTGCAAGGTTCAGCCGTGGCCAGCGACGCTTTCTTCCCCTTCCGCGACGGCCTCGATGTGGTGGTCGATGTCGGCGCCAGCTGCATCATCCAGCCCGGCGGCAGCATGCGCGATGGTGAAGTCATAGCCGCCGCAGACGAGCGCGGCGTGGTGATGGTCACAACCGGCGTGCGGCACTTCCGTCATTGATTCAAGTCATGGCCATCGAACTCAATCATCAGGAAGTCCTCACGCCGCCCGTACCTGCAGCGAGCGTCATGGTGCTGCGTGACAGTCCTCGCGGGCTTGAGGTGCTGATGGTGCGGCGGCATGCCAATTCGAATGTGCTGGGCGGTGCCCATGTTTTCCCTGGCGGCAAACTGGACGCTCTGGATTGCCAGACTGCAGATTCGCAACTGGAGCAAAGTGCCGAAACTCTGACTGCGAGCTTGGGTGAGGCGACGCTTGATAGCGGCACCGGCGCCGGCTTGTACGTGGCAGCGATGCGAGAGACCTTTGAGGAGTGCGGGCTGCTGCTGCATCGTGAATTGCCGCAGCACATGCCCGGCGAATTGCGTCGGCACCTGAAAGACGGTGTGGGTTTTGTAGCGGCCATGACGCAACTGGGTTTGCCCTTGCAGACCAGCAGTCTCCGGCCATGGTCGCGTTGGATCACACCGCGTGTGCCGTCTGTGATCAACCGCCGGTTCGACGTGCGCTTCTTTGTGGCCTTGGTGCCGGCGGGGCAAGAGGTTTTGCACGATGACCATGAAGTCACGGAAACCGTTTGGTTGACGCCTGAAGCGGGCCTGCGTCAGTACTGGTCGGGCGACATCGGGCTGGTGCCGGCTCAGATCTTGAGCCTGAGCCAGTTGCAACAGCACGCCACGGCTGCCGACGCGATGAAGGCGGCCAGCACGCGCCTACCGCCGTTGGTCGAGCCTGAACCGTTCGAGCATGAAGGCCAGCGCATGATTTGCTACCCGGGTGACCCGCGCCATCCGGTGACGCGTCCATTTTGGGTCGGCCCGACCCGACTGATCTACCGGAATAATCGCTTTGAACCCGAAGGCGGTTTGGCAGCGCTGCTGGGTTGAGCTATTTTGGTGCATGGTTATGCACCGCAATGCGTTTTCCTAAGTCGGTCTGACAGCGCAGATCTCAGTCATGGCGACCACAGCGCGGCCATCCATCGCCCTGCTGACTGAATTTATTGAATTTTTAATAGTTGGCACATTGCGTGCAATAGGAGTTAAGTACCTCTCAACTATTGGAGTTCTTTCATGCACGTGTTGCCCAAGCAACTTTCTCGTTGGCTGTTGACCGTTCCTGTCGCCCTTGCCCTGCAATCAGGCGTGATGGCTGAAACCGTGGCGCGCTACGGCATTTCCATGGCCGATATTCCGCTCACCACGGGGCAACCAGACCGCGGCGCCGGTGCTTATCAGTTCACCGGTCACACTCTGTATGACCCGCTGGTGGCGTGGGAGTCCAACATCGGCACGCGTCCTGGTAAGTTGATGCCTGGCCTGGCCAGCGAATGGAAAGTCGATGCCAAAGACAATAAGAAATGGATCTTCAAACTGCGCAAGGGCGCGAAGTTTCATGATGGTTCTGAGTTCAAGGCCGACGCGGTCATCTGGAATCTGGACAAAGTCCTGAACGACAAATCACCGCAGTTTGATGCCAAGCAAAGCGCCCAAGTGCGGCCGCGTATTCCATCGATTGCCAGCTACACCAAAGTGGATGAGTACACGGTGGAGATCACCACCAAAGTCATCGATGCACTGTTTCCGTATCAGCTCCCTTGGTTCCTGATTTCGAGCCCGGCGCAGTGGGAAAAACTCGGTCGCGACTGGAATAAATTCGCTTCTCAACCATCGGGCACAGGTCCTTTCAAGTTGGACAAACTGGTACCGCGTGAACGCGCTGAGTTGGTCAAAAATGCGACCTACTGGGACAAGACCCGGATGGCGCAAACCGACCGGATTGTGCTGATCCCGATCCCTGACGCTTTAACGCGTTCTAACGCCCTGCTCAGCGGCCAGGTTGACCTGATCGAAACGCCGCCGCCTGATGTGGTGCCGCAACTCAAGAGCGCCGGCTTCAAGCTGGTCACGAATGTCACGCCGCATGTCTGGCCTTATCACTTCAGCACCCAACCCGGCTCACCGTGGGTGGATATTCGCGTGCGCAAAGCCGCCAATCTGGCCATCAATCGCGATGGCATTGTGCAACTGCTCAACGGTCTGGCGGTGCCTGCCAAAGGCCAGCTCGACAGCTCCAGCCCGTGGTTCGGCAAGCCTACTTTCAAACTCGGCTACGACGTGGCTGCGGCCAAAGCGTTGATGACGCAAGCCGGCTACAGCAAAGAGAAGCCACTCAAAGCCAAGGTCATCATTGCCCAAGGCGGCACGGGTCAAATGTTGTCCTTGCCGATGAACGAATACATCCAGCAAAGTCTGGCTGAAGTCGGCATTCAGCTGGAGTTTGAAGTGGTTGAACTGGAAACCTTGTACCTGCACTGGCGCAGTGGTGTGAAGGCCGACATGAACGCCGGCAAAGGCATCAGCGCCATCAATCTGGGCTATGTCACGTCTGACCCGTTCTACGGCATCACCCGCTTCGTGGACAGCCGTTATGTCGCGCCCAACGGTGTCAACTGGGGCGGCTACAGCAACCCGAAAGTGGACGCAGCACTGGACAAAGTTCGCACCAGCTTCAACCCCAAAGTGCAAGACGCCTTACTGGCCACTGTGCACCAAACGATGGTCGACGAAGCCCTGATGCTGTGGGTTGTGCATGACGTCAATCCACACGTTCTGTCGCCCAAAGTCAAAGGCTTTGTGCAGGCTCAGCACTGGTTTCAAGACCTGACCACGCTGAAGATGTAAACGCTGATGTTGTCGTATGTTTTGAAGCGCCTGCTCTACACCATTCCGATTGCGCTGAGTGTGACGCTGGTGTCGTTCATGTTGGTTTATCTGGCACCGGGCGACCCCTTGAACGCCATCGCGCCGGCCGATGCGCCTGCTGAAGTGGTTGAAGCGCTGAAATCGGCTTACGGCCTGGACAAACCGATTCCGGTGCAATACGGCAAATGGTTGTTGCGGGCGGTGCAGGGCGATCTGGGCAAGTCCATTGCCTCAGGGCGCGAGGTGGCCACGGAGGTCTTGAGTGCCGTCAGTAACACACTCGTATTGGCTGGCGTCGCCGGTTTTGCGGGTGTGCTGTTGGGTTGCATTTTGGGCGCACTGGCAGGCTATTGGCATGGCAGTTGGATCGACAGGTTGGCAACAGTGCTCTCGGTCATTGGTGTCAGCGTCCCGCACTACTGGCTGGGGCTGGTGCTGACGATTATTTTCTCGACCTGGCTGGGTTGGTTCCCTGCCATGGGCGCGGGCCCGGGGGGATCAGCCGAATGGCTCTGGGATCTTGAGCACATGCGTTACTTGGTGCTGCCTGCTTTGACGCTGTCGGTGATTCCCTTGGGCATCATCACGCGCACTGTCAGGGCGTTGGTGGCCGACATGCTGGAGCAAGAATTTGTCATGGCACTCAGGGCCCGTGGCCTGAGTCATCAGGCCATCTTTCGGCATGTGGCCAAAAACACGGCGCCCACCGTGCTGGCCGTGGCGGGTTTGCAGTTGGGTTATTTGATGGGCGGCTCGATCTTGGTCGAGACCGTGTTTGCATGGCCCGGCACGGGCTTCTTGTTGAACACCGCCATTTTTCAGCGTGACATTCCGCTGCTGCAGGGGACGATTCTGGTGCTCTGCCTTTTCTTTGTTGCTTTGAATTTACTGGTGGATATTTTGCAGCCGCTGATTGATCCCCGCATGGGACGGACCTGAATGAAAACCACCTTGTTTCCTGCCGATATGTCGACGCTGGCGCCTTCTGCCGTCACGCCGGCACCTAGCCGCAGTTTTTGGATGGTGGTCTTGCGTCAGTTGCGGCAAGACCGTGTGGCCATGATCAGTATTTTGGTGTTGGCGATCATCATTGGTGCGGCCATTTTTGCACCCTGGATCGCTCCGGCTGATCCGTTCAAAGCCAGCATGATGAACCGCTTGCTGCCTGTTGGTTCGCCGGGTCACTGGCTGGGCACCGACGAGTTGGGGCGCGACATGCTGACGCGCCTGATGTACGGCGGGCGTCTGTCTTTGTTGATGGGTGTCGTGCCAGTGCTGGCGGCTTTTGTCATCGGTACGTCTATTGGCTTGTTGGCCGGCTATGTCGGTGGCCGGACCAACATGCTGACGATGCGTGTGCTGGATGTTTTTTATGCCTTTCCGTCGGTGCTTTTGGCCGTGGCGATTGCCGGCGCGCTGGGCCCCGGCATGAGCAACAGCCTGATTGCGTTGACACTGGTGTTTGTGCCGCAGATGGTGCGTGTCGCTGAAAGCGTGACAACTCAAGTACGCCGTCTCGACTACATAGAGGCCGCGCGGATGAGTGGTGCCAGCGCCTTCTCAATCATTCGCGTGCATGTGCTGGGCAACGTGCTCGGCCCCGTATTTGTCTACGCCACCGGTTTGCTGAGCGTCAGCATGATTTTAGGTTCGGGCTTGTCCTTTCTGGGCTTGGGTGTCAAACCGCCTGAGCCAGAGTGGGGCTTGATGCTCAACACATTGCGTTCGGCCATCTTTCGCAACCCTTGGGTTGCAGCGCTCCCGGGTGCGATGATTTTTATCACTTCGATCGCCTTCAATCTGCTGGCAGATGGTGTGCGGTCTGCCATGGACGTTCGACGATGAGCAGCAACCTGACTGACCTGAGCAACATGGTTGATATGACCGATTCAGCGGACCGCGGTGGCCCCGCACAGCCGCTGTTGATCGTGCGCAATTTAAAAAAGTACTTCCCGGTGCGGGGTGGTTTGCTGGAGCGCGAGAAAAAGTTTGTACATGCTGTCGACGGCATCAACTTCACGGTGGCCAAAGGCAAAACGCTGGGCATCGTCGGCGAATCCGGCTGTGGCAAGTCGACGACGGCGCGGCTGATTGCGCGATTGATGGAGCCCGACAGCGGCACCTTGATTTTTGATGGTGAGGGCGTGGGTGAGTTTGGTGGCATTGAACTCAAAGCCTTCAGGCGCAACCTGCAAATGGTGTTTCAGGATTCGTTTGCGTCGCTGAATCCGCGCTTGACTATCGTAGAGACCATCGCCTACGGGCCGCGTGAACATGGCTTGAGTCAAGCGCAAGCCAACGAGCGCGCCCGCCAGCTGCTGGCTCGGGTTGGGCTTGAGCCTGAGCAGTTCGCTTCGCGTTATCCACACGAGTTATCGGGCGGCCAACGCCAGCGCGTCAACATTGCCCGCGCACTCGCTTTCAACCCGCGCTTGGTGATTTTGGACGAGGCCGTGGCCGCGCTGGACAAGTCGGTGCAAGCGCAGGTGCTGAACCTGCTGCAAGAGCTCAAAGCCGAGCATCAGCTGACTTATTTGTTCATTTCGCATGACCTGCATGTGGTGCATTACATCTGCGACGAAGTGATGGTGATGTACCTCGGCCAAGTGGTAGAAATTGGCCCGGTTGAGCAAATTTACGGTCAAGCCGCGCACCCATACACACGCGCGTTGCTGTCGGCAGTGCCGTCCATGGACCCTGCCCATCGTACCCAAAAGTCACCCTTGAGCGGTGACCCACCGAACCCAATCAACCCGCCTGCCGGTTGCCGTTTCCGGGAGCGCTGCGTGCACGCAGAAGTGGTCTGCTCTGAGCGTGCACCCGCCTTGGTTCCCGCTGCGCAATTGACCGGCCATCTGGTGGCTTGCCACATGAATGACCCTGGGTCAGGGCACACTGCCGCAACACTAGAAAGCGCCGCATGAACGCGCCCTTGCACTTGCCATTGGTATCGGTCAAAGACCTGAGTGTCGAATTTCATGGCAGTCGCCATGCCAATGCCTTGAGTCAGGTCAGCTTTGACTTGAAAGCCGGTGAGGTCTTGGGTTTGTTGGGCGAATCAGGCTCAGGCAAGAGCGTCACCTTGCGCACCCTGCTGAAACTGCACTCGCCCAAAACAACCCGCATGAGTGGCCAAATTCACGTCGATGGGATTGACGTGATGGCCTTGCAAGGTCGTCCTTTGGACGCTTATCGGGGTGGTGTTGTTTCGATGGTGTTCCAAGAAGCGGGTCTGGCCTTTGACCCGGTCTACACCATCGGTCAACAAATCACGGAAGCTATTCGGGCGCATGAAGCCATCAGCGAGACAGCGGCTAAAAGTCAGGCGCTGCGCATGTTGGAGCGGGTCCAAATACCGCAAGCCAAGCGGCGCTTTGATGCCTATCCGCACGAGCTCTCCGGCGGCATGCGGCAACGCGCCATGATCGCGCTGGCGCTGGCCTGCAAACCCAAACTGTTGCTGGCTGATGAACCCACCACTGCACTCGACGCCACGGTGCAGATTCAGATTTTGTTGTTGCTGCGTGAGCTGCAACGCGAAACCGGCATGGCGGTGATCTTTGTCACCCACGACATTGGCGCAGCGGTTGAAGTGGCAGACCGGATTGCCGTCATGTACGCCGGCCGCATCGTCGAAGAAAACTCAGTTGCCGGCATGGTGCACGCGGCGCGCCACCCTTACAGCGCTGGCTTGCTGGCGTCCACCGTCAGCAGTGAGAATCGCGGTCAACCCTTGCGGGCGATACCCGGCAGTCCACCGAACTTGGCTGATCTGCCAACCGGTTGTAGTTTTGCACCGCGTTGCGCTCACGCTAGCGCGCAGTGCCGTGCTGAGAGTCCTCCGATGGTCAGCAACGACAACACACGCATAGCTTGCTGGCATCCGTTGCTCCACCTGCCAGTGCCCTTGTAACGCCAAGGTTGGCGATCTAGGGGGCGACCTGAAAGCGCACACGACCGTAGACTGATTTGTTTACAGAGTGAGTGAGTGATGCAGAAAACAGCTTTAGTCGTCGGTGCGAGTGGTATCGGCGGCAGTAATTTAGCGGGCGAGTTGATTGACAAGGGTTGGACCGTCTATGGTCTGGCCCGCCGCACATTGGAAGGCGTTCCCGGTCTGCGTGCAGTCGCTGCTGACCTGCTGGACCCGGCCAGTTTGGAAAAAGCATTGGCCGAAGTTGCGCC
>CANFSO010000095.1 GCA_947449895.1 Comamonadaceae bacterium
ATCACCCACTGCTCAGGGTCGTCTCTGTAGGCGGTGAGGACGTGCAACAGTTCGTTGGAAGTTTCCACACTGATCGCGTTCATCCGCTCGGGCCGATTCAGCGTGACACACACGGCCCGCCCACGCTTTTCAACGATCAAATCTTTGTAAATCATGTCGCGCTCCTGCTAGGTCTAGCGTTGTTTAATTTCAGCCAAAATTTCTTCGCGGTGCTGATCCCGTTGCGGCACCGACAGCATGCGGGAGCCCATGTTTTCATCCGCTTTGACCGGCACACCCCAGGTCGGGATCTCACGCCCATTGCCCAAACGCGTTGACTTGACCATGTGGCGAGCCTTCACTTGTGGGTTCATCGCCACCTTGTTCACCGGTTTGACATGACTCGCGGGCACGCCCACTTCCAGCAACAGCGCCTCCCACTCCGGTGCCGTTTTCTGGATCAGGTAGGCTTGAACCAAGGGCCTCAAAAAGTCTCGGTTTTTAACTCTCAGCTGGTTGCTTTCAAAGCGTGGATCGCCCAACAGCTCGACCGCCTCCAGTAAGTTGCAAAACCTGGTCCACTGAATGTCGTTACTGACTTGAAGCAAGCAGTGTTCGCCATCACGGGTGTCAAACGCGCCCATCGGGTACATGCCCATCGTTTCTGAACCCATGCGGCCGGGCAGCGGCATGTCCAGCAGGGCGCCCTGGAGATAGGCGTGCATGAACCCCAAGGCTGACTCCATGAGCGAGACCTCCAGCAGGATTCCTTGGCCGGTTTTTTCGACGGTGTAAATGCCCGTCATGATTGAACCCCAGGCCAGATACGCGGTGGCGATATCGATTGGAGACCCCCCCGAGCGCACCGGTTTTCCTTGCGGCTCGCCGGTGATGCCCATCATCCCGGTAAAGGCCTGGATCATCGAGTCGTAGGCGGGTGCACTTGCGCCTGGACCGGTTCTGCCGTAACCGGTCACGGACAACCAAACCAAGCGTGGATTGAGCGCCTTGAAATCGGTCCATCCCACGCCGAGCTTTTCTAGTGTGCCGGGCCGGTAGTTTTCAACCACCACGTCCGCCGTCTTGACAAGTCGGCGAAGAATGTCCCGGTCTTCCTCCAGCTTCAAGTCCAGTGCAATGCTGCGCTTGCCCCGGTTACAGCTGACAAAATAGACGCTTTCATCATCTACGAAAGGCGGCCAGGTACGCATCTCGTCGCCGCCGGGAGGCTCGACCTTGATCACGTCTGCACCCATTTCTGCGGCCATCATGGTGGCGACAGGACCGGCAATATTTCGCGTCAAATCAACGATGCGAATGCCGTCAAGGACGCTGGTCAGTCTGGATGTAGTCAATGGATTGCTGCCGCCTTCTGTGTCGCGCTGTTCAGCAGAGGGTTCTGCTACAGATTGACGGCATATTAGTGCGGGGACATGGCCAAGGGAATCTAGTTTCACCGATAAAGAGCATCGGTGAAATCAATAGCGTCAGGCTTTTATCGCGTTATTGGCACAGCTGGACCAGTCGCTGTCGAAGCCAACGGTGCAACGGATCAGGCTGGCTTCTTTCGTGCCACATCTGGATCACCGGCAGGAGTGGGAGGTGCAGCGGCGGCTCTTTGATGTGGATATCGCAGGTCTTGACCATGTCCTCCGCAATGGCCACGGGCATCAAGGCGATCAAATCACTCATGGCAACCATTCGAGCGGCCAAGCGGTAGTTGGGCATGAAGAGCACCACATTGCGCTTCAGGCCACGCTCGGCCAAGGCCCGGTCAATGATGCTGACATACCCCGAGCCGGTGGGCGACACCTGCAGATGATTCAACTGTGCATAGCTTTCGGGCGTCCATTTGACCTGCGCCATGGGATGGCCCGAACGGAGGATACAGATAAATTTTTCTTCGTAAATTTTGCTGTAACGAACTTTTTTCAGGGTGAGCCGGGTCGAGGCAATCGCCAGATCCAGCCGTTGCGACGCCAAACTTTCTTCAACCGTGTCGATCGCCAGCGAAGTGACCGACAAACGCAAGCCAGGCGACTCCTTGGCAATGACCCGGGTCAACTCTGGAAGCAACCGGTCCTGCGCGAAATCAACCATGGCGATCTGAAACCGTGCGGTCGTCGTACTCGGCTGAAAAGCCGATCGAGGGATGACCGAATTCTCAATCTGCTGCAAAGCTGAGCCGAGAAATTCTGTGAGTTCAAGCGCCTTTGAGGTCGGCTCTAAGCTTCTGTTTCCAGCCACAAAAAGGGGGTCTGCATAAATCACCCTGAGTTTGCCCAATGCAGAACTCACAGTTGACTGTGAGAGCCCGAGACGCTCAGCCGCTTTGGTCACGCTGCGTTCATGAAACACCGCGTTGAAGCAGTGCAAAAGCTCAAGGCTTAACTTGGGCAAAGCCGGACTGATGCGAGGCGTATGCATGGGTCGCGCTGGGCAGTTGAATTCATCGGGCCTTTGGAAAAGCCGCCATCAACCGGTCGGCGTAGTCTTGCCAAGTGGCCTCCTTGCCGATGCCGTCAAACAGACCGAGCGCCGCTTGGTCAGCGACCCACTGCTGTTTATCGGCAATCGCCTGCGCCATGAACGGTGGAAAGCCGGCTTCTTGCACCGTGTTGGCGGCTTCGCGCATTTCTTCGGCGCGGCGTTTGCCATGCTGCACCACGCGGCTGAAAAAATAGGCGCCTTGTTCGCTCCAGTCGATGCTCGGAAACGTCTCGACCAATGTCGGCAACACATGATCTTCAACCCCGTAGGCCCGCGCAGTGGCGTAGCTCTCAATCACCAGCGCTTCGAGCCCCTTGATCATCACGCTGCGGCACATCTTGATGGCACTGGCCACGCCGAGGTCGACCGACACGGCGCGGGCGTCCAGTCCCCACGACTTGAGCAGCTCAGCCAGCTCAGCGGCGCGGGCGCCTCCCAGCAGCATCGGCACGCGAATGCCGTAGGGCGGCACCGAGGTCATGACGCCGGCTTCGACGTAATGGCCGCCGGCCGCATCAATCAATTGAGCGGCCTGCTGCTTGGTGCCGGGCGATGCGGAATTCAGATCGAGAAACACCGTGCCTGGCCGAATGTGCGGTGCGGCGGCTTGCGCCACGGCCAAGGTGTTCGATGCGGTCACGGCAGAAATCAGCAAATTCGATCCAGCGCAAAGCTGCGCCATGGAATCGGCCACCGCCACACCAACGCTGCCTGCGTGGGCTCGCAGCACGGCCGCCTGAGCCGTGTCTGCCAGCTTCAAGTCCCAGGTGCTCACACGGGCTGCGCGCGGTTGGAGTCCCGCACTGAAAACCTTGCCAACTTCACCGTAGCCGACCATTCCGATGTGTTCAAACTGCATGTTTTTGTCTCCAACTGATTTTTTGATTGCGATTAATTATTGTTGCGGCACTTTGGCCCGCACCATCACATCGCCCCAGCGCTTGATTTCGCTGGCCAGCAACTCGGTGGCTTGCTCGGGTGTACTGGCTTGAGCGGCGACGTTTTGCTCAGACAGGCGCTTCTTCACGTCGGGTGAATTGAGTGCTGCAGTGATCTCTTTGTTCAAGCGAGCGATCACGCTTTTGGGCGTCTTGGCGGGTGCGGCGATCGCGTTCCAGCTGGCCGCTTCAAAGTTGGCCACGCCACTTTCTTTGGCCGTTGGCACATCGGGCAAGACGGTCGCACGCTTGGCGCCCGTCACGGCCAAAGCGCGCAAGGCCTTGGCTTTGATCTGCGGCAGCACGGGCGCCAAGATTTCAACAGCGGCATCAATCTGACCGCCAAGCATGGCGGTGATGACAGCGGGCGAGCCGTTGAAGGGCACGATCTGCATGTCGACACCGGCGCTACTTTTAAAAAGTTCAGCCGCCAAATTTTGCGTGCTGCCGATGTTGATGCTGCCGAGGTTCAACTTGCCCGGATTAGCGCGCGCATAGGCCAGCAAATCGCCCAGCGTTTTGAACTTCGAATCGCCCTGCGTGATGATGGCGATGTCAAAGAAACCGAGTGTCGACACGGGCGCGAAATCGCGCAGTGTGTCAAAGGGCAGTGACTTGAACAGCCCGGCGGTCACGGCGGTTCCGTTGGACATCAGCAGCAGCGTGTGGCCGTCTGGGTCAGATTTGGCCACCAGATCGCCGGCAACCACACCACCCGCGCCCGGTCGGTTGTCCACGATCACTGATTGACCCAGTGACTCGCTGAGCTTTTGCGCCACGGTGCGGGCGGTCAAGTCGGCCACGCCGCCGGCGCCAAAAGGCACGACCAGCCGGATCGACTTGCTGGGAAAAGCCTGCGCGACGGCAACGTGGGGGAAAGCCATCGCAGCCGAAAGGGCCAGCAAGGTGAAAAGGTGGCGTCGATTGGTCATGGTGTTTATCCGCTTGGAAGAGAAAGAAAAATAGGGCGCTGTGTTCAAACGCCAGAATGTCGACTTTCGCTGTATTTAAACTTGCAGGCAAGAGCGAATTCAGACTGCCAGATATAACAAATTTGCATAGGAGTCGCAACAAGTCAACAAACCAACATTAGGCGTTGGCCAATATTGATCTCACACCGAGGCGAATGGAACACGCGAACCGACTGCACACATGAGCTCGTAGCTCACGGTGCCAGCAGCGAGGGCAACTTCGTCAATCGATAACACGGCACCGTTGCCAGCATTGCCCCACAAGGTGACGTCGCTGCCGATACGGGCGTCAGGCACGGGCGTGAGATCAACCGTCAGCATGTCCATGCTGACCCGTCCCAACAACTGTGTGCGCACGCCAGACACCAGCACCGGCGTGCCGGTGTCGCAGTGGCGCGGATAACCGTCGGCATAACCGCAAGCCACCACGCCAATGCGCATCGCGCCCACTGCCCGGAACCGCGAGCCGTAGCCGACGCTGTCACCAGCCGTTAGTTGCTGCACGCCAATGAGGCGGGCGCTCAGCGTCATAGTCGGCCGCAAGCCCCAGTCGGCGGCGCTGTGCTGCGGAAAATCTGCCGCACTGCCATACACGCCAATGCCGGGCCTGACCCAATCTGAACACTCGGCCAAGGCATCACCGTGTCGCAACATGGCGGCGCTGTTGCTCAAGGAGCGTTCGCCCGGCAAGTCGTGCGTCACGGCCTCGAAGACTTGCAGTTGTGCGGCGATGCCCAGCGGGCCGTCAGCGTCGCTGAAATGCGTCATCAGGGAAATATCGTCGACTTGCGGCAGTGCGTTCAGCCGCGTCCAAGCCGCCCGAAAACGCTCGGGCGCAAAGCCGAGTCGGTTCATGCCCGAGTTCATTTTGAGGAAGACACGGTGCGGCAGCTGCGTTTTGTGCGCGGCCAGCATATTGATTTGTTCTTGGCAATGCACCACGTGCCAAAGACCCAAGCGCGAGCACAACTCGAGGTCGCGGGCTTCAAAAATACCTTCTAGCAACAAGATCGGGCCGCGCCAATCGAGCGCACGCAGGCGCTGGGCTTCGCCCAAGTCGAGCACGGCGAAACCATCGGCGCTGCGCAAGCCTTCAAACGCCCGCTCAATGCCATGGCCGTAGGCGTTGGCTTTGACGATGGCCCAGATACGCGAGTCACCGGCAGCGGCCCGCATGCGAACCAAGTTATGGCGCAAAGCATCGGTGTGAACGGTCGCAAGTATCGGGCGGGGCATGGTGCTGTGGCTCAAGGTAAGCCCGTTGGCTAAGGCCTGGGCAAGTGTCGAAGGATCAAGGCCCTTCATTTTGGCATCGCCCAGCGTGCTATAAACCCTCATTCCCTCGGAGACATGCCATTTTTTTTGCTGCCGCCCTTCTGCCTGACGCCACCCAGACCGTGAGTACGATTGCTTTATGAAGCGCGGTTTTTACACGATCATGGCGGCCCAGTTTTTCAGCTCACTGGCTGACAACGCTCTGTTTGTGGTCGCCGTCGAATTGCTGCGTAACAGTGGCGCGCCCAAGTGGCAACCCGCCGCCCTGGTGCCCATGTTCGCCCTGTTTTACGTGGTGCTGGCGCCTTTTGTCGGGGCACTGGCAGACGCGCGGCCCAAGGGCCGGGTCATGCTCATGAGCAACGCCATCAAAGTGATTGGCTGCTTGATGATGCTGTTTGGCTCACACCCCCTGATGGCTTATGCCATCGTTGGCTTGGGCGCCGCCGCCTACTCGCCGGCCAAATACGGCATCCTGACCGAGTTGCTACCAGCCTCACAACTGGTCAAAGCCAATGGCTGGATTGAGGGGCTCACCATCGCCTCGATTATTCTGGGGGTCTTACTGGGCGGCCAATTGGTCGGCATCCATATCTCTGCGAGTCTGCTGTCTTTCGATTTTCCGGTCATTGAAACCGGCGTCGATACACCAGCCGAGGCGGCCATCAGTTGCCTGATATTCGTCTACATCTTGGCCGCCTGGTTCAACACGCGCATACCGCACACCGGCGTCGAGATGCGCCCAATGCCACGCAACAAGCTACAACTGCTGCCCGACTTCTGGCGCTGCAATGCGGCCTTATGGCAAGACAAACTGGGCCAGATCTCGCTGGCCACGACCACGCTGTTTTGGGGCGTCTCGGGTAATTTACGCTACATCGTACTGGCCTGGAGTGCTGCCGCCTTGGGCTACAGCACCACGCAAGCCTCGTCGCTGGTCGGCGTGGTCGCCATCGGCACAGCGGTCGGCGCTGTGCTGGCGTCCATGCGCATGCGGCTCGACCAAGCCACCAGCGTCATGCCCCTCGGCATCGCCATGGGCTTGCTGGTGATCTTGATGAACTTCATTGACAACGTCTGGCTGGCAGCGCCATTTTTGATTTTGTTGGGCGGACTGGGTGGCTTTTTGGTCGTCCCCATGAACGCGCTGCTGCAACACCGTGGCCACAACCTGATGGGCGCGGGGCGCTCGATTGCCGTGCAGAATTTCAACGAGCAGGCCTGCATTTTGGCGCTAGGCGGTGGCTACAGTCTGTCCACCGGACTAGGCCTCTCGGCATTTGCCGCCATCACAGGTTTTGGCGTCCTCGTGGCCGGCTTCATGTGGCTGATCCGGCGTTGGCACATGAGCAACTGCATCAAGTACAAAGACCAAGTCGAAACCTTGCTTCGACTCGCCCGCAGCGACAAATCGCACTAGCCGACTGGTTATGAACGCACCCAAGTCGACCTCGTCGCTGGCGGTTGGCGCGCTGCTCATCAACGCCGTCGTCTGGGGCGTTTCATGGTGGCCGTTTCGCGACATGCAGAGTCACGGCTTGCACCCGCTGTGGTCAACCACCCTGATTTATGTGCTGGCAACCGTCGGTGTGCTGGCATGGAAGCCCAGCGCCTGGCGCGTCGTGGCGAAGCATCGCGGTCTGCTGGCTTTAATGGTTGCCGCCGGTCTGACCAACGTTGGCTTCAACTGGGCTGTGACGGTCGGCGACGTGGTCCGCGTTGTGCTGTTGTTTTATCTGATGCCGGCGTGGTCGGTGCTGATCGCTTGGGCCATGCTGGGTGAAAAACCGACGACGGCATCACTGCTGCGACTGTTGCTGGCGCTGGTCGGCGTGATGATTGTGTTGAAGTCACCGGAGTCGCCTTGGCCAGTTCCAAACAGCTTGCCCGACTGGCTGGCTTTGGCGGGCGGCCTGTGCTTTGCGCTGACCAATGTGCTGTTGCGCAAACACGGCAACACGCCCAGTGAGTCGCGCATGTTGGCCATGTTTGGCGGCGGTGCGCTGATGGCCGTCGCGGCGGCGCTGCTGGGCATGGGCGCAGGCATCGTGTCGGCGCCGGCATTTGCCATGGCAGGTTTGCCGGTAGCTATTGGTCTTTGCCTGGCTTTCATGGCGAGTAATCTAGCGCTGCAATATGGTGCCGCCCGGCTTGCCGCCAGCACCACGGCCCTGGTCATGCTCACAGAACTGTTGTTTGCCAGTCTGTCGTCGGCGTGGTTGGGCGCCGCCGAGTTCAACACCCGAACCTTGATCGGTGGCGGCCTGATTGTGCTGGCTGCGATGCTGGCGGCGCTGGCACCCGCCGCGGCTGAACCCGATCAGTCGCGCTTGTCTTGAGCGGCGTTCAGCCGATGAACCGATGAGCCGGTCAGCGCCGCGTCGAGCACTTCGACCCAATGGCGCACCGGCGTGTCCGTCCCGCTTTGCAAATGCGTGATGCAACCGATATTGGCTGAGACGATGGTGTCGGGCTTCATCTCAGCCAAGTTACCCAGCTTGCGATCCCGCAGCGCGTAGGCGATCTCTGGCTTGAGCACTGAGTAAGTACCGGCTGAGCCGCAACAAAGGTGCGCTTCGCATCGCGCCACATTGACCTTGAAGCCCAGCGCACCCAAGTGTTTTTCAACCCCACCGCGCAGTTGCTGGCCGTGCTGCAAGGTGCAAGGCGGGTGGAAGGTGAGTTGCTGCGCGTCGCTTTGAGCAGCGGCTAGGTCGGGACGCATCCATTTTTTAAGTTCTGGCACCAGTTCCGGCAACAGCTCGCTCAGGTCACGCGTGAGCTCGCTGATGCGGGCGGCCTTGGCGGCGTACGCCGGCTCGTCTTTGAACAGGTGGTCGTAGTCTTTGACCATGACGCCGCAGCCTGAGGCGTTCATGACCAAGGCTTCGACACCGCTTTCAACGTGCGGCCACCAAGCGTCGATGTTGCGGCGCATCTCGGCTTTACCACCGTCATGGTCGTTCAGGTGAAACTTGACCGCGCCGCAGCAGCCGGCCTTGGCGGCCAGCACCACTTCGATACCGGCGGCGTCCAACACACGGGCCGTGGCGCTGTTGATGTTGGGTTGCATGGCGGGCTGCACGCACCCGGCCAGCATGAGCATCTTGCGGGCGTGTTGTTGCTTTGGCCAAGTCCCAGCTGCATGCGCTACGGGCACCTTGTTTTTGAGCGCCTCGGGCAGCAGCCCACGCACCGCTTGACCGATCTTCATGGCTGGGCCAAAGAGCGGCGAAGGCAAGCCCTCTTTCAGCGCCCAACGCAGGGCTTTTTCAGCGGCTGGGCGCTCCACGCGTTCATCGACCAGCTTGCGGCCGATGTCGATCAGATGGCCGTAGTCAACACCGCTCGGGCAGGTGGTTTCGCAGTTGCGGCAAGTCAGGCAACGGTCTAAATGCAACTGGGTTTTGCGCGTCGGTACATCGCCTTCGAGCACTTGTTTGATGAGGTAAATGCGGCCACGCGGGCCGTCCAGTTCGTCACCCAGCAGCTGGTACGTTGGACAAGTGGCGGTGCAAAAACCACAGTGCACGCATTTGCGCAAAATGGCTTCGGCGGCGAGGCCGTCAGCAGTGCCTTGAAATTCCGGGGCGAGATTGGTTTGCATGGCGGACTTTTTGAAAGACGTGAATGACTCAATAACTCAATGGCTTAATAGTGGCGACGCAAATAACGCTTCAAGTCGGCATACAGCGGCGGCAAGGACAACAGCAGCAAGATGGTCGCCAGCGGCAACACCCAAATGAAGCCTAGAAACTTGAAACCGGCCGCGCCGACCACGCCGCCAGCCATGAACGAGGCCAGCAACATGCTGTACAGCTTCAGCTTGATGCGGTTGGCGCGCACATGCGAGTCAGCGGCGGTTTTGGTGCGATTCCAGTAAAACACTTTGCCCAGCTCAATGCCGAGGTCGGTGATGACGCCGGTCATGTGGGTGGTGCGAATTTGCGAGGCTGAAATTTTGCTGACCACGGCGTTTTGCAAGCCCATGGTGTAGGCCAGCACCAGCACTGTCAGCGGCACGGCAAACGGTGTTTGCCGGTTCAGTGTGGCGCCGAGCAAGCCGAAAACCAACAGCAAGCCGGCCTCAAGCAACAGCGGCAGCGCGTACTCACTGCGTAAATGGTGTTGGCGCGCCCAGTTGACCTGAACTGCCGTGGTGGCAGCGCCGGCCACAAAGGCCAGCAAAGTGCCCAACGCACCGAGCAACAGCCCAACATTGCCGAGAATCAGGTTGTCGGCGATCATCGATGCAAAGCCAGTCATGTGCGAGGTGTACATGCCGACGACCAGAAAACCGCCGGCGTTGATGGCGCCGGCATTGAAGGCTAGCAAACCGCCTAGCAGACGGTTGATGCTGGCCGTGCGGTGCTGCCCGGCCAAGTGACGAAAACGACGCACCCCTTAACCCACCATCAAACGGCTGGTGTTGAAGACGCCGGCTGGGTCAAACTGCTTTTGCAATTCGCGTTGAATGCGTTGCTGAGCTGCGTCTAAGGGGGTGAACACGCCGACAACTTTGTCAACATCGGCACGCCCGGTAGAGGCGCGAAACAGCGTTGCGTGGCCGCCAGCTTTTTGAGCCGCGTTGCGCAACAGCGCCGCCGCGTGGGCAGGCGCCCAGACCCAGCGCAAGCCGCCATGCCATTC
>CANFSO010000096.1 GCA_947449895.1 Comamonadaceae bacterium
AACTCACTCACCCGCAAACCGCTGGCGTACAACAACTCCAGCATGGCTTTGTCGCGCAAGCCCAGCGGCGTGTCATCCGGCGGCGCACTCAAAAGAGCATCGACTTGCGCCTCTGACATGGTTTTGGGGACACGCAAGGCTTGACGAGCCGATTGCAGCTTGAGCGTCGGGTCTTCGCTCAGCTGATGCTCGCGCACAGCCCAGCGAAAGTAGCGCTTGAACACTGTCAGCCGCCGGTTCGCCGTGGTCGCCTTGGTCTCAGCGTGGCGTGCGCCGAAATAAGCACTCAGGTCGGTTTCCGTCGTGCTGTTGAGCACCTTGCCGCGACCGGCCAACCACTGCGCAAACAAGGTGAGGTCGCGCCGGTAAGCCTGCAGGGTGTTGCGCGACAGGCCGTCCTCCAGCCAAAGCGCGTCAACAAAAGCATCGACCGCCGATTCCGACAGGCCGCACACTGCGATTGAAGCCACACCACCACCTTTCAAAAAAAATTCTGCAGACGAATAGCGCTGAAAAACCCTCTGGCAAATGTACTTGCCCCCAAGCACATCTAAGGCCAAGCGCCCTAAAAACAGGGCTTATCCAATCAAACCTTCACATGTGGTCGGCCATGAAATTCTGACAAAACAACACTAAAAAATTAATGTATCCTTAAAAACAAATCTAAATTCAAACAAAAGGAAACATAAACATGAGATCAATGCAAAAAATTAGATTAATTATTAGCTTGGGAGCCGCCTTGGTCTCCAGCGCTGCCTTGGCACAGCAACAGCAGTTCGTTAACGTCTTGACCGGCGGCCAAAGCGGTGTGTACTACCCCCTTGGCGTGGCGCTGTCGCAGATTTATGCCAAAAACATTCCCAACGTGCGTTCCACGGCGCAGGTGACACGGGCCTCGGCTGAAAATATGAATCTGCTGCAAGCCGGTCGTGGCGAACTCGCTCTGGCGCTAGCCGACTCGGTCTCTGACGCCTACAAAGGCAATGCCGAAGCCGGCTTCCCCAAGCCACTGACCAAGCTGCGCGGCCTGTCGGCCACCTACAACAACTACATCCAGATCGTCGCCAATGCAGACTCCGGCATCAAGACACTGGCAGACCTCAAAGGCAAACGCATTTCAGTGGGTGCCGCCAAGTCAGGCACCGAACTGAACGCCCGTGCCATTTTCAAGGCAGCCGGTCTGTCTTACAGCGACATGGCGAAGATTGAGTACCTGCCCTTTGGCGAGTCGGTCGAGCTGATGAAAAACCGCCAGCTGGACGCCACATTGCAGTCCGCCGGTCTGGGCGTCGCCTCTATCCGCGATCTTGCCACCGCGGTCAAGATCGTCGTTGTCGCCGTGCCGGCTGACGTGGTGACACGCGTTGGCGACGCCGCCTACCAACCGTCTTTCATCCCGGCGAACACCTATGCGGGTCAAACTGTTGACATCCCAACCGCCGCCATTCCTAACTTCTTGGTCACCCACTCCGGTGTCTCCGATGAGCTGGCCTACCAGATGACCAAAACTCTGTACGAAAACCTCGACACGATGTACGCGGCGCACAACGCGGCCAAAGCCATCAAGCGAGAAAACGCAGTGAACGGCATGCCCGTGCCCGTGCATCCGGGCGCAGCCCGCTACTACAAGGAAGTCGGCGTGATGAAGTAAACGCACACGGTGCATCAAAGTGCCAGTCTAGAAACGGCCCCGATCAAGCTTGGGGCCGTTTCTGTTTTCTATTTCTAAATTTCAATCCCTTCCAAGGTTCTCATGAGCGCCCCTGACAATAACCCCGAGCAACGCCTAGGCGGCATCATTTTCTGGATCGCCTTGGCATTTTCTAGCTTTCAACTCTGGACTGCCGCTTTCAGCCCCTTGTCGAGTCAGGTCGTCCGGGCGATTCATGTGGGATTTGTGCTGCTATTGGTGTTTGCACTGCGACCTGGCTTTCGCAGTCAGGGTTCTGGCCAGCCCGCGCTGGCTTGGGTGCTGGGTTTGACGGGTTTCGCCTTCGGTTTTTACCACTGGTATTTTGAAGCCGACCTGACGCTGCGTGCCGGCGAACTGACCCGTGCTGACTGGGTCATCGGCGTGGTCACCATCGTGCTGGTTT
The DNA here is from genome assembly GCA_947449895.1 of Comamonadaceae bacterium. GTDB lineage: Bacteria > Pseudomonadota > Gammaproteobacteria > Burkholderiales > Burkholderiaceae_C > Polaromonas. The sequence continues at coordinate 2,097 of CANFSO010000096.1, forward strand.
TTGAAGCGGCAAGGCGCATGATGGGCTGGGGCCTGCCGCTGATCTGCGGCATGTTCTTGGGCTATGCCCTGTTTGGCGAATACTTGCCGGGTGCGCTGGCGCACCGCGGCTTCGGGATCGACCAAGTGGTCGGCACGCTGGGCTTTGGCACGGAAGGTATTTACGGCACGCCAACCTATGTTTCGTCGACCTATATTTTTCTGTTCATCTTGTTCGGCGCTTTCCTTGAGCAGGCTGGCATGATCAAGCTGTTCAACGACTTTGCCATGGGCACGGTCGGCCATACACGCGGCGGACCGGCCAAGGTCTCGGTGATTTCCTCAGGCCTGATGGGCACCATCAATGGTTCGGGCGTGGCCAACGTTGTCACCACCGGCCAGTTCACGATTCCGCTGATGAAGCGCTTTGGCTATAGCCCGGCGTTTGCCGGTGGGGTCGAAGCCACCGCCAGCATGGGCGGTCAGATCATGCCGCCGGTGATGGGCGCGGTTGCCTTCATCATGTCCGAAACCATCAATGTGCCTTACATCGAAATCTGTAAAGCGGCACTGATTCCCGCCGTTCTTTACTTCATCACCGCCTTCTGGATGGTGCACCTCGAGGCCGGCCGCAAAGGCCTGATGGGCCTGCCTAAGGACGAATGCCCGAACCCTTGGACAGCGGTACGTGAGCGCTGGTACTTGCTGCTCCCACTGCTGGGGCTCATCGGTTTGCTGTTCTCAGGTTACACGCCGCTCTTCTCTGGCACCGTAGGCCTTGGCTTGACCGTGATCCTGATCTTCGGTGCGGCCGTGATGACAGGCGTCAAAGGCCTGGCACTGCGAGTCCTGTTCTGGGTGTTACTGGGCTTTGCCTGCGCCGGCTTTTTTGAGTTCGGTGTTGGCACCTTCTTTGTGGTTGCGGCACTGCTGGTGACGCTGACCTACATCCGCCGCACCGGGGGTGATGCGCGCAAATTAGCGCTGCAAGCGCTGGTCAATGGCGCTCGCCATGCCCTGCCCGTGGCGATTGCCTGCGCCTTGGTGGGCGTGATCATCGGCGTCATCAACCTGACGGGCGTGGCGGCAGAAATCGGCGGGCAGATCATCGCTGTGGGCGAAAAAAGTCTGTTCCTAGCACTGCTGCTGACCATGCTGACGTGCTTGGTGCTGGGCATGGGCATTCCGACCATTCCGAACTACATCATCACCAGCTCGCTGGCCGCACCCATTTTGCTGGAACTCGGTGTGCCTCTGGTGGTCTCGCACATGTTTGTTTTTTACTTCGGCATCATGGCGGACCTGACACCGCCGGTGGCGCTGGCCTGCTTTGCTGCCGCCCCGATCGCCCGTGAGTCCGGCTTGAAAATCAGCGTGCAGGCACTGCGGGTAGCGATTGCCGGCTTCGTCGTGCCGTTCATGGCGGTCTATGCCCCTGCGCTGATGCTGCAAGGCGGTGACTGGATGGACACCACCTACGTCGTCTTCAAAGCACTGGTGGCCATTGCCATGTGGGGCGCTGGCGCCATTGGCTTCCTGATCGGGCCCTTGAACTGGATAGAGCGCGTGTTCGCCATCGTGGCTGCGAGCTTTCTGGTGGTCGCGCTGCCGTTGACCGATGAAATCGGCCTTGGTGCGGTCGCCGTGCTGATGCTCTGGCATGTCTGGCGTACGCGCCAGTTGCCCGGTGCAACCAGCGCCGCCGCTTGAGCACAGGACTGATCGGCGTCTGCCTAGCGCTGCTGGGCAGCGCCGGGACTGTGGTTGGCACTGGTGCTGGCGAGCCAGTCTTCATCCCGGTGCAGCAGTTCACGCTGGCCTGGATGCACACGATTGAAAAGGTTCGCTGGGAAGAAGATTACGCCGTTGAATCGGTTGCAGAGGGAGCCGTCCTCAAAGCAGTCGCGGCGCGGGTGCGTGGCTCGGGTGCCGGCATGGAGCCCCCGCCTGATGCTCAACTCAGAAACGGCTGGTACCACTACACGCCGCAGATCAGCCACCCCAAGGTCTTAAGGCTCACACGCTCAAGTTTTGCGGTCGACTACGAATTTTGCAGCGACGGCTTCTGTCGACCACTGTCGGATTTTTTGCCTTCCAACGGCGGCATCACGCGTCTGACCGGTTGCCACTCAAACCGCAAATAAAAAAGCCCCGTAGACAGCAGTCTGCGGGGCTTTCAGGGATTGAATCGTTCGGATCAGGCGGCAGGCTGAAAAGCCCGGCACCGCGGTTTAGTCAAGTTTAAGGTTGCTGTCAGAGACGACCTTTTTGTAGACATCGAACTCCGCCTTGATTTGCGCGGTGAACTGCTCAGGCGTGTTGGCGATGATGATGGAGCCTGTGTCTTCGATGCGCTTGCGCACAGCCGGATCTTCCAGTGCCTTGCGCACGCCGGCGCTGACCTTGTCGATTACTTCTTTAGGCAAGGCTTTGGGGCCCAATATCCCGTAGTAAGCCATGCGATTCACCGGCTCCAAACCGACTTCTTTGAAGGTTGGAACGTCTGGCAGCACAGCCAGACGACTAGGTGCAGCCACGACGATCGGGATCAAACGCTTTTGCTGAATGAATGGCAGCGCTGACGGCAGGTTGTCAAAAATAATTTGCACTTGACCGGCCACGGTGTCGTTCAGTGCGGGGCCAGCGCCACGGTAAGGAATGTGCGTGATGAAGGTGTGCGTCAAATTCTTGAACAACTCAGTCTGTAGGTGGCCAATGCCGCCCGTGCCCGAAGAAGCATATGAGTATTTGCCTGGATTTTTCTTCAGCTCGGCCATGAACTCTTTGTAGTTGCGGGCCGGAAAGCTCGGATGCACAGCAATGATGTTAGGCGTGGCTGCGATGTTGATGATGGGCGTGAAATCCGTCAGCGGGTTGTACGGAATTTTGGGGTTGATGGCCGGGTTGGCGGCCGTGGTGGACACCGTGGCCATGCCCAACGAGTAGCCGTCTGGCGTGGCTCTGGCTGTTTCAGTTGCGCCGACGATGCCACCACCACCCGCCTTGTTTTCGACCACCACGACTTGACCAAGGGCTTTGCCCAGTGGGTCAGAAATCACGCGAGCCACAATGTCGGTGGTGCCACCAGGCGCAAACGGCACCTGCAACTTGATGATCTTGTTCGGGTAGTTTTGCGCGAGGGCCGAACCGGACACACTGGTCAACGCCAGAGCGGCCAAGGAGGCCATGTTGAGCAAATGACGTCGTTGCATGAAGTACCTTTTAAAAAAAGAAAACAGCACGGATGTTAATCGCAAGCGCTGCCCCGCAGACGGGCGGTTATTCTCGAGCAGTGAATTACGCTCAACTTTTATTCCCTGACTTTTCTCTGATCCTCTGCGGCTACTTGGTTTGTCGCTACACAGCGCTCAACCGTACCGTGTGGGAGCAGGTAGAGAGTCTGGTTTATTTCTTCCTTTTTCCAGTTCTGTTGTTTCAGTCCATCGTCAAAAGCCCGCTTGACTTGGGAACGACGTCTAGTTTCATTGGCGCTGGGCTGACGATGGGTCTGTTGGGCATTGCGATGGCCTACAGCTTGCCGCACTTACCTTGGCTGAACGCCCGCATCGACCGCCGCGAACATGCTGGCAGCGCCCAAGTCGCCTTTCGTTTCAACTCGTTCATTGGCTTGGCATTGGCCGAACGGCTGGCTGGTGCGCAAGGGCTGCAGCTGATTGCTGTGTTGATTGGGGTCTGCGTTCCGCTGTTCAATGTGGCGGCCGTCTGGCCGATGACACGGCATGCCAAGCGCGGCTTTGTTCATGAGCTGGTGCGCAACCCTCTGATCATTGCCACCTGCAGCGGCTTGGTGGCCAACCTGCTGGGTTTTCATATCCCGGTATGGCTGGAGCCCACAACCACCCGCATCGGCGGGGCTTCTCTGGCGCTGGGCCTGATGGCAGCCGGAGCGGGTTTGCAGTTGGCTTCCATGGCACAGTCCAAAACGCTGACGCTGTCGTTGTTGATGATTCGGCACCTGTTGCTGCCGCTGGTGGCCTTCGGACTGTCACGGCTATTTGGTTTGTCGGCTGTTCAAAGCACGGTATTGCTGATTTTTTCTGCCTTGCCCACGGCCTCTAGCGCTTATGTGCTGGCCGCGCGCATGGGCTATAACGGCGCTTACGTGGCCGGTCTGGTGACGCTGTCGACCGTGCTGGGCATGCTCAGTCTGCCGTTTGCATTGGGCGTGCTGCGCTGAAGTCAGACTGCTGCAGCGCCCACTGCACGTGTTCCCGCACAACCTCAGAAGGGTGCTGGCTTTGCGCCTGCAGCGCAGTCTGAATCTTGTCGCTGTCAAGGTCGCTTTTTGAAGCCCCTCGCAGCGCATTGCCCATCGCCACCGCCAAGTTGCGCAGCCATCGCTCATGGCCAATCCGCCTAATCGCACTGCCTTCGGTGAAGCGCAAAAATTCGGCTTCGTTCCAGCTGAACAAGGTTTGCAATTGCTGACCCGTCAAGCCCTTGCGTTCGTCAAAATCGGGCAACGCGCTGCGCTGGGCAAACTTGTTCCAGGGGCACACCAATTGGCAGTCGTCACAACCATAAATGCGGTTCCCAATCAAAGGGCGCAACTCGATTGGAATCGATCCCGCATGCTCAATCGTCAAGTAAGAAATGCAGCGCCGTGCGTCCAGTCGATGCGGTGCCACGATGGCCTGGGTCGGGCAAACCTCGATACAGGCGCTGCAACTGCCGCAATGCGCCGTCACGGGCTCACTGCTCGGCAGCGCCATGTCAACATAGATTTCACCCAAGAAAAACATCGACCCGGCTTCGCGATTGAGTAACAGTGTGTGCTTACCGCGCCAGCCCTGCCCGCTGCGCGCAGCCAGTTCAGCCTCCAGCACCGGGGCCGAATCCGTGAAGGCCCGGTGGCCCAGTTCACCAACGTGTTCGGCGATGCGCTCACCGAGTTTTTGCAGACGCGCACGCATCACTTTATGGTAGTCCCGCCCTCTGGCGTAGACCGAAATCACGGCTTCGCCGGGGCGCTCTAGTCGCGCCAACTCACGCGCTTGCCAGTCAGCAGAATCAGCGGCGGATTCAACGGAATTTGCCCTCGGCAAATAGTCCATGCGCGCCGTGATCACGCTCACCGTGCCGGGAATCAACTCCGCCGGACGCGCCCTTTTCAGGCCGTGCGCGGCCATGTAATGCATGTCGCCATGAAAACCGGCCGCCAGCCAAGCCGATAATCCAATTTCGGCTGTCGACAAGTCAATCCCCGCCACGCCAATTTGCGAGAATCCAAGCTCGCGCGCCCACACTTGAATTTGAGAAACGAATTGATGGCTATTGAGGTTCACCCCGCTATTGTAAAAAGTCTGCGCTGGTCTAGCGAAGACGACACGCGGGCGTTTGCTGACGCGCTGGCCAAACAAGTGCAAAGTGCCGGGTCAGATCTGAATGCCTCGATTCATTTGCGCGGTGATCTAGGGGCCGGCAAAACCACCTTGGTGCGTTATCTACTCAAAGCACTCGGCGTTGAAGGCCGCATCAAAAGCCCGACCTACGCCGTGGTCGAACCCTACACCGTCAGCGGCCCTGACGCTCAACGGCTGAACATCTCGCACTTTGATTTTTACCGCTTCAACGACCCCGACGAATGGGAAGAAGCCGGCTTTCGCGAGATCTTTGCCAGCCCTGGCCTCAAGCTGGTCGAATGGCCCGAAAAAGCTGGCCAGCATTTGCCCGCTGCCGATTTGATACTGGCCATTGAACTGACGCCAGCCGACGAACGCAGCGTCAGCGTGCAAGCCCTCACACCGGCAGGCGCCAGACTGCTCAACGCATGAAGATCGGGCAGCCACCCAATCGCCGCGACATGCTGCAGTTTGGCAGCTTAGTCTTGCTGCTGGGCGCACAACAGATTGCCCGAGGCGCGGACATTGTGGCGGTGCGCATGTGGCCCTCCAAAGATTACACGCGCGTCACCATCGAGTCAGACCGCGAGATCAAGGCGCGGCAGTTTTTGCTGGCCGACCCACCCCGCGTGGCGATTGACATTGAGGGCATTCAGCTGCTGCCAGCCCTGAGTGAGCTGATCGCCAAAGTCAGACCCGAAGACCCCAATGTCGCCGGCATTCGCGTCGGGCAAAACTCCCCCAGCGTGGTGCGTTTGGTGATCGACCTCAAGCAGGCAGTGAAACCGCAAGTTTTCACGCTCGCACCGATTGAGCCTTACCAACACCGTCTGGTGTTTGATCTGTACCCACAGAAAATGGTGGACCCGCTGGAAGCCCTGATCGCCGAGCGCCTGAAGGACAAGCAATCCGCTGAAGCGCAGGTGGCGCTGGCCGACCCCTTGGGTGACTTGATTGCCGGTCGCGGCCGACGCATTGAGCCACCCAAAAATAGCACGACACGGCCGGCCATCAAAGACAAAACAGACAGGCTCGTCATCGTTGCGCTTGACCCGGGCCACGGCGGCGAAGACCCGGGTGCCGTCGGGCCTGGCGGCACGCATGAAAAAGATGTGGTGCTGCAAATCGCCTTGCAGCTGCAAGAGCGCATCAACAAGCAACCCAATATGCGGGCCTACATGACCCGCGACGCTGACTTTTTTGTGCCGCTCAATGTGCGCGTGCAAAAAGCCAGACGCGTGCAGGCAGACCTCTTCATCAGCATCCATGCCGATGCGTTTTTCACGGCTCGTCCGCAAGGCGCCAGCGTCTTTGTCCTCAGTGAACGCGGTGCCTCCAGCAGCTCAGCGCGCTGGCTCGCCAACAAAGAAAATTCGGCCGATATGGTCGGCGGTATCAACATCAAAGCCAAAGATGAGCATGTGCTGAAAGCCATGTTGGACATGAGCACCACAGCGCAAATCAACGACAGCATGAAACTCGGCGGCGCCATGCTCGGCGAGATGGGCAACGTTGGCAAGTTGCACAAACCACGTGTCGAGCAAGCCAGCTTTGCAGTCCTCAAAGCACCCGACATTCCGAGCGTGCTGGTCGAGACCGCCTTCATCAGCAACCCGGACGAAGAAGCTCGATTGCGTAACCCGGCGTATCAGGCACAACTGTCTGACGCCCTGATGCGCGGCATCTTGAGCTACTTCGCCAAGAATCCACCGCTGGCGCGAAATCGGGCGCTGTAGGTTTCGCACCTATTGGGCCTCGCTCAAGCAGGTGTCAATAGCCCACGCCGCCTACCGCGTGGAAGATGCGTGCATTCAGCACCTGCTCAGTCACAACCGCAACGAAAAGAATCAATCGTTACAAAATAATAATAATTTTAAATATTTTTAGCAACTTTATATTCAGATAGGCCAGCTATTTAGACCTATAACCACACAATTCGACAAACGACATGGAAAAGGTTTTTAAATCGTTAATCAGTAAAGGGTCAACCATGAACAGGTCACACTTTGCCTTGCGTTAGGTCTCCGCTGTCGCCCTGATTTTGGCCAGCATCGGGCTTAGCGGTTGCTCCTCAAGTGGCACGCTTCGCGTTGATGGTCCGGATCTACCTCCGCCGCCTCCGCCGCCGCCAGTCGTTCTGCAATCGGCAATCGGTATCATCGCCACCAACACAGGTGCTAAGTTGAGCCGTGTGGGCGGTGTCGCTGACTCGGTAGGTTCCTCCATCGCCGCCACAGAAACGGAGGCGCTCGGCATCGACAACGGCGTCATGAAGGGTCTCGGTGCTGCAGTGCAACAGACCGGCAACGCGATTGACATCTTGGGCACGGGCACAGGCAACAGCCTCGGAAAAATTGCCCAGGAAGATGCCAACAACACGTCCCAAACAGAAGCCGATATCCTGGCCCTCCAGCTGGAAAGTCCACCGCTGGCCGTGGTGCAAGTTGGCGGCGCTTTTTCCAGTGTCGGCAACGCAGTTGCTGCCGTTGACAACGGTCAGTTGAGCCCCCTGAACGCCCCCGCTGCTGCGCTGCTGAATGACACCGGTGAAGGCATTGCCAGTCTGAGTAGCGACATAACGACAGCCACGGACAACGCGGTGGTGCAACAAGTCACCCGCAGCGGCAGCGCCCTGATTCACATGATCGCCATCAACGTTGAAACAGCCACCGAAAGCCTAGGCGCGACGACGGGTCTTGGCGTGCCGGTCAACAACCTGCTGGGCAGTACGGGCTTGGCCGTCAGCACATTAGGCGACAACATCTCAAGCACCTTTGCCGCCTCCCCGCCGCTGTCGAGCGCGGGTGGCGTGGTCAGCGCAGCTGGCACCTTGGTGGCCAGTGTGGGCGGACTGGTCACGCCT
>CANFSO010000097.1 GCA_947449895.1 Comamonadaceae bacterium
GCGCGCGTCCAACGCATCTACCCGAATGCCTTGGTGGTACATCGGCTGGACATGGCCACTTCAGGCTTGATGTTGATGGCACGAAACCCCGTCGCGCAACGAGTCTTGAGCTTGGCTTTTGCTGAACGCCGCGTGCACAAGCGTTATGTCGCGGTCGTGCATGGGTTGATGACCTTGCCTTTAAATACATTGGCTGACGCAGACGGTTGGCGTTTGATCGACCTGCCAATTGCGGTTGACTGGCCGAACCGCCCCCTGCGCGTGATCAACCATGACGCCGGCAAACCGAGCCAGACCCGCTGGCGTATCGACAGTGTTGACGCGCCAACTCAAACCACCCGGCTGCAGCTCGAACCGCTGACCGGCCGATCGCACCAGCTGCGCGTGCATTTGCAAGCGCTAGGCCATCCGATCGTCGGGGATGCGCTGTACGCCGATCCCGCATCAGCGGCGCTGGAAAGTCGGCTCCTGCTGCATGCGTCGGCGCTGGCTTTCGATCATCCTGTCACGGGTAAAGAGCTGGCCTTCGACAGCGCTTTACCCGGCGAATTCAATCCACCTTGATATTGGCGGACTTAACGACAGCACCCCATTTGCGTATCTCAGTCGTAATGTAGGCACTGAATTGCTCCGGCGTGTCGCCAACAGGAACAGCGCCTTGTTGATTGAGTTTTTCCTCAACATCTTTCAACTTGAGGATATCTACAATTTCCCGATGAAGGCGCATCACGATCTCGTTAGGCGTGTTGGCTGGAGCAATCATGCCGACCCATGAATAAGCGTCATATCCTGGTACGCCGCTTTCTGCAATCGTCGGAATATTGGGCAAGGACGTTAGGCGCTGCGCGCTGCCAACAGCAAGCGCTTTGAGGCGGCCCTGTTGCACATAGGGCAATACGGAGGGAATGCTGCTGTAGAGCAACTGTACCTGCCCGCCAAGCAGGTCTGTGACCGCCGGACCTTGCCCCTTGTATGGAACGTGAGGAATATTGACCTTGGCAAGCGAGTTAAACAATTCACCCGCGAGATGTCCGGAATTTCCATTGCCAGGTGATGCGTAAAAGATCTGGCCGGGCTTGAGCTTTGCTTGTGCTATCAACTCGCGCACGCTCATTGCCGGAAGGCTCGGGTGAGCAACAAGCAGCAATGGAAAGAGGACCATATTGGTGATCGGTGAAAAGTCTTTGATCGGGTCGTAAGCTAACTTTTCGTAGAGACTCGGGTTCACCGCCATAGGCCCAGCCGCACCAACGCCGATGGTGTAACCGTCCGGCGCAGCTTTTGCCAATGCCTGTAACCCAATAATCCCATTGCTACCGGCACGGTTTTCAATGATGACAGGCTGTCCGAGACGCTCTCCAAGTTTTTGCCCAATGATTCGAGCAATGTAGTCGTTTCCGCCTCCAGGCGGGTATGGAACGATCAAATGGATAGGCCTGCTCGGATAGGACTGCGCGAAGGCGCTGGTCACAGCAAAACCTCCAATAACAAACGCGAGTCTGAGAGTTTTGATCATATTTTTAGTTGGCATGCTGATGTCTCCTTCATTGTTAGACGTTGAACCCAGTGACTACTTTTTATTTTTAGGTGTCTTTATTTGCTGTGGTGCAGCAACTGCTTTTTTGGCTTTCTCGCGCTCTTCTTTTTCCATAGCTTCAATTTCCGGCAGAGCCGTTCTTATGACATTGAACGCATCAACAGCTGCTGGCCCACCGCAATAAATGAAGGAGTGAAGCAGCAATTCACGGATTTCAATCACCGTACAGCCATTGCGTAGCGCGCCGCGCAAATGGAGTTTTATTTCGTGAGGCCGATTCAATGCGATGCACATGGCGAGGGTTAGCATGCTGCGCGTTTGAAGTGAAAGTCCGGGTCGAGTCCAGACGCTTCCCCAAGCAAATTCGGTCAATAGATCTTGGAAAGGCAACAACAATTCGTCGGCATTCTTCAGCGTTTGCTCGACGTAGTCTGGCCCTAAAACTTTCTTGCGAATAGCAAGTCCTGCTTCGTATGCGGCACTTTTTTTCATAGTCTTATCCTTGAAGTTACTTGGGTGGCGTTAATTTGACTTGAGCATCAACGCGGACGCTTTACTGACGATTTGTGCCGCGTCCGGAATCAATGCTTTTTGCAGATGGGGGGCTGAAGGTATTCGGCTGTCCAATGTGCCAATGCGCTCAACGGGCGCGACAAGCTGACCAAACAATTCACTGCTGGTGCGGGCTGCGACCTCGGCCCCGAAGCCACCGGTCAGTACCGCCTCGTGCACAATGATCAAGCGGCCAGTTTTGCGGACACTTGCAAAGAGTGCGCCCCAGTCAAATGGATTAAGCCAACGTGCGTTGATCACTTCCGCGTCGATACCTTTTTCAGACAGCTGCTCTGCGGCGGCCATGGCTTGGTGCAGCATGGCGCTCCACGACAAAATGGTCAGGTCTGTACCGGGTCGCATGATGACGGCACCGCCCACTGGCTCGATCACGCCTCCAACAGTGACCGGCTGCTTCTCGCCATGGTAGAGGCCACGGTTCTCGATGATCAGGGTTGGGTCGTTGCAACGAACGGCAGAAAGCAGCATTGAATACGCATCTTGAGCAGTCGCCGCGAGGCCAACCCGCAGGCCCGGTATGTGTGCATACAGCGCTTCCAGATTTTGCGAGTGTTGTGCGCAAGAACCGGGCAGGTAACCCTGCTGAGTGCGAATCGTCAGCGGCGCATGGAGTCGGCCAGCGGACACATAACGCACATTGGCGGCCTGGTTGACGATCTGATCCATCGCCACCAATGTGAAGTCGATCCACATGATCTCGACGATCGGACGCAGGCCGGTCATGGCGGCACCGACGGCTGTTCCGAGCATGGCCGTTTCGCTTATAGGCGTATCAAATACACGCTCACCGAACACACTTTTTAGGTTTTTGGTGACGCCAAAAATACCGCCCGCCTTGCCCACATCTTCACCGTATAAGATCGTTTCTGGCATTTCCGTCAACGAGCGATGCAAGGCAGTGTTAACCGCTTGGGCGTAGCTCATTTCGATAACTTGCGTATGGGTAGACTTGTCATTCATAGAGATGCTCCCGCACTTGGTTCACGTCTGCCAGCGGAGCTGCCAGTGCTTCTTCGGCCGCCACTTCTATTTCACGGATGACGGTCGACTCCAACTGATCGAGCTCTGCAACCGAGACACCCATCTGTTGCAGCGCAAGGCGTGCGCGGACTATGGGTTCCACTTTTTTTGCTTCGGTCAGTTCACCGCTGGGCCTGTAAGACTGAAGGTCTCCGTAATAGTGACCGACTAAGCGCTGCGTCATGGCCTCTATGAGCGCCGGGCCTTGGCCTGCGCGGGCCGCTTCAACGAAGCCACTCATCACGCGGCGTACCGCTTCAGGGTCGTTGCCATCGACTCGCACGCCGGGTATTCCATACCCTTCGGCACGGCGGTAAAGGTCGTTCATGCGGACCATTTCAGCGGTCGGAGTCAACTCGGAGTAGGTATTGTTTTCACAAACGAACAGGAGAGGAAGATTCATGTAAGCGGCGAAGTTCATGGACTCATGGACTGCACCCTGGTTCATTGCACCTTCCCCAAATGCGGTGACAACGACGCTTTTTTTACCTGCCATTTTTGCGCTCAGGGCAGCACCTAGCGCGATAGCTACACCCGCCCCGACGATAGAGTTTTCTCCATAGAAACCCCAGTCGGCAGCGCTAAATTGCGCCGAGCCGCCGCGTCCTTTGCAAACGCCGGTTTCTCGGCCGAGCAGTTCCCCAAACAAAGCAGCAGCAGGGACACCACAGGCGAGGGCCCAGCCGTGCCCACGATAGGTAGAGAACAGACGGTCGTCGCTAACGAGCGCAGCCCTCGCGCCAACATAGATGGCTTCCTGGCCGTTGCACAGGTGCACCGAACCTACGATGATTTGCTGCTTGCGTAATTCTGTGACTTTTTCCTCGAACAAGCGGATACGCTGCATCGCTTCGAGGTATTTCATCATGGCAGACCGACCGGTCAACCCCATGTCTTGGCTCATAAACTTCCTCCTCTATATGGTGAATTCAGCCACCATGCTAGTGAGTCAAAGTTATTAGCGCCAACGGAGATTTTCGATGCCTGACATCGAAAAATAATCAGTCGGTAGCGTGCAACTTTATATTTCTGTCGCGTCTACTGTTCACCAAAATTTTGCCTGACCACCGACAGCAACGCTTGGATCAAGGGGTCTCGTTCACGTGTAGCTAGAAAGATCAACGATAAGTTTGCGCTGGTCATCCCTTTGTGCCAGATAAAGAGCAACCCCTCTCGCTCTGCAGATTGCGCGCGTTCCATTCGCAACAGACTTAAACCGACGCCGGCCGTCACCAAGCTTTGGAGCGTCGCTTCACGGTCAGTCTCTGCGACCTTGAGCGGCTTGACACCATGACGGGAAAGTAGCTCTGTGACCAATTGCGGATACGAGCCGAGTGGCGAAACCCATATCCATGGCAAGCTACCGATGATTGACCACCCCGCCGCCTCAATCTGTGATTGCAAGGCGAGGGGTCCAACGATGCAATAGTCAATCTGCTTTAACTTGATTGCCTTGACTTCTGCGTCCTCCATCTCACCAATGAAAAATCCTGCGTCACATTGTGAATTTTTCACTTCATTTAAAGCCCATCCAGACAAACCATGTCGCATCCCGACGGTGATGTCGGGGAACTGGTCTCGCATGCCAGTCATGATGGCGGCCAGATTGAGGGTCTCTGCATCATTGATGACACATAGCCGCAGTGGCCCGGTTACCTTGCCTGCGACGTTGCGTGCGTCCACGATTATTTCGTCTGCTTTGGCCAAAAGTTCCAATGTTTTTTGCAGCATGAGCTGACCAAAGCTGGTGAGTGCAACACCAGAAGCCGCTCGCACGAACAAGGCCGTACCCAAGTCAGCTTCTAGCGCCTTGATATGGCCACTGACTGTCGACTGCGTCAAATAAAGGGTGCTGGCCGCCTGAGTGATATTGCCATGGCGGGCCACCGCGACGAAGGTCCGCAGCTGATAGATTTCCATGTAGATTTTTGGTGTTTAAAAGCGTCTAAGCCGACTCAGCATCCGTACAAAATTTCGCAGCTCTTACGTTAATTCCTCGCCACTGAATTTAAATCTGCAGGACTAGCCAAACTCAGTCACGCACCACCAACACAGGCAAATGCGCGTGCGACAAAACCTGCGATGTCACGCTACCAAGGATCAGTTTTTCAAGTCCTTTGCGGCCATGCGAGGCGATCACAATGAGGTCAGCACCAATGTTATTCGCCGTCTCAAGAATACCTTTGTAGATCGCATGGCCTTCCACCACGGTCGTGGTGATCTCAATCCCCACCGTCAAAAAAGCGTCCTTGGCCACTTGCAAGGCCTGGTGACCTTCGGCGGTGGCTGCACTCAGGTATTCAGCTTGGCCGTAAGAAAAATCAGTCCCGACACCCGTGAACGCATAAGGATCAATCACGTAGATCGCCGTCACCTGGCTTTTAAAGGCCTGCGCTAGGCCAATGGCCTTGTCGATGGCCCGCTGGGCATTGTCAGACCCATCGGCTGGAATGAGGATATGTTTGAACATAGGGACGGCTCCTTGAATGAACGTCATGTGTCAGTGCAAACCGCTTATACATCTCAAGCCTCGATCTTCACACCCTTCCAGAAAGCAACACGGTCTTTGATAGAGTCGGCTTCATTTTTGGGTTCAGGGTAATACCAAGCTGCGTCGGTGTTCATTTCGCCATTGACCAGCAGCGAGTAATAGCTCGCCTGCCCTTTCCAAGAGCACATGGTGTGATGGTTGCTGAAGGTGATGCAATCGCGGTTGAGCGAGCTGATCGGAAAATAGTGGTTGCCTTCGAGCACGACGATATCGTCGCTCTCTGCAATAACTGTGTCGTGCCAAATGGCTTTCATGGAATTCCTTGGGTCTTGCTGGGAGCTGGCTTGAAATTGGCTTGATCGACAAGCTTACACGCCGCCTTGCGGATGGGTCGGATCGATCCACAAAACAGACTCTGGTTTTTCAGCGGGTTCGATGTCGAGGTTGACGGCCACGGCTTCGCCGTCACTGCGGCACAAGACACACTCGAGTAGTTCGGTGGCGCTGGCGTTGATCTCTTGGTGAGGTACAAATGGCGGCACGTAAATGAAGTCGCCCGGGCCAGCCTCAGCCGTGAACTCGAGGTGTTCACCCCAGCGCATGCGGGCCCGCCCGCGAATGACATAAATCACGCTTTCAAGCGGGCCGTGGTGATGCGCGCCGGTCTTGGCATCAGCATGAATGGTGACGGTTCCAGCCCACAATTTTTGAGCGCCAACCCGCGCAAAGTTGATGGCTGCGCTGCGGTCCATGCCAGGCGTTTGCGCGGTGTTGCTGTCCAGCTGACCCGCACCAATCACGCGCACGCCGTCGTGCTTCCACAGCGGTTCATGGCTGTGCGCATGCGGGTGCGAATGCGAATGGGTGGCGTCGGTACTCATGTCACGTCCTTTAATTTCAGTGGTTACTTGTAGCGTTCACGGGCCAGAGCGGCCCCTTGGGCCAACGCTTCGAGTTTCTTCAGCGCGACTTCGCGGCTCATCGGTGCTAAGCCGCAATTGGTACAGGGTAGCAGCCGATTTTTAGGCACGTACTGCAAGGCTTTGCCAATGGTGTCAGCCACTTGTTCCGGGGTTTCAATCACATCACTGGCGACGTCGATGACGCCGACCATCACATCTTTGCCTTCAAGCAGCGCCATCAAATGCGGCGGCACATGCGAGTGGTAACACTCGAGGCTGACTTGCTGAATGCTGCTTTTGGCCAACGCCGGCAGCACCTGCTCATACTGCCGCCACTCCTCACCCAGCGTTTCTTTCCAGTCGTCATTGGCTTTGATACCGTAGCCGTAGCAGATGTGCACGGCGGTCGTGCAGGTGAGGCCCTGCGCTGCGCGCTCAAGTGCGTTGACACCCCAGTCGGCTGCTTCCTTCATGTAGACATTGAAGGCCGGTTCGTCAAACTGAATGACATCCACACCGTCTGCTTGCAAGGCCAAGGCTTCCTGGTTCAGCAGTTCGGCAAAGGCCATCGCCAGCTTGATCTTGTCGCCGTAAAACTGGTCGGCCACGGTGTCCACAATCGTCATTGGGCCGGGCAGCGTGAATTTGATTTTCTTCTTTGTGTGGGCGCGTAAAAACTGGGCTTCGGCGGCGTGCACGCGGCCCTTGAGCTTGAGTGCTGAAACCACCTGCGGCACCATCGCGTCGTAGCGGTTGTCGCGAATGCCCATCTTCACCTTGTGGTCGAAGTCGATGCCTTCGACCTGCTCTAAGAAGCCGTGCACGAAATGCTGGCGCGACTGCTCGCCGTCACCAATCACATCGAGGCCGGCGTCCTCTTGGGATTTGATCCACAGCAGCGTTGCATCCAGCTTGGCCTGCGCCAGCTCAGTGCCTTCGGCTTTCCACTGCGGCCAGAGTTTTTGGGTTTCTGACAACCAAGCGGGTTTAGGCAGGCTGCCAGCAATGGTGGCACTGAAAAGGGATCGGGTCATGTTTGAGTTTCTCTGTGAGGGCTGTTGTCTAAAGCCGCTTTAATTGTTGTCAATTGGCGAACAGCCACTATAGCGAAATAACGCCAGCCAAAGCCCTTGTCTAAAAGACTGTTCCAATAGCTCTCTTTCCTGCACCCGACCCGAGAACTGTTCATGGCACTCAAAGCCACCATCTACAAAGCCCAATTGCAAATTGCCGACATGGACCGCAACGTCTATGCCGACCACACGGTGGTCATCGCGCGCCACCCGTCAGAGGCCGACGAACGCATGATGATCCGCCTGTTGGCGTTCGCACTGAACGTCACCGCCGATGACAACAAGGGCAAGCTCGAGTTCGCCAAAGATCTGTGGGATGTGGACGAAGCCGCACTCTGGCACAAGGATTACACCGACGCCATCCTGCACTGGATTGACGTCGGCCAGCCCGATGACAAGCGCTTGATGCGCGCTGCCGGCCGGGCGGAACGGGTGACGGTGCTGAGCTTTTCCAGCAGCACGCCGGTGTGGTGGAAAGGCATTGAAACCAAGCTCACACGGGCCAGCAACTTGGTGGTCTGGCAGATTGACGCAGCTGAAAGTCAGGCGCTGGCCAAGCTCGCGGCCCGCACCATGCAGCTGCAGGTGACGGTGCAAGACGGCACGGTGTGGATGAGCACCACCACCGACTCCGTCGAGATCACACCGCGTCGCCTGACGCCGCGCCCGGATTAACCCTTGGCTGCCTCTTCGTCGTGCTGGTAAACAGGTAGTTCGGCGCCGCAGTTGAAGCAAAATTTGGCAGCCTCTGTTTGGCCTTCAGTCAGGCACTCTTGACAGGTACGGGTGGTCGGCAAGTCGGCGTGGCGGCCCATGCGCTGCGCGGCCATTTCTGCCGTGACAATACCGGTCGGCACCGCCAGCGTGCCCCAGCCCATGAGCATCATGAAGGAGGCAATCAAGCGGCCAAAATCAGTCTTTGGCACGAGGTCGCCAAAGCCGACGGTGGTCAAGGTACTGATGGCCCAGTAAACCGACGTCGGAATGCTGGTGAAGCCATTGCCCGGCCCTTCGACCACATACATGACGGTGCCAAAAATAAGCACCAGCATCAACACGGCTGACAAGAACACCAGAATCTTGCGGCGACTGGCGACGAACGCCTGGGCCAGCGCCTGATACTCATCCACGTAAGCGGCGAGCTTGAAGACCCGGAAGACGCGCAGCAAACGCAGCACGCGCACGTCAATCAGCGCGTAAAGCTCCGGGAAAAACAGCGCCAGATACGTTGGCAACACAGCCAATAAATCGATCACGCCAAAAAAACTCGTGGCGTAACGCAGGGGACGGCGCACACACACCAAACGCGCGATGTACTCCAGCGTGAAGAACACGGTGAAAAGCCATTCCAGCCCCGTGAACAAGGGGTCAAAGCGGTCGTTCAAGGACTGCACACTGTCCGCCATCACCACGCCGACGCTGATCAAAATAGCCAAAATCAGCATCACATCAAAGCGTCGACCTGCCACGGTGTCGGCCTCAAAAATGACGGTGTAGACCTTCAGCCGCCAACCGTCTAAGGGCTTGCCAAGCAGATCGTCAGAAAAATGGGAATGCGTCGTGGCAGTGGATTTTGACGATGAAATCACGTGTTTTTTTGAGTATTTTTAGCATGTCGGAGCATCTCAACCCTGGCCATACTGGTTCTTTTGTATGCGGCCGATCATGCCAGACACCAAAGACCGGCGAGCCGGCTTCAGTTCCTTATGATCAGGCACAGCCAAAATGCGGCTCAGTTCAGCCTCAAAATCAACTGCCGAAAGATCCCCATGCCCACCAAGCCATTCCGTCAACGTCCATTTTTCGAGACCACGGCTGAACTCACCCGGCGCACGCTGCTCAGCGTCTGCCTGCTAGCGACTGGATGCAGTGCTTGGGCGGCGTTCCCCGACAAGCCGATTCGCGTCGTCATCGGCTTTCCGGCGGGCGGGCCGCTCGACCAGCACGCGCGACTGCTCTCCGATCGTCTGCAGGCCGTGCTCGGTCAGCCGGTGTTGATCGACTACAAGTCTGGCGCTGGCGGCACTGTGGGCGCGCAAGACGTGATGAAGGCAGCGCCCGACGGCTACACGCTGATGCTGGCCAATACCGGCGTGATGGTCATCAACCCGGCGCTGTACACCCGCCTGCCCTACAGCACGCTGAAAGACTTCACACCGATCGCGCGCACGGCCATGCAACCACTGGCGCTATTGGTCAATCCCAAGTTGCCGGTGACCACGCTCAAAGAGTTTGTCGACTACGCCCGCGCCCGGCCAGGGCAACTGAACTACGGCTCGGCGGGTAACGGTGGCATCAGCCACTTGGTGCCTGAGATGTTCAAGAACGCCACCCAGCTCTTCATGGTGCACATTCCTTACCGCGGAAGTGCACCTGCTTTCACCGACCTGATGGGTGGTCAAGTGCAGTTCATGGCCGAGTCGATTCCGCAGGCCGCCAAC
>CANFSO010000098.1 GCA_947449895.1 Comamonadaceae bacterium
CGGCGGGTTTGCGCCGGTTTGGTGCAACAGGGCTTGGTCGTCGTCAACGGTGCGGTCTGCGATGACGCTGCCGCCCCTTTTGAGGCTCACGGGCTTCACTTCGAGGTGCAGGGCACCCCTTGGGAGTACCAAGAAAAAGCTTATTTGATGCTGCACAAGCCAACGGCTTATGAGTGCTCGCAAAAGCCCAGCATGCACCCCAGCATTTACACCTTGTTGCCCCCGCCGATTCGTCAACGCGGCGGCGGTGCAGCGGCAGGCGTGCAGGCGGTTGGCCGCTTAGACCAAGACACCACCGGTTTGTTGCTGCTGTCGGACGACGGTAAATTCATCCACCGCATGAGCTCGCCCCGGCACCACGTGCCCAAGGTCTATGAGGTCACTGTCAAACATCCGGTCGACGCGCAGCAGGTGCAAAAACTGCTGGACGGCGTGGTGCTGGATGACGACCCAAAACCGGTGCGTGCGGCGGCTTGCGTGCAAACCGGCGAACTTCAGCTCAGTCTGACCTTGACTGAGGGCAAGTACCACCAAGTCAAGCGCATGATCGCGGCGGTGAGCAATCGGGTTGAGTTTTTGCACCGCTCACGCATTGGCGGCTTGCTGCTGCCGGCTGACTTGGCCCCCGGCCAGTGGCGCTGGCTGACGGCCGACGATTTGGCGAGTATCTCAGCGCCTGTGTCGGCGGCTGCGCTGCCTGTAACGTTGAATGAGTCGTTGATTGAGACTTCGGCCGCTACACTGGCGCGCTGATCAGACAAGGCATTTTTGTGATTTCTGCATCCCGCTTTCTTCCTTTTGTGTTGGCGCTGTTGTCGGCGTCTGTCTTGAATGTGTCGGCTGCTACGCCTGTGGCGTCGGTCACGCCAGCACCCGCCAAGCCACCCTTGTTCGTGCTGAATTCGTTGGACGACAGTGTCAGCGTGTTGGACGTGACAACCTGGACCGAAACCCGGCGCATCGCCACCGGCAAGCAGCCGCACCATCTGTACCTGACGCCGGACGAAAAATCGGTCATTGTGGCCAATGCGCTGTCGGACTCGCTGACCTTCATCGACCCCAAAACGGCAGAAGTCCAGCACACCGTGCGCGGTATTTTGGACCCGTACCACTTGCGCTTTTCGCCGGACATGAAGTGGTTCGTCACGGCCGCCAACCGGCTCAATCACATTGACATTTTCCGCTGGGACGGCAGCAACATGACGCTGGCCAAGCGCGTGTCGACCGGCAAGACGCCCAGCCACCTGTGGATTGACAGCAAGAGCAGCACGGTTTATTCGACCATGCAAGACAGCGACGAATTGATCGCGTTGGATCTCCAAACGCAAACCGTCAAATGGCGCATCAAAACCGGCCAGATGCCCGCCGACTTGTTCGGCACGGCCGATGACAAGCGTATTTTGGTGGCGCTGACCGGCAGCGATTCGGTCGAGGTCTATGACGTTGCTGGGCCACAGCCTGCGCGCAGCAAAGTCATCAAAACCGGGCTGGGCGCGCATGCGTTTCGGGCCTTGGGCGATGGTCGTCATGTGCTTGTGAGCAACCGCGTGGCCAACTCCATCAGCAAGATTGACCTGCAGACCCTGGACGTCGTTGGCCGCTTTGCGGTGCCGGGCGGCCCTGATTGCATGGAAGTGACGCGCGACGGCAAGCAGCTTTTTGTCTCTTCGCGTTGGGCCCGCAAGCTCAGCGTGATTGATCTGGCCAGCGGCAAGCTGGTGAGGCAAGTGAATGTTGGCAAGAGCCCTCACGGTGTTTGGACTTTGGACCATGCGCCGCGCTGACATGCTGGCCCGTGCCGTTGGCTGGGCTGTTTTGGCAACTTTCGCCCCGGCGCTGTGGGCCGGTGGCTGCGCTGCACCTGTTTACCTGACCTTTGACACCGGTCACATGGCCGTGGCCCCATTGATCGCCGACGTGCTGAAAAAGCACGCTGTGCAGGTAACATTCTTTGCGGCGCAAGAGCGCACCCAGACCGGCAACGGCAGCTTGGGCAGCGACTGGGCCAGCTGGTGGAAAGCCCGCGCTGCCGAGGGCCATGAGTTCGCCTCACACACCTACGACCACACTTATTGGCGCTCGGATGTGGCGGGTAAGAACGAAGCCGTGCGTTTTCGGGTTCGGCCTTCAGCCGGCCCGCAAGAAGGGCAAGAGCAGGTTGTGACAGCAGCGCAGTACTGTGCCGAAATCCATAAATCTGAGCTGCGCTTGCAGGAGATCACCGGTCAAAAAACGCTGCCGCTATTTCGTGCGCCCGGTGGCAAAACCTCGCCTGAACTGCTGAAGGCGGCGCGCAGTTGTGGCTATGCGCATGTGGCTTGGGCCCCGGCTGGGTTTTTGGGGGACGAGCTGCCCAGCGATCGATTCCCCAACGCGCAGTTGCTGCAAAAAGCCTTGAAAAATATTCAGTCTGGCGACATCTTGGTGGCGCATCTAGGCATCTGGTCACGCCAAGATCCGTGGGCGCCCGCCGTGCTGGAGCCGCTGATCGTCGGCCTCAAAGCACGCGGATTTTGCTTTGCCACGCTGCGCGAGCATCCACAGTACAAGCGCTGGATCGAGCAGCATTCGAATCAATCTTCGGCTTCTTCTGGCGCGGTTGTTGGAGGTCGAACATGAATTGGTTCACAGACGCCTTCGCCGCTTTTCAGTCAACGCTGTTTGACATGGTCGCGCCTTGGCTGTTCCAGCTAGGCATGGGCAATTTGTTGGAAGACGCCTACGCCGCCAGCACTTGGTTGTTGGTTGGGTTGATCCAGATAGCCGTATTGCTGCTGGTGATTGGCCCCTTGCAGCGCTGGCGGCCCGCTGAGCCGGAGACAGACCGCGCCAGCATTCGCACCGACGTGATTTACACCTTGATCCATCGTTTGGGGCTGTTTCGGGTGGCACTTTTTTTCACGTTGGAGCCGATCTTCAACAACGGCTTCGGTCTTTTGCGAACTGCTGGTGTGGGCACCTTTCACCTTGACCAAGTGTGGCCTGGCGTGACCGACGGTGCGGTGGCCAGCTTTCTAATTTACCTGCTGGCCTTTGACTTGGCTGCCTATTGGCTGCACCGTGGCCAGCACCGCATTGGCCTCTGGTGGCGCTTGCATTCATTGCACCATTCGCAGCAGCAGATGACCATGTGGAGCGACAACCGCAACCACCTGATCGACGATGTGCTGGTCAGTGTTTTGCTGGTGCTGTTGGCCCAAGTGATTGGTGTCGCACCGGAGCAATTCGTCGCCATCGTGGCGCTGACGCAACTCAGTGAAAGTCTGCAACACGCCAATGTGCGCCTGAGTTTTGGACGCATCGGCGAGCGGCTCTGGGTCAGCCCGCTGTTTCATCGGGTGCACCACAGTATTCATTCAGGCCATGGCAACTACGGCGTGTTGTTGCCATGGTGGGACCAGTTGTTTGGTACCGCTAACTTTCAGACACATTACGACCCCACCGGGGTCAAAGAACCGCAGGGTCAAACGCTCGACGACGGCCCCAGCCTGTGGTCGCAGCAGTGGCGCGGACTGAAACGACTCTTGGGGCGCCCATGAACCGGCTGATCGACTCCTTTTGGCGCGCCGCACTGTACTGCCTGCACCCAAGGGTGATCGCCTTGTCTTTTCTGCCGCTGGTCATCATGGCGGCAGTCGCGCTGGGGCTGGGGTATTTTTATTGGAACGACGCGGTCGATCTGCTGCGCACGCAGCTGGACAGCTACCAGTTGGTCGCCAGCATGACCGAGTGGCTGCAAGGTCTGGGGTTGAGTGATTTGCGCTTGGTGATGGCGCCCGCACTGCTGCTGGTCATGGCGATTCCGGTCATCGTCATGACCTCACTGTTGTTTGTTGCTTTGCTGATGACGCCGACGATGGTTGGCTTTGTGGCTGAGCGACGTTTCCCTTTGCTTGACCGCAGAAAAGGGGCCTCGTTTTGGGCCAGCTTGCTGTGGAGTCTGGCGTCCACCTTGATGGCTTGTCTGGCCTTGTTGTTGTCCCTGCCGCTGTGGCTGATTCCGCCGTTGGTGCTGGTGGTGCCGCCGCTGATCTGGGGCTGGCTGACTTACCGTGTCATGGCCTACGATGCCTTGGCCGATCACGCCAGCGCGCAAGAACGGGAGCAGGTTTTCAAGACGCACCGCGTTCCCTTGCTGTGCATTGGCATATTGAGCGGCTACCTCGGGGCGGCGCCCAGCGTGATCTGGGCCTCCGGCGCCATGTTTGTGGCGATGGCGCCCATCCTTGTGCCGATTGCCATTTGGATCTACACCCTGGTGTTTGCCTTTTCATCGCTCTGGTTCACGCACTACGCCTTGTCTGCTTTGCAAAAGCTGAGAGCCGACAACGCGACTGCTGTGGCCGCAGATTCTTTCAATCGTCCTTCAACCTGAGCGCTCCGCGCGCTGTCACACCATGGCTCAAAACTTCGGAATCGTCATCGTTGGCGATGAAATTCTCTCTGGTAAACGTGCCGACAAGCACCTCGCCAAAACCATCGAACTGTTGGGTGCGCGTGGCCTGCAACTGAGTTATGCCGACTACGTGGGCGACGATCCAGAGCGCATCACCGCGACCTTGGCGCGGGCCTTTGCGTCTGCCCGCGAACACGGCGACGTGGTCTTTTCGTGCGGGGGCATTGGCGCCACGCCTGACGACCACACCCGTCAATGCGCTGCGCGTGCCTTAGGCGTCGAGCTGGCGCTGCACCACGAGGCCAAGGTCTTGATTCATGACCGCATGCACGACGTCGCCCGAGAGCAGGGTCTGCCGTACGAGCCTGACCGCGAAGACAACATCCACCGCCTCAACATGGGCACGTTCCCGGTGGGCGCCAGCATCATCCCGAACCCGTACAACAAGATTCCGGGCTTCTTTTGTCCCGCAGGCGAGGGCGGCGTTTACTTCGTGCCGGGCTTTCCTGTGATGGCCTGGCCGATGATCGAGTGGGTGCTCGACACCCACTACAGCCACTTGCACCAACTGCAGGCCTACAGCGAAAAATCAGTCATCGTCATGGGCTCGATGGAGGCCATGCTGACGCCGCTGATGATCGAGCTCGAAGCGCGGCACCCTGGCGTCAAAGTGTTCAGCTTGCCTAGCGTCGATCACCCCCAATACGGTCGGCATATTGAACTGGGCGTCAAAGGTGCGCCAGCCGAGGTCAATGCCGCCTACCCGGCGCTACTGGCTGGCTTGCATGTTTTCAATGTCAAGTTGGGCCCTGAATTGGTGCGCTGAGTTTTGCACTTGAATGGTGCGTTGAATATGTTCTAAATTGGTGCAAAAAACGCACTTTGACGCATTTTTAAGTTGTTTCTGGTCCTCACTTTTTGTGATTCTTGTTCAGTTGGTGGCTAAAAACACCGCTGTTGACGGCACAATCAACGGTTGGGTTGACTCACAGAAACACCCCATTGGCATAAAAAGTGCATTCACTGGCACTGAGCAGATTTTTTAACAACCATCCAGCAACAGGAGATTCTGATGGCAAAGACCGTCGCAGACGTCATGAAAATGGTCAAGGAAAACGAAGTCAAGTTTGTTGACTTCCGCTTCACTGACACCCGTGGTAAAGAGCAGCACGTCACCGTGCCTGTGTCTCATTTCGACGAAGACAAGTTCACTTCGGGCCACGCTTTTGACGGCTCATCCATCGCCGGTTGGAAAGGCATTGAAGCCTCCGACATGCAACTGATGCCTGACGCCAACACGGCCAACATCGACCCGTTTTTTGAAGAGACAACGATCTTCATGAGCTGCGACGTCGTCGAGCCTGCCGACGGCAAGGCCTACGACCGTGACCCACGCTCGATCGCCAAGCGCGCTGAGTCGTACCTCAAGGCCTCCGGCCTGGGCGACACAGCGTACTTCGGACCAGAGCCAGAATTTTTCGTCTTCGACGACGTGCGTTGGAACACCGACATGTCGGGCACCTTCTTCAAGATCGACGAATACGAAGCGCCTTGGAATTCGGGCAAGAAGCTCGATGGCGGCAACCGCGGCCACCGTCCAACCGTCAAGGGAGGTTACTTCCCAGTGCCACCGGTCGACAGCATGCACGACATGCGCTCGGAAATGTCCCTGATTCTCGAATCCTTGGGCATCCCCGTCGAAGTCCATCACCACGAAGTTGCTGGCCCAGGCCAGAACGAACTGGGTACCCGGTTCAGTACGCTGGTTGAACGCGCTGACTGGACACAGGTTCTGAAGTACGTGGTTCACAACGTCGCCAATGCCTACGGCAAGACCGCGACCTTCATGCCAAAACCCATCGTTGGTGACAACGGTTCCGGCATGCATGTGCACCAGTCGATCTGGAAAGACGGCAAAAACTTGTTCGCCGGCGACGGCTATGCAGGCCTGTCAGATTTCGCCCTGTACTACATCGGCGGCATCATCAAGCACGCACGTGCCCTGAACGCGATCACCAACCCAGGCACCAACAGCTACAAGCGTTTGGTCCCAGGTTATGAGGCACCGGTCAAGTTGGCTTACTCAGCCAAGAACCGCTCTGCGTCGATCCGTATTCCGCACGTGTCCAACCCTAAAGGTCGCCGCATCGAGGCACGTTTCCCAGATCCACTGATGAACCCTTACCTCGGCTTCTCGGCCCTGATGATGGCCGGTCTGGACGGCGTCGAAAACAAGATCCATCCCGGCGAAGCCGCCACCAAGGATCTGTACCATCTGCCGCCTGAAGAAGACGCTTTGGTGCCAACGGTTTGCCACAGCTTGGACCAAGCGCTCGACTGCCTCGACGCAGACCGCAGCTTCTTGACCAAGGGCGGCGTCTTCACCGACAGCATGCTCGACGCTTACATTGAACTCAAAATGGGCGAGGTCACGCGTCTGCGTCAAGCCACGCACCCGATCGAGTTCGACATGTACTACTCGCTGTAAAGCGGGCTCTGTAACACTGCACCGGCTTGGGTCGGGCAGTGCCGCAGCAAAAAGGACAGCTTCGGCTGTCCTTTTTGCGTTTTATTTTTAGCGCACTTTGCAAGATAATTGGCGCTCATGAAAAAAGTTCTGTACTTCACTGTCACTGCTGTGGTCTTAGCGACAACCAGCGTTGTGGCGATGGCCCAAAGCGCCATTTACCGTTGTGGCAATGAATACCTCAACGATGCGGGCTTGGCCGCGACGCGCGGTTGTCAGTTGGTCGCGGGCGGTAACGTCACGGTGGTCCCCGGAACACGCGTCAACAGCGTTGACAAAGAGGGCGCCAGCCCAACCGTGGCCAGCGCGCCAGCCCGCAGCGTGCGGCGCAACACGGTCGCCAACACCAGCCCTTCTACAGACGCTGCCGCGCAACGTGCTCGCGACAGTGATGTCCGCAGCATTCTGCTGGCTGAGCTGAGAACGGCTGAAACCCGTCTGGCCGATCAGCAAAAGGAATACAACAACGGTGAGCCTGAAAAGCTTGGCGCCGAAACACGTCATCCGCAGCGCTACCAAGACCGTATCAATGAGCTCAAAGATGGCATCAATCGCTTTATGGGCGACATCGCTGGACTGAAGCGTGAAATAGCACGACTTCCGACGACGGTGGCTATGCCGGGTCAGTCAACCCCGTAAGCCCAAGCAGCCGATTCTTGGGTCAAAATAGACCTCTTGAAAACCCCCAACACGAAACAACCACAACCTGTATCGGCGGCCACCCGCTACCAGGCCTTCGATCTACTGGCAACGCTTGTGGCCGTGGTTCATATCGACGGCGTTGTGCTTTTCGCCAACGCCGCCCTTGAAGACGCGCTGGGCATTTCGCGCCGCACCATTGAGGGTTCCCAATTCCCGGATTGCTTCACCGACGCGCTGATCTTGCGCAACGCGCTGGCTGGTGCTGGTAGCAATGAGTTTGCTGCCTTGCGCTACGACGCCTGGCTCAGACGCTCCGGCTCTGATCACTTGCCTGTGCATGTGGTGGTGGCCCAGACCGATGTGGCGGGCGAAATCATTGTTGAGTTGCTGCCATTGGAGCAACAGGCCAAACAAGACCGCGAAGAGCGACTCATCGACCAAGCGCAGGCTAACAAAGAACTCATCCGCAATCTGGCGCATGAAATCAAAAATCCGCTGGGCGGCATACGTGGCGCAGCGCAGCTGTTAGAGATGGAGATTGAGTCGAAGGAGTTGATCGAGTACACCCAGGTGATCATCCACGAAGCGGATCGGCTACAGTCTTTGGTTGATCGTTTGTTGGCCCCGCACCGCAGGCCGCACTTGGTGGGAGACGTGAACATTCATGAGGTCTGTGAGCGCGTGCGCTCGCTGATTCAAGTTGAGTTTCCAAAGGGACTCAAAGCCACGCGCGACTACGACACCTCGATCCCCGACTTTCGTGGCGACCGTGAACACCTCATTCAAGCGGTGCTGAACATCGCTCATAACGCGGCGCAAGCGCTCGGTGAGCGAGTTGCCGCCGGCGATGGCGAGATCATTTTCAAGACCCGCATTGCGCGCCAAGTCACTTTCGGCAAACAACGCTATCGCTTGGCATTGGAATTGCATGTGATTGACAATGGACCGGGCGTGCCGGACTCCATCAAAGACCGAATCTTCTATCCACTGGTGTCAGGGCGGGAGGGCGGTTCGGGGCTGGGGCTGACGTTGGCACAAACCTTCGTTCAACAACACCACGGTTTGATTGAGTGCGACAGTGTGCCGGGCCGTACAGACTTCAAGATCCTGATTCCTCTGCCTTGAGGTCTGTCCCATCCATTGAATTGACACATAGGGATAGCGCCACATGAAACCGATTTGGATCGTTGACGATGACCAGTCCATCCGGTTCGTTCTGGAGAAAGCCCTCTTGAGGGAAGGTCTGCCGACGCGCAGCTTCACCAATCCGCGAGAAGTGCTGACCGCACTGGCGACAGCCACAGACGAAGACGGACCCCAAATTCTGGTCAGCGACATCCGCATGCCGGGTGGCTCGGGCCTTGACCTGTTAGAGACGGTCAAAGAAAAACTGCCTGGTTTGCCGGTCATCATCATGACCGCATTCTCTGACCTCGACAGTGCCGTTTCGGCCTTTCAGGGTGGCGCATTTGAATACCTGCCAAAACCGTTTGATTTGCCCAAAGCCGTCGAGCTGATTCGCCGTGCGGTCGAAGAAAGCCAGCGCGAAGAAGTCGCTGAAGAACGCATGGCCTTGGCGCCCGAAATGCTCGGGCAGGCTCCGGCTATGCAAGATGTCTTTCGCGCCATTGGTCGGCTCAGCCAAAGCAATGTCACGGTCATGATCACCGGCGAATCCGGCTCCGGTAAAGAGCTGGTGGCGCGTGCGCTGCACAAACATTCACCGCGCGCCAACGGGCCTTTCATCGCCATCAACACGGCGGCGATTCCGAAAGACTTGTTGGAGTCCGAACTCTTCGGCCACGAGCGCGGTGCTTTCACCGGCGCACAAACCATGCGTCGCGGCCGCTTTGAGCAGGCCGACGGCGGCACGCTGTTTCTGGACGAAATCGGTGACATGCCGTTTGACCTGCAAACACGTTTGCTGCGCGTCTTGTCAGACGGCCACTTCTACCGCGTCGGTGGGCACAACGCTGTCAAATCCAATGTGCGCGTCATTGCGGCTACGCACCAAGACCTGGAGCAATGCGTCAAAGACGGCCACTTCAGGGAAGACTTGTATCACCGCCTGAATGTGATTCGCCTGCGCCTGCCCGCGCTGCGTGAACGGCGTGAAGACGTCTTCATGCTGACCCGCCACTTTTTGCAACAAAGCGCCAAGCAACTCGGTGTGGAGCCAAAACGTATTTCCGACGCGGCCTTGCAGCAGCTCAGCACCTTTGGTTTTCCTGGCAACGTGCGGCAGTTAGAAAACATTTGCCACTGGCTCACCGTCATGGCGCCCGCGCAGATGATTGAACCCAAGGACTTGCCGCCTGAAGTCTTGGC
>CANFSO010000099.1 GCA_947449895.1 Comamonadaceae bacterium
CTGCCGGGGGTCGCCTGAGCCTTGGTTGACGCCGCCGGCCTCGCCGAGGGCTTGGTTCAGCGTGAGGCGTCCGTTGCGCAGGTTTTGGCTGGCGGGGCGCTGGACTTCGCCCAAGACATAGACCTTGGATTCTTCGAGGCTGCGAACGTTGACGAGGTCACCGTTGGTGAGCATGATGTTGCCGGGGTTGATGCCGCGCGCTGTGAAGAGGGGCAAATTCACGTTGACCGTGCTGCCGTTGCGGGTGATGAGGATCGACGACCTGTCGGCCGTGGTGGCAAAACCACCGGCCCGACCGATGGCCTCAGGCAGCGTCATCGGGATGTCGTTGAGCGGCTGCAGGCCGGGCAGCCGAAACTCGCCGTCCATGTAGACCCGGCCGCTGCGGTAGGACTGCA
This sequence comes from Comamonadaceae bacterium, assembly GCA_947449895.1. Taxonomy (GTDB): domain Bacteria; phylum Pseudomonadota; class Gammaproteobacteria; order Burkholderiales; family Burkholderiaceae_C; genus Polaromonas. The sequence continues at coordinate 399 of CANFSO010000099.1, forward strand.
TGCGCACGGTGACTTGCGGGTCTTTGATGAATTTGGCCAGTTGCTGGGTGAACAGGTCGCGGGCTTCGTCTTCAGTCAGCCCGCTGAGCTTGAGCGTTCCGACATACGGAAATTGCACCGAGCCTTCTTTGCTGACGTTGAAACCATTGCCAACGGGTGCCAAGCTGGCAGCGTCGGTTGCCAAACCACCAGCCGGTGCAATGGCCAGTTCGGGGTGGTCCCAGACGACGATGTTGAGCACATCCCCCGCGCCAATCACGTAGGGCTTAGGCTGGCCAAAGAGTTTTTTGACCTCTGGGCTGATGTCTTCGTTGCGGCTGGCCCGCTGCTGGCTGATCAGGGCCGGGGTGATGGGGGTCAGTCGGCCGGCTGGCGGCGCGTCTTGGGCGGCTGAGTAGTCGTCCGTTTTTTGCATCGACGTGCCAACGTACATGCCGGGGGCCAGCGCACAGCCGCTGAGGGCCATGACAGCTGTTAAAGCCAAAGCCGCAGGCGACAACTGCCGGGCGCTTGAGCCGGTTAATCGGGTTAATTGCGTTAACCGGTTTAAAGGGGCGTGAAAAAACATGCTTTAAAAGGTGTGGTTGGCCGCCAAAGCGGTGCTGTTGAATGTTGCGGGGAGGGTGCTGCTGCCACCAAAACGGCGGTCGCGCTCGGCATACCAGGCGAGTGCCCGGTCGAGTTCTTTGCTTGTGAAGCTGGGCCACAGCACGTCGGTGAAAAAAAGCTCGGTGTAGGCCGTCTGCCACAGCATGAAGTTGCTGACGCGGGACTCGCCACCGGTGCGGATCAATAGCTCAGGGTCTGGCGCGTAAGCGAGTGCCAGGTAAGGGCTCAGGCATTTTTCATCCATCGCATCGACTGACTCACCCGGGTGGGCCAGCTGCCAAGCCTTGACGGCCTGCAGCACGTCCCAGCGGCCACCGTAGTTGGCGGCGATGGTCAACGTGATGGTGGTGTTGTGCGCGGTGTTGGCCTGCGCGCCCTGGATGAGCGACTGGATGCGTGGCGAGAATTTAGAGGTGTCTCCGACCACCAACAGGCGAACGCCTTTGGCGTTCATGTCTTTGACTTCTTTTTGCAGGTAGAGGGCCAGCAAGCCCATCAGGCTGGAGACTTCGTCTGCCGGTCGGGCCCAGTTTTCAGTGCTGAAGGCAAACAAGGTGATGAACTTCACACCCCGGTCTGCACAGGCCTGAACAATGCCGCGCACCCGGCGCGCACCACTGGCATGCCCCAGCGCGACAGGCAAGCCAAAGCTCTTGGCCCAGCGGCGGTTGCCGTCCATGATCACAGCGATATGAGCCGGAACTTTTGCATGGACCGGGGGTTTGAATCTCAACATTGGCGGAAAAATAGTGGGGTTTTATTTGAAAACTCAGCTATTGTATTCATTAGAAATAGCTAAACAATAAATATAAATAATGATAAATGTAATTCTATTAAATTACTCACATTTATTATTTGTAGTCATTGAAAAAGGTAAAAATGACAAATTCGTAAGTTCGTCGTTATTGTCAAATAAAGACGTTTCGCTGAAGGGGTTTTGTGTTGGTTCAGGACATAAGATAGGCGGACACATCAAACCGTTGGAGCCCTATGAACGACAACATTTCTCAGCTGATGGCGAAAATGTCTGCCTTAGAAGATGAGCTGCGCAGTGCCATCCACGCGCAAGAAAGCAAGATGTTTTTTGAGATCAAGGGCAAGCGGATAGAGTTTGAAAGCTCCGTCAAGGCGGCGCACAAGAAGCTGAAGACGGGGTTTTTCCGCTGGGTCGTCAGCTACCGGCCACAAAACCTGATCACCGGGCCGGTGATTTACGCCATGATCTTGCCGCTGATGATGCTCGACCTGTGCGTCAGCTTTTACCAATGGGTGTGCTTCCCGGTTTACGGGGTGGCCAAGGTCAAGCGATCAGACTACATGGTGTTTGACAGGCACCAACTCCACTACCTGAACTTCATTGAGAAGTTCCACTGCACGTATTGCGAATACGGCAACGGCCTGATGAGCTACATGGCCGAAATTTTGGCCCGCACAGAGGAGTATTTTTGCCCGATCAAGCACGCGCGCAAAGTCTTGGGCACCCACGCGCGCTACAAGCGGTTTTTAGCTTATGGCGACGCGAGCGACTTCGCTGGCAAGCTAGAGGCCTATCGGGTTGGTTTGGGGAAGGACTGAATCAAGGATTGAGCGAGTAGCTCGTGTTTCTGCCAGCTGCATCGGTTGATTCAAAACTTTAATCTGCCGCTCGTTGAACGGCGTGCCCCGTCCACCGGCGCAAGAAGTTAGCCTCGAGCGTCGCCTGCGCTTGGGATTGTTCACCGCACGGGCAATGTCGTGGATTCAAAATGGGGGGTGTGACGGATCAAAACCCGAAGTGATGCTTGGGCGCAGACCACATCATGACCTCACGCTCGGCCTTTGAAAATTGGCTTTCAAAGACTTTGAGCATCGGGCCGTAGTCGAGCCTGAAAGGGGCTTTGAGGTAGGGCCAGTCTGATGCCCAGACGCAGTGTTGGGTGCCAAAGTTCTGCACCAGTTCATCCAAAAATGGCCGGACGTCCGGGAACGGGAAACCGGCTTTTGAGAACTTGGCGTAGCCTGAGATTTTGACCACCGCACGGCCTTCGCGGCCGAGGGAGAGCAGGGACTGAAAGCCGGCTTGGTGAGTCGCGCCATCGATGGCAGGGCGCCCGCAATGGTCGAACATCAACTTCACATCGACGCGCTGGAGCATGGGCATGAACTGAACCAGCTGGTCGTTTTCGACTTGAAACTGTGCCCACATATCCAGCGCTTTCAAACGCTGGAGCAAGGGCTCAATGTCGGCGTAATGCTCAAAACCGTGAAGCGACGGGTTGAAGGCGAGGCCAATCACGCCGCCTGACTTGAGCTCGGCCAAGGTGGCCAGCGGGCAGTCGTTGGGCACCACGGCAATGCCCTTGAACTTCCCCTCACCCTGTTGGATGGCGTCCAGCAGGCAGCGGTTGTCTGTGCCATAGCCGGAGTTGGGGCCGACCAGCAGCGCGTGTTCGACGGCATAACAAGCCATCAGCTGCTTGAAATACCGCGCATCGCCCATTTCTTGACCGGCCGGCCGGTACGCCACGTCAGCCCCGTAAGGAAACCGGGCGGGGTCTAGAACATGGCAGTGCGCGTCAATCTTTCTTTCGGTCAGAACGCTCATCGGCAGTGCTTAAAAAGTGGCCAGCACGGCTTGCTTCAATTCATCGGTGATCTCGGGCATGACGCCGAACCAAGATTTGAAGGCGGGGCGGGCCTGATTCAGCAGCATGCCCAAACCATTGGCGGTTGTGTTGCCACGCAGGCGTGCGGCTTCCAGCAAAGGGGTTTCAAGTGGGATGTAGATGGCGTCTGAGACCATGGCTGACTTGGGCAGGGCGTCTAGGTTAACGTCCAGTGGCGGCTGGCCATACATGCCTTGGTTGGTGGTGTTGACCAGCAGCGCACAGCCTTCCATGGCGCTGTTGCGCTCTGCCCAAGGAACGACTTTGACGATGTGTTCCGACCCGGCGGCCAAAGCCTGGGCTTTGTCCAGCGTACGGTTGACCAGTCGAATCTCTGTCGCCCCCTGATTGATCAAGCTGAGCACCACGGCACGCGATGCGCCACCAGCGCCGAGCACGACGATCGGTCCGGCATCTGCCCGCCAGTCGGGATTGGCGTCTTTCAGGCTTTGGATGTAGCCGTAGCCGTCATGGTTGAAGCCATGCAGGCTGCCGTCTGGCTGCACCACGATGCAGTTGATCGCGCCCATGCGCTGCGCCAACGGGTCCACCACATCCATCAACTTGAGGGCTTCGACCTTGTGCGGCTGGGTCACATTGCAACCCGCTAGCCCCAATGCGGACAGGCCACGGATGGCCGCTTCGAGGTTCTTCACTTCAACCGGAAAGTGGCCGTAAGCCCCCCGCAAGCCGTGCTGGGCTATCCAGTAGTTGTGAAGAATCGGGGAGCGGGACTGGTTGATGGGCATGCCCATCACACCGGCCAATGTGAATTTTCTGTTGTCCATGGGTAAACGAAAGATCCTGTTATTTTTTGTTGACGGGCGGCAAGATGCTGGTGACCACCTGTTTGCCGTTGACCACTTTGGTCATGTAGCTCTCGCGGTCGAGGTCGCCTTTGGCGTCATAGCTGATATCCAGCAAGAGACCGGGCGTGGCTTTGGCCGAGAGGCTGAGATTTTTCATGGCGGCGGCAAAAGCTTTGGAGTCGAATTTGCCGATTTTTTCAGTCACGGCCTTGACAGTGTAGATGCCGATATAGCCTTTGAGGCCGTTGTGGTCTGTCTTGGACTTGTACTCGCGCTGGTAGGCGGCGTCGAATTTCTTGACATTGTCTTGCGGCGCATCTGCCGTCAGGCCCACATGAGCGATAGCGCCATTGGCGGCGTCGCCAGCCAGTTCGATGACCTTCTGGCTGGTCAAGGTGGTCTCACCAATGACGGGTTTGGTGTATCCCTGCTTTTTGAGCTCACGCAGCAAACGGGCGGATTCTTCTTCGTTGGAGTAGACGAAAACGGCATCTGCGCTGGACTGTTTGACCTTGATCACGGCGCTGCTGAAGTCGACTTGGCCGGGTTCTGTGGAAACGTCAGCGCCGACCTTGATGCCTTGAGCTTCCAAGGCTTTGATGATCAGGTCTCGGCCACCTTTGCCAAAGTCGTTGTTGACGTAAATCACATCGACGGCTTTGGCCTTGACTGTGTTTTTGATGTAGCCGGCAATCTTCGGCATGGCCGTGGATTGGGTGAACGATGTTCTGAAGACGTAAGGGTTGCCTTGCTCCGTGATGGCGGCCGCTTCGCCACCGGTGAAGTTGGGAATTTCGGCACGCCGGGTGGCCGCCATGCTGACCATGATGGAGCCAGAAAACACCGGGCCCATGACGACGTAGGCGTCGTTGTCGACGGCTTTTTCAGCCAGACCTTTGGCCACGCCGGGGTTGGACTGGGTGTCGCTGGAGGTGTAGTCAATCTTGCGGCCCAAGATGCCGCCTGCGGCATTGATTTCTTTGACGGCGAGCTTCATGCCGTTGTCAAAATTGGTGCCGGATGTGGCGCCGGTGCCGCTGAGTTCAACCAGCCCAACGATTTTGACCGTCTGGGCCTGAGCCGCGCCAGTGGCCAGCAATGCACTGACCAATGCCAATTTTAAAAATGTTTTCATGCCTGTCTCCATGTTGTAAGGGGCTTTAAAAGCCGGCCATTATCTATGGGGAATTAGCACGCTGACAAGGCAGTCGTTCTTCTTGCGTGATAACCCTTGGGTATCAGGCCAGCGCTTTCAAGTCAGCTTCAATCTCGGCCAGCAGCATTTTGAGCTGTTCATAGTCGAGGGGTTTGACCAAGTGGTAGTCAAAGCCTGCGGCGAGTGAACGGGCTCTATCGCTGGCTTGACCGTAGCCCGTCAACGCAATGATTTTGCTGTGTTCGAGATGAGGAAGCGCGCGTAGTTTTTGAGCCAGCTCAGTGCCGTCCATGTCGGGTAAACCGATGTCGAGAATGAAAATATCTGGATTGTCCCCATCGCCCTGGACCTGCTGCAGCGTCGAGTGTCCGTCAAAGCTGACGCTCACTGGGTAGCCATCCATTTCCAACAGCATGGCGAGTGTTTGGGCCGCGTCGACGTTGTCGTCGACCAAGTGCAACTTGAAGGCGCGGGTCCTCGCGATGGTCAATGGTGCAGGCACTTGCGCCTGTAAATCCTCCAAGCGGGCGGTGGGTAAATACACATTAAAGCTCGAACCCTTGCCAATCCCCGGGCTGTCTGCTGTGACCCGCCCGCCATGCATCTTGACCAGACTTTTAACCAGGGCCAGACCGAGACCCAAGCCGCCTTGGTGTCGGTCGGAGGAGCGTTCGCCTTGGGTGAAAAGGTCAAATATTTCAGGCATCAGGTCGGGGTCAATGCCGCAGCCGTTGTCGCCCACCGTCATGCGCAGTTCGTCGTTTTCAAGCACTACGCGCAGGTTCAGGTAACCCCCATCTGGGGTGTACTTGGCGGCGTTGTTCAACAGGTTGCTGGTGATTTGAACCAGCCGGGCATGGTCGCCACTGACCGGCAGCGGGCCGGGCGGAAGGACGACTGATAGGTGATGCTGACTCGACTCGATGAGGGGGCGAATCTGTTCTATGGCGACCGCCACCACGGTGGCAAAGTCGATGGTTTCTAGCTTGAGCGTGACATGTCCACGCGTGATTCTGGAGAGATCCAGCAAGTCGTCAATGATGCGCGCCATGTGCTTGGCTTGGTTGCCGATGATGTGGCCGGTGCGCTGAACCAGCGGGTCGTCTTGAGCCGCCAGTTTGAGCACTTCAGCGCCGGTCATGATGGGGGCCAATGGATTGCGCAGCTCATGTGCCAGCATGGCGACAAATTCGTCTTTTCGTTTGTCTGCACGCGTCAAAGCGTTGGCCAGGTCGCTCAACTTTTCACCTTCGCGGGTGAGGGCTTGGCGTTGCTCATACAGCCGGTCCAACATCTGATTGATGGATGAAGACAGGCTGGCGATTTCTTCTGTGCCGGTGACTTCGGCGCGCTCTTGGCTCAGGCCGTCCCGGACCAAATCTCGGGCAAAAAGTTGCAGTTTTCGGAGGTCGCGGGTGAGAACAGACGCCATGTGCGAGCCGCCAAACACGACAGCAAAAAACAGACCCAGAACAAGCAAAGAAATAGGCAGGTACAAGGGCGACAGTGGCCTGTTGCTGTCCAGCGGTGAGATGCCTTGAATACGAAAGTCCAGGCCGCTAAATACCGCCGGCACGTTCACCGGGTTGGTCTGCGTTGGCTCATCTGCAAGTGGCAGGCCCCAACGCAACTTCATGTGCTCGTCAGTTTGCAGGGCACTCAGCGCTATCTTGTACAGAAGTCCACCCTCAGGGGTTTTGGTGCGCGGGTAAAGCAAGGGGGCCAGAGCGACGAGTTCTGGTTTGTTGTCATTCAAGAAAATGGCTGATGCCGGTCGGCCTAGCAAGAGTTTTTGGCGCAGCCACGTCCGCTGTGCGGTGCTGAATTTCCCGTTGTTGCTGGCGATTTCAACTCCCTCGAAGTCGGTGAAAAGGACTTCAACAGGGATGCCGTTAACTTGTCTGATACCCGCCAGAAATGGCTGTAAATACGTTTCTTTGCCAGCGCTGTCGACCAGCCCGGTGGCCAAAATCGTGCTGCCCGCAACCTCCGTCATGCGGACGGCCAGTGCGCTCAGATTGAGTCCGATTGTTTGTGCATGAAATTGCCGCTCGCGTGCGGCCAGTTCGTTCATGGCGTCTTCATGCTGACGTGTCAGGAGCCACCAAGACGCCAGCGATGTCAGCAGCAGCGCACCGGCAGCCAGTCCGGCTGCAGCCAATGCAAAGCGCCGGGCCAAGCTGGTGGGAAGAGAAGCTCTTGTCAGCATACTTTTGGGGGGGTTAAGCGGGAACCAGCACGCCGTCTGCCCGGTAGCGGGCCATCAGCAGTTGTTGGCTGTCAAAGGCTTCGTGTCGGCTGGCGGTGAAGGCTGGCGCGTATCGCCTGACCAAGCCTTGGTGTGCGGGCATGCTTTCAAGGGCTCTGCGCACGTCGCTGCGGTTGGTGGATTTGGCCTGTTGAATGGCTTTGGCCAAAAGGTGCACCGCGTCATAAGCGTGCGCCACGCCCACCGGACTTTCAATGTCTTCAATGCGCTTGACGCCCAAGGCACCTGCTGCTGACATGAAGCGCTGAAGCTCGGCTGGGCGAACCTTGAAGAAGTTGAAGGTTTGGATCACCGAAAAATCAACGTCTTTGAGTGCTGGGCCGGCTTCGCTGAAAAAGCGTCCGCCCGTGGTGCCCCAGTGGCTGATGATCGGAATCCGTTTGTCAGCCGGCAGTGCCGCGACTTCGCGTACCAAGAGTGCGGCTTCGTTGTCATTGGCGACCAGCACAATGGCCTTGGCGCCGGCATTGAGCATTCGCAAGTAGCGATCGACCAAGGATGGCACTTGCCAGTTGTACCAAGCCGTTTCAACAATCACGGGAGAGCGGTTGGCGGCGACATATTTTTCGACAGCGGCCTGGTTGCTGCGACCCCATGAGGTGTTGGTGAGCAACAGGCCAACTTTGTCAAAGCCGCGTTGGCGCGCACTGTTCAGCATGTAGGGCATGGCCAAACTGTCGCGCAAGGAAAGCCTGAAGACGTAGTTGGGCTTGGAACCGTTGTCGATGATGGCGTCCGCCGAGGACCAGACCGCCATGAAGGGCAACTTGACTTGATTGAGGGTTGGCAACTGCTCAATGATGACCGGGCTGAAACGTCCACCCAGCACGGCTACCAGTTCCGGTATGGCGGCCAGTTCTTTGATATTTTTGACACCCCGTGCGGGTATGGAGCGGTGGTCGCGTATGACCACATCGAGAGGACGCCCGCCGAGTACGCCGCCCGCTTGGTTGATCTCGTAAATGGCTATTCGCGTGCCAAGTTCAATCGCTTGGGCGGAGGTGCTGTTGCTTAAACCGAACTCGCCGTCTATACCAATCAATACCGGTTTGGCATCTTGTGCGTGGAGCAGTGGGTGGGTGACCAACAATCCAGTGAGAAAGCTGAGCGTCTTTCTGCGCGAGATCCAGCGACAGACAGTGCCGGATGTCAGGGGCTTGACAGTGTTGGACAACAGCGATGAAGTACTTTTTTGTGGCATTGGCCATCGGATGAGTTAGATTGCAATTCTCACCGAAAAACCGCCAGATTCACAACAATAGCATCTCTTCAGATAAGTAACAAATTCGTAACAAATCCGTGAAGAATCGGCGATTTGGCAGACTCATGTCGTATCCCATTTGAGCCAGCGGAGATCGGCCAGATGGCTGGCCTCCTACAAAGAGATCTGGCGTTAGCGCGGATTTTCAGGCCGTGGCCGTCTCGATCTGATCGGTCAGTTCTAACCAACGCTCTTCGAGCTGTTGCAACTCAGCGTCGACGGCTTTCAGGCGCTTGCCGGTTTGGGCCATGTCGGCGGCCACCGTGGTGGCGGCCAACTTGGCTTCCAATGGCAGGCGTTCGGCGGTCAAGGCTTTCATCTGCTGATCAACCTTGTCGAGTTCCTTTTTCAAGGGCTTGACGGTGTCGGCGCTCTTGGGCGTTGCAGCCGCGGCTTTGACCGCTGTGGCGGCTTGCGTCGCCGCGACATTGGCTGACTTTTTAGCGACGTCACGTTGGCGCTTGGCTTCGTCGAGCAGGTAGCGCTGGTAGTCGTCGAGGTCGCCGTCGAACGGTGCCACACCGCCATGAGAGACCATCCAGAATTCGTCACACACGGCGCGCAGCAGGGCTCGGTCATGGCTGACCAGCATGACGGTGCCTTCAAACTCGTTGAGGGCCATCGACAAGGCTTCGCGGGTGGCCAAGTCCAGGTGA
>CANFSO010000100.1 GCA_947449895.1 Comamonadaceae bacterium
CAGCTTGCCGTTCTTCACCCGACGAGCCACTGGGAAAGTAGCTGCTGATGATCGACAGCTTGGGCGCGTGCGTGCGACCCGGCCGGTCAAATCGCAGCTCCACGTAGCGGCCTTCCGCATTGAATTCGTCTGAACCGTAGCCGATGATGACGTCGCTCGGTTCATGGCGGGTGTAGACGCCGACGCCTGAGTAGCCTTTTTTCTCGGCGAACTGGAAATGCCCTTTCAGGCCGGCCAGTGATTCAAAACGGCCGGCGATGTCTGGGGCTTGGGCTTTGATCTCTTGCACGCAAATACAATCGGGCTTGGCTTTTTCGAGCCAGGCTTCTACGCCTTTGCTGGTGGCTGAGCGGATGCCATTGAGGTTGAGGCTGGTGAGTTTGAACAAGGAATTTCCCATGACGACAAGTAAGGTGGCCAACGACATGTTGGCTCAAGAGTTTGTGCAATTCTCGCTGGATTGCGGCGTGCTCAAATTCGGTGAGTTCAAAACCAAGGCCGGGCGCATCAGCCCTTACTTTTTCAACGCTGGTTTGTTTGACGACGGCGCCAAGCTCGGACGCCTCGCCGGCTTCTACGCCAAGCGCTTGGTGTCCAGCGGCATCGAGTTCGACATGATCTTCGGCCCGGCCTACAAAGGCATTCCGCTCGGCGCAGCCGTCGCCATTGAACTGGCACGGCTGGGCAAAACCGTGCCCTTTGCCTACAACCGCAAAGAAGTCAAAGACCACGGCGAAGGCGGCAGCTTGGTCGGCGCACCGTTGCAGGGCCGGGTCTTGATCGTCGACGACGTGATGAGCGCCGGCACCGCCGCGCGTGAATCGATTGCCCTCATCAAAGCCGCTGGCGCGACGCCTCACGCCGTGGTGATTGCCTTAGACCGTCAAGAAATGGCGACTGAAACCCAGGCCGATGGCAGCATCAAAGACGTGCCCTACAGCGCCGTGCAATATGTGCGCTCGCACGAAGGCTTGCAGGTCTGCGCGATTGCGGAGCTGTCGGATTTGCTGGCTTTTCTGACGACCCAGCCGGGCAACGAGATGGGCGAGCACTTGCTGCGCGTGCAGGCTTATCGGGAGCGCTACGGGGTGATGTGACGCGCAGCCCGCAAACGCATCAAGGCCTAAACCCCGTAATACCGATCCGCCCGGTGGTTGACACTGATCACCAAATTCAAAGCCAGCGCCCCTAGCAAAGACAGCAGTGCTTGGCCGGGTGTGGTGACCGACAGCGCCAGCAGCAAGATGCAAGCGTCAATGGCCATTTGCACGTTGCCGGCACGCCAGCCGCGGGACTTTTGCAAGTAGATGGCCATGATGCTCACGCCACCCAAGCTGGCGCCGTGGCGAATCAGGATGAGGATGCCAGTGCCGGCCAGCAAGCCCGCCATGACGGTGGCAAAAACAGGGTTCAAGTGCTCGAAGCCGATCCAACGCGGTAGCAGTTCGACATAGACTGCGAGCAAGCCCACGGCGGCAAATGTCTTGACCGTGAAAACCCGCCCCAGCTTGCGCCAGCCAAAGACGTAAAACGGCAGATTGATGACGAACAAGGCGGCCCCTAGCGGATAGCCCCAGACGTAATGGATGAGGAACGCCAAACCGGTGGTGCCGCCGGTGAACAGGCTGGCTTGGCGAAACAGGCAGACCGCCAACGCGACAAACAGGCAGCCTGTCAGCAGGCCTTGCGCGTCTTCAAAGACGCTGTGCTTGGCAGGCGTGTGGGCGATGGTTCAGCCCAACTTCTTTTTCAGCAACTCGTTCACCTGCGTCGGATTGGCCTTGCCTTTGGTCGCCTTCATGGCTTGACCGACCAGCGCGTTGAAGGCCTTGGTGTTGCCGGCACGAATCTCTTCGACGTTTTTGGCATTCGCTGCCAGCACGTCGTCGATGATTTTCTCCAGCTCACCGCTGTCGTTCATTGGCTTCAGGCCTTTGGCGTCGATCAGTGCGTCGACGTCCCGGCCTTCGCCCGTCCACAGCGCGTCGAACACTTGGCGCGCGGTGTTGTTCGACAGCGTGCCGTCGGCGATGCGGGTGATCAACAGTCCCAGTTGGGCGGCGCTCACCGATGAAGATTCGACTGTCTTGTCTTCAGCGTTGAGCCGGCGCGAGAGTTCGCCCATGACCCAGTTGCTGGCCAATTTGGGTTGGCCGCAAGTCGCCACCGTCGCTTCAAAATAAGCTGCAATCGCTTTGCTTTGCGTCAGCTGGCCCGCATCGTAGTCCGACAAACCGTGGTTTTGTACAAAGCGCTCGGCCATCACGCGTGGCAGCTCGCTCATCTCATTGCGGGTGCGTTCAACCCACGCGCGATCAATCATCAGCGGCGGTAAATCTGGGTCCGGAAAGTAGCGGTAATCGGCGGCGTCTTCTTTGCTGCGCATGCTGCGCGTCTCGCCCGTGTCCGGGTCAAACAGCACCGTGGCTTGTTGAATCGTGTGGCCGTCTTCGATCTGTTCGATCTGCCAGCGCACTTCATAGTCCATCGCCTGCTGCATGAACTTGAAGCTGTTCAGGTTTTTGATTTCGCGGCGCGTGCCGAGCTCTGCGCCGGGCTTGCGCACCGACACATTGGCGTCGCAACGGAAGCTGCCTTCTTGCATGTTGCCGTCGCAAATACCGATCCAGGTGACGATCTTGTGCAGCTCTTTAGCGTAGGCCACGGCTTCGGCCGTCGAGCGCATGTCGGGCTCGGTGACGATTTCCAGCAGCGGCGTGCCGGCGCGGTTCAGGTCGATGCCGGTCATGTCAATGAAGTCTTCATGCAGCGACTTGCCGGCATCTTCTTCGAGGTGAGCGCGCACCAAGCGCACGCTTTTTTTCTCGCCATCTAGGAAGAATTCGACACTGCCGCCTTGCACCACCGGGATCTCAAACTGGCTGATCTGGTAACCCTTGGGCAGGTCGGGATAAAAGTAGTTTTTGCGGGCGAACACGCTGCTTTCGGCAATGTGCGCGTTGACCGCCAAGCCGAACTCGATGGCGCGTTGAACCGCGCCCTTGTTCATCACCGGCAAGGCGCCTGGCAGCGCGAAATCAACGGCAGATGCCTGGGTGTTGGGCTCTGCCCCAAACGCTGTGGGCGCGCGGCTGAAAATTTTCGACTGCGTGGTCAGTTGCGTGTGGGTTTCAAAGCCGATGACGACTTCGTAGCCGTGCACCAAGAGTGACTTTTCTTTGTTCATTGCGATGTTCCTGCGGAGCCTTTCGACAGGCCGCCCTTAGAAAGGCCAGCCCCCTCGGGGGGCAGCGAATACACGGAGTGATGAGCGTGGGGGCTCACGGTTTGCGTTGATGCCAATCAGTCGCTTGTTGAAAACGGTGCGCAGTGCTCAGCAACTGCGCTTCCTTGAAATAGTTCCCAATCAGCTGTAAGCCAACGGGCATGCCATGCGCGCCAAAACCGGCCGGCACGCTCATGCCGGGCAATCCCGCCAAGCTGCTGGAGAGGGTGTAAATATCGGCCAGATAACTGGCCACCGGGTCATCCGAACGCTCACCGATTTTCCAGGCGACGGTGGGTGACACCGGGCCGGCAATGATGTCGCATAGCGTGAAGGCTTTTTGAAAGTCTTCAGCAATCAGGCGGCGGATTTTTTGGGCCTTGAGGTAGTAGGCGTCGTAGTAGCCGTGGGACAGCACGTAGGTGCCTATCATGATGCGGCGCGTGACTTCGTCGCCAAAGCCTTCGCTGCGGGACTTTTTGTACATGTCCTCGAGGTCGGTGTACTCGGCCGCGCGGTGGCCGTAGCGCACGCCGTCGTAGCGGCTCAGGTTGCTGCTGGCTTCGGCGGGCGCGATCACGTAATAAACCGGAATCGACAGCTCGGTCAGCGGCAGGCTGACGTCGACCAACGTAGCGCCGAGTTTTTCGAGTTCGGCCAGCGCGCCGCGCACGGCGGCCAGCACGTCAGGTGCGCAACCGGCGCCAAAAAATTGCGTGGGCAAACCGATGCGCAAGCCTTGCAGCGGTTTAGCGCCAGCAGCTTGGGCATTGGCCGCGATCAGCTCAGCAGCGTAGTCAACGGCGGGCAGATCGAGTGAGGTCGAGTCGCGGTCCAGATCAGGGCCGGCCATGGCCGATAGCAACAGTGCGCAATCAAGTGCGCTGCGCGCCATCGGACCGGCTTGGTCGAGGCTGGAGGCAAAAGCCACCATGCCGTAACGCGAGCAGCGACCGTAGGTCGGTTTGATGCCGGTGATGCCTGACAACGAGGCCGGCTGGCGGATCGAGCCGCCGGTGTCGGTGCCCGTGGCTGCGGGCACCAAACGGGCCGCCACAGCAGCGGCAGATCCGCCGGATGAACCACCCGGCACGCGGCTGGTGTCCCAAGGGTTTTGCACGGGCTTGAAGGCGCTGTTGTCGTTGCCGGAACCCATGGCGAATTCGTCGCAATTGAGCTTGCCCAAGGACACCATGCCGGCGCCGCCTGCACCCAGACGGCTGACCACGGTGGCGTCAAACGGGCTGCGGTAATTGGCCAGCATTTTGGAGCCAGCGGTGGTTGGAAAATCACGGGTGACGAAGACGTCTTTGTGGGCCAGCGGCACGCCCAGCAAAGGGCTGCGTTCGCCATTTGCGATACGCGCGTCAGCGGCGCGGGCTTGCGCCAGCGACTGTTCTTCGTCCGTCGCCAAAAACGCGCCCAAGGCGTCTTGCGATTGAATGCGCGCCAAGAAATGCTGCGCCACTTCGACGCTGGAGACATCTTTGGCGGCGAGTTTGGTGGCCAGTTCGGCCACGCTGAGGTCATGCAGGGCGCTCATTCGATGACCTTTGGGACGAGAAATAAACCACCTTCGACGGCGGGTGCGCTGACCTGGCTGGCTTCGCGCTGGTTCGGCTCTGTGGCGATGTCCTCGCGCAGCCGCAGCGCTACTTGGCCAAGAATGGCGGCAGGGTGCGCCAGTGGTTCAACGCCATCGGTATTGACGGCTTCCATCTGCTCAACGAGGCGGAAAAAACCATTGAGTTGGCCGAGCGTGTGCTCGGTTTCTTCTGGGCGCAGTGCCAGTCGCGCCAACTGGGCGACGCGGGCGATGTCTTTTGGGGTGAGTGCCATAGCTTGAAAATCGGGCTGGAACGGGGTGTAAAGAAGTCAATGTAGAGGCCAGTCTGACCCTTGCGGAGCAGGCGATGCGTTATTATCCCGCCTTTGGTGTGGACTGGGTGTCGGTGCAAAATATCGTCGTTACCAGCCCCCGACAATCATGAATAAAGGTGATCTGGTAACGAAGTTTGCCATGACGCCCAACTGGACCCTGACTATGTTTGAATCTTTCCGCCAGTACTTTTCCTCCGATCTGGCGATTGACCTTGGCACTGCCAACACCTTGATTTTTGTACGCGACCGCGGCATTGTGCTCGACGAACCTTCGGTCGTCGCCATCCGCCACGAAGGCGGACCGCAAGGTAAAAAAAGCATTCAAGCCGTCGGCCACGAAGCCAAGGCCATGTTGGGCAAAGTCCCTGGCAATATTGAAGCCATTCGGCCGATGAAAGATGGCGTCATCGCCGACTTCACCGTGACCGAGCAGATGCTCAAGCAGTTCATCAAGATGGTGCACCCGCGCAGCATTTTTCGCCCTAGCCCGCGCATCATCATTTGCGTGCCTTGCGGTTCGACCCAGGTCGAGCGTCGCGCTATCCGTGAAAGCGCGTTAGGCGCCGGTGCCAGCGATGTGTATCTGATCGAAGAACCGATGGCTGCTGCCATTGGTGCCGGCTTGCCGGTGAGCGAAGCCTGCGGCTCGATGGTGGTCGACATTGGTGGTGGTACCACCGAAGTTGGCGTCATCTCGTTGGGCGGCATGGTTTACAAAGGCAGCGTGCGCGTCGGCGGTGACCGTTTCGACGACGCCATCATCAGCTACATCCGCCGCAACTACGGCATGCTGATTGGCGAGCCGACGGCTGAAGCCATCAAGAAAAATATCGGTTCGGCCTTTCCCGGCTCCGAAGTGCGTGAGATGGAAGTCAAGGGCCGTAACCTGTCCGAAGGCGTGCCGCGCAGCTTCACGATTTCGAGCAATGAAATTCTGGAAGCCCTGACAGACCCGTTGAACAACATCGTCTCGGCCGTCAAAACCGCGCTGGAGCACACGCCCCCAGAACTGGGCGCCGACATTTCTGACCGCGGCATGATGCTGACCGGTGGTGGCGCTTTGCTGCGCGATTTAGACCGTTTGCTGGCAGAAGAAACGGGCTTGCCGGTGTTTGTGGCCGAAGACCCACTGACCTGTGTGGTGCGCGGTTGCGGCATGGCGCTCGAGCGCATGGACCGTCTGGGCTCCATCTTCACGACGGAGTAATTGCCATCTGGCACCTTCCAGGTGCCATCTGCGTGCCCATTCATGACATTAGGAACGCTTGACCGAACGCCGCCCCCGATATTCAAGCAGGGGCCGTCTGCCCTGTCCAAATTGATTCTGTTCAGTGCCTTGGCGCTGTTCCTGATGGTGGCTGACTCACGTTTTAAAGTCACCCAGCCGCTGCGCGCTGTACTTGCAACCGTGCTATATCCGGTGCAGTGGCTGGCCTTGCAGCCGGTTCGGTTTGGCCGCGAGGTTGGGGATTACTTCATCACCGCCCGTCAGGCGCAGACCCAGTCAGAAGCGGCGTCTCAAATGCGAGCGACCCAAGCCATCCGATCCACTCGGGTCGAGCAACTGACCCTTGAAAATAGCCGCCTTCGCAAGTTGCTGGATTTACGTGATCAACTCAAGGTGGACAGTATGGCGGCTGAGGTCTTGTATGACGCCGCTGACCCGTATACGCGCAAGGTCATCATCGGCAAGGGCTTGTCGCAAGGGGTTGTGTTGGGATCGCCTGTCATCGACGAATTTGGCGTGCTCGGTCAAGTCACGCTGGTGCATCCACTGGTCAGCGAAGTGACGCTGATCATCGATCGAAATCTGGCAATTCCTGTGTTGAATCTGCGCACCGGCGTGCGCAGTTTGGCGTTTGGCGATACAGGGGGCGGCGGACTGGAGCTGCGCTTCATGGGTAGCAGCGCCGATGTGCAGCAAGGTGATTTACTCACCACGAGCGGCGTAGACGGGGTCTATCCACCAGGCCTGCCGGTAGCCCGTATCGACCATATTGAACGCCGTGCAGAATCGGCGTTTGTGCGCATTCAATGCACTCCGCTCGCGCTGGTGTCGGGCGCCCGTCATGTGATGGTTCTGCAACCGCAGTCAGCGCAAATTCCGCCGCGTCCGGCGGACACGCCTTCCGGTACGCCGCCTAAGAAGGGCGGACGATCATGATCATGCGCAGTGGGCAACAGCTCTTGTTGCCGGCCAGCCCGGTTTTTATTTGGTGCAGCTTGCTGGTGGCTTTGCTGCTGGATATGTTGCCGCTAGGGCGTGTGCCTTGGTTGCCCGATTTTCTGGCGCTGGTGCTGGTCTTTTGGAATGTTCATCAGCCATTGCGAATTGGTATTGGCTTCGCTTTCATGTTTGGCTTGGGCGTTGATGTGCACCAGTCGTCATTGCTGGGTCAGCATGCGCTGTCCTACACCACATTGAGTTTTTGCGCGGCCATGATTCACCGCCGCCTGCTCTGGTTTCCAGTGCCGTCCCAGGCGGTTCAGGTTCTGCCGCTTTTTTTGGCCGCGCATTTGGTCGAACTGATGATTCGGCTCATCAATGGCAATGTATTTCCTGGGTGGACATTTTTGCTGGCGCCGATGTTTGAGGCTTTGTTGTGGCCGGTGGTCAGTGTGATTTTGCTGGTGCCGCAACGCCGCGCGCCGGACCCCGATGCGAATCGGCCGCTATAGGTCTGACATGGCCCTAAAAATATGGCCCCCACGCTTGTCGCTTTGCGTACTGCGCTGCCCCCCGAGGGGGCGCATTTCCCCTTGGGGCGTCCCGGCGGGGAAACTTTGGACCCACGCTTGTCGATTCGCGTACTGCGCTGCGGCACTTTTATATGCACCTGAAGTCTCATCGTTATGAATGAGATCAGAAACGTTGAAGTTGACCTGTACCGGTTCCGTGGCCGGGTGATGGTGGCGACCTTTGTAATTTTGGCTGCTTTTTTGCTGCTGAGTTTGCGCTTGGTGTATTTGCAAGTGGTGAGGCATGAGGACTTGAGCGAGCAAGCAGAAAGCAACCGCACCGCGATTGTTCCGATTGTCCCGAACAGGGGCCTGATTCTCGACCGCCATGGCGTGGTGTTGGCCACCAACTATTCTGCGTACACCCTTGAAATCGTTCCGTCGAAAGTGCCCGATCTAGAGGCCACGATTGATGCATTGGCCGAGATTGTCGACATCCAGTTGCGAGATAGGCGCCGCTTCAAGAAGCTGCGCGAAGACTCTAGAAGTTTTGAGTCTCTGCCTATCCGTACCCGCCTGACAGACGAAGAAGTGGCGCGTTTTGCGGCGCAGCGGTTTCGCTTTCCAGGGGTCGACATCAAGGCCCGGCTTTTTCGCAGCTACCCCTACGGCGAGCTGGGAAGCCACGTGGTGGGCTACATCGGCCGTATCAACCAGCGCGAAAAAGAGACCATTGATGAGAACGACGAGGAGGGCAATTATCGTGGGACTGATTACATCGGAAAAGTGGGTGTCGAGCAGAGTTACGAAACTCAGCTTCACGGCATCACGGGTGTTGAGCAGGTAGAAACTTCCGCCGGTGGACGGGCGGTTCGCAAGCTGGCAAGTAACCCTGCGAAGCCGGGTAACACAGTCATGTTGACGATCGACATCAAGTTGCAAAAACTGGTTGAAGATATGTTTGGTGACCGCCGTGGTGCCTTGGTTGCAATGGACCCGCGTTCTGGCGAGATCCTCGCATTTGTGAGCAAGCCGACGTTTGACCCGAATCTGTTCGTCGATGGCATCGACACCGAAAGCTGGCAAGGGCTGAATCAATCGCTCGACAAACCGCTCCTGAATCGTGCGCTTCGGGGAACTTATCCCCCGGGTTCAACCTACAAACCGTTCATGGCCCTGGCGGCTCTGGAGGGCGGTAAACGCGCGCCCTCGTTGGTCATCAACGACAACGGTTCTTGGACTTTTGGCGGTCACGAATTTCGCAGCCATGGCGCACCGTTGGGGCCGGTGGATATGCATCAGGCCATCGTCAAGTCGAGCAATGTGTATTTTTACTCGCTCGCCAATGAACTGGGCGTGGAGGCGATCTTCGACTTCATGAAGCCGCTGGGTTTCGGGCAGATCACGGGCGTCGACATCAATGGCGAGGTGCGCGGCGTGCTGCCCAACCAGGAGTGGAAGCGCAAGATGTACAAGCGGGCGGATCAGCAGAAATGGTATCCCGGCGAAACCATCTCGCTGGGCATTGGTCAGGGTTACAATGCCTTCACCATGCTGCAATTGGCCCAAGCCACAGCGACACTGGCCAACAACGGCATCAAGAACAAGCCGCGTTTGATTTTGGGCACCCAAGACAGCTTGACGCACGCGCTGTTGCCGGCGCCGATAGAGCCGCCGGTTGATCTTGGCTTCAAGCGAGAAAATGTCGATGTCGTTCGTCGTGCCATGGTTGGTGTGACCCAAGAAGGCACCTCGACGCGCGTGTTTGCCGGTGCGGGTTATTTGAGCGGTGGCAAGACCGGTACGGCACAGGCCGTGTCAGTCGGTCAAAAAGAAAAATACGATGCGCGTAAGCTCGAAGAGCACCAGCGGGATCACGCCTTGTACATCGCTTTTGCACCTGCTGAAAATCCTGAAATTGCGCTGGCGCTGGTGGTCGAAAACGCTGG
>CANFSO010000101.1 GCA_947449895.1 Comamonadaceae bacterium
GGCATGCGCTGCAAAGCGTCACCGCCGCGCAGCTGCACGGCGTTGGCCACGCCAGCGCGCTCGGCATTGCGCTCGGCAAAGTCGACCATCCGGAACGAGACATCGCTACCGAAGACAGGTGCCATCGGTTCGGTGATCGCATCCTCGGCTTGATCCAGCAGCCCCTCCCAGACGTGCGGCTGGAAAGGCAAATACTTCTGAAAAGCAAAGCGGCGGTTGATGCCCGGTGCAATGTTGCACGCGATTTGTGCCGCCTCAATGACGATCGTGCCCGAGCCGCAGCACGGGTCGTAGAGTGGCACGCCTTGCTCGCACAAGCCGTCTTCACCACTCCAGCCACTGGCCGCCAGCATGGCTGCGGCCAGCGTTTCCTTCAGCGGCGCATCGCCTTTGTCTTCCCGCCAGCCACGCTTAAACAGCGGCTCGCCCGAGGTATCGATGTACACGGTCACGGTGTCGGTGGTCAGGTGAACGTAAATCCGCACATCGGGCCAACGCGTATCGACGTCCGGCCGGACGTCGAACTTGCTGCGAAAGCGGTCGGCCACCGCGTCCTTGATCTTCAAGGCTGCGAAGTTCAGGCTCGTCAACGGACTGTGCTGTGCCGTGACCTCAATCTTGAAGGTCTGCTTCGGCGTGAACCAAATTTCCCAAGCGACTTCGGCCGCTGCGTTGTACAGATCTTGTTCGTTGCGGTAGGGCTTGTGCTGCAACTCAATGAGAACGCGCTGCGCCAACCGGCTGTGCAGGTTGAGCTGCTGCGCTTCACGCCACGAGCCCTGCAGCTGCACACCGGCACGCCAAGAGCGACCGGCAATCCCGGTGATGCGATGCACTTCAGCGGCGAGCAGTTCTTCAACACCCGCAGCACAGGGGAGGAAAAGTTGGAGTTGATTCATAGTGTTTTTCTAAGATTAGCCGGGGCGATGCGCAGCGCTTCGCGGTATTTCGCCACGGTGCGGCGGGCGCATTCGATGCCCTGCTCTTTCAGCATTTCGGAAATTTGGTTGTCGCTGAGCGGCTTGACCAGGCTCTCGGAGGCGACAAACTGCTTGATCAGCGCACGCACCGCTGTGCTCGATGCGTTGCCGCCCGACTCGGTGCCGAGCGCCGAGCCAAAAAAGTACTTCAGCTCAAACGTGCCGTAAGGCGTGCTCATGTATTTGGCGGTGGTGACGCGCGAAATGGTCGACTCGTGCAGACCCAGCTCGTCGGCAATTTCACGCAAAACCAGCGGCCGCATGGCCAACTCACCATGCATGAAGAAGTTTTTTTGCCGCTCAACAATCGCGGTCGAGACTCGCAAAATCGTGTCGAAGCGCTGCTGAATATTCTTGATGAACCAGCGTGCTTCTTGCAGGCGTTGCTGCAGGGCTGCACCGCCCTGACCCTTGTGCTGCTTCAGCGCATTGGCGTAAATATCGTGCACGCGCAGCTTTGGCATGACTTCGCCATTGAGCGAGACCTTGAAGCCGCGCCCGGACTTGACGACCAGCACGTCGGGCACCACCACGTTGCGCTCCACATTCACAAAACGCCGGCCTGGCTTCGGGTCCAGTCGGCCGATCACACCGATGGCCAGTTTGATAGCAGCTTCCGGAAATCCGCACAGCAGCGTCAGGCGTTTGACGTCCCGCTTGGCCAGCAACTCCATCGGCTGCAGGCAAATGGCCATGGCCGCACGGACATCTTCGGTGTTCTTGCAGTCGAGCAATTGCAGGCTCAGGCACTCGCCCAGGTTGCGCGCGCCGACACCGGCGGGCTCCATGTGCTGCAACAGCTTGAGCGCTATCGAGAAATGCTGCTCCAACTCCTCCGCCTGCTCAAGGTCATCACCCGCCAGCCCCGCGGCCAGAGACGTCAGCGTGTCTTCAAGGTAACCGTCGTCGTTGAGCGACTCGATCAAAAAATGCAATGCGGCACGGTCTTCGTCTGACAAACGCAGCCCCAAAGACTGCCGATGCAAATGGTCCTGCAGTGACTCTTGACTGCGCGCCAGTTCGGTCGCATCGACGTCTTCGCTGTCGTCGTTGTTGTTCTTGCGTGCCGGCGCGTCGCTGCCCCACTCGCTGTCATCTGGTGCCGACTCCACCGTGCCGTCACCCTCCCAGCTCTCTTCTAATTTGGGTTCGCTGCTTTCGGCTTCACTGCTGGCGGATGCCTTGTCGTCGGCGCTGCTAGCTGCGCTTTCGCTGGCCGAGTATTCAAAATCGCGGACGTCTTGACTGACTGGCGCATCGGCCTCAGCTAAGCCAAACTCTTCGCGCGATGCCGCTTCTTCGGTGATTTCAAGAAACGGATTTTCATCGAGCATCTGCTCAACTTCTTGGCTAAGCTCTAGCGTGGAGAGTTGCAACAGGCGAATCGACTGTTGCAACTGAGGCGTCAGCGCCAAGTGCTGTGAGACGCGAAGGGACAAGCCTTGCTTCATGTCACATCTTGAAGTGCTCTCCGAGATAAACCCGGCGCACATCAGCGTTGTTCACAATTTCAGAAGGTGTCCCCGTGGCCAACACATGGCCCTCGCTGATGATGTAGGCGTGGTCGCAAATCCCCAACGTTTCGCGCACGTTGTGGTCTGTGATGAGCACGCCAATGCCGCGCGCTTTCAAGAAACCGATGATGCGCTGAATTTCAATGACAGCGATCGGATCAATGCCGGCGAACGGCTCGTCCAACAAAATGAAACGCGGCTGCGTCGCCAGCGCACGGGCGATCTCGACGCGGCGACGTTCACCGCCTGAGAGTGCGGGTGCCGGGGAGTCGCGCAAATGCTCGACCCGCAACTCTTGCAGCAAGCTGTCTGTGCGCTGACGAATCTCGGCCTCTCCAAGGGGTTTTCCAGCACCGTCAACTTGCAACTCCAGCACGGCACGCACATTCTGCTCGACCGTGAGTTTGCGAAAGATGGAAGCCTCTTGTGGCAAATAGCTCAGGCCGAGTCGGGCGCGCCGGTGAATCGGCATACGTTCGACTGACTGGCCATCGATGCTGATCTGTCCGGCGTCTGCACGCACCAGACCAACGATCATGTAAAACGAGGTTGTCTTGCCGGCGCCATTGGGACCCAGCAGACCGACCACTTCGCCACTTTGAACGGTGAGTGAAACGTCCTTGACGACCTTGCGGCTGCCATAGGATTTTTGCAGTCCCTGCGCGACGAGGCGACTGGGTGTAAGGGCTTGCTTGAGATCCAGATCCATCAGTGAATTCTTACTTTTTTTCGATACTCAGCGTCGTGCTGGGTTGCAGTCTGGGTGATGGGGTGGCATTACTAGCAGTACCCGCATCACCAACAGGTGCAGCACGTGGTGCCAGCAATGCGCGCACGCGACCGCTCGGATTAGAAGCGGTTCGAACGGGCAGTGGACTGCCATCGACCGTGAAGACGTCGGTGGTGTTCTCATAGCGAATCAAAGCACCATTGCTTTCATCTGCCAACTTGCCGCTCACATAACGGCGCAACACGGCCTTGCGGATGAACCTGACGTTGTCCGCTTGGCTGTCGTATTCAATGCGCTCACCTTCACCCTCGATCACCTCATCGACACCGTCTCGCTTGCTGCGGTAATACGCCAGTTTGCCGGGTTCAGCGATAACCACTGCCTGCTGGTAACCCTGCGCGTCTTGAAAGACATCGACGCGTGCACCCCGAATCAGAATGCTGCCTTTGGTGATGATGACGTTGCCCGTGAAGATACTGCTCTGTTTGAGGTCGTCATAGCGCAGCGCATCCGACTCAGCATTCATTGGCTTGTCGCGGTCGGCCTTTTCAGCGACGGCTGGAAGTGCAAGCAACAAGGCCAGAGTCATCAACAGAGGAGAGAAATAGTTCATAAGGGCACGAATCTTGCTGGGTGTTTATGGGTAATTGTAGCCAGCACACGCATCCACAGGGTGAACTGCCCATATAAATAGCCGCCTGTTACAAGCACAAGGCGGCTATTTTTGACTTGCAGATGCCACAACGAGACCGTCGCGTCGGTCTGGCCTTATTTACGCTTGCGGGCCAACCCGATCAGGTAGTCGGTGACCGTCAGCGCTCGCTCCATGGTGCCAGCCAGAGAGCCCGATGTGTAGAAAAGTCCCGCCACCCCCAATGCAGGCACGCCGTCCACCTTGAAGGCGTCTTGCAGTTGGGTGGCTTTACGGGCTTTCAGATTGACCGGAAAAGAGTTGTAAAGCTCAGTGAATTTAGCTTTACTGATGCCCTGTTTTTCAGCCCAGGCCGTTACCAGCTCGGCCGTGTTCAGCGCCTGCTTTTCAACGTGGATGGCATTAAACACCTTTTTGTGCAACGCATCGACTTTGCCTAAGGCTTCAAGGACGTAATACAAGCGCTGCTGGGGCTCGAAATCGGGTCGAAACGAGACCGGAACGCGCCGCACAACAACATCCTTAGGCGCTTTTTTAGCCCAGGCGTCGAACTGCGGTTCAAAGACATTGCAGTGCGGGCAGCTGTACCAAAAGAACTCGACCACCTCGACTTTGTCGGCGGCAGCCTCGACCGGCGCCGGCTTGTCCAGTAGCAAATACTCGGTGCCCTCGGCGGGCGGCTTGCCCTGCGCATAGGACGTCAAAGGCATTGCGGCAGAAAGACCCGCCAAGGTAGCCGCAGACATTGCGGCTTGCGAAAATTCACGTCTTTGCATGTATGTTTTCCTCAAGGATGTGTTACTTTTGAACGCGCACGAGCGCGGTTTCAATGCCGCTGCTGTCGAGTTTGGCCTTGGCTTTGTCGGCATCGTCTTTTTTATCAAAAGGGCCGAGGCGAACGCGGTACACCAAGCGACCCGACTGCTCACGTTCGCTGACGCGGGGTTGCAAACCCATCAGCACCAGCCTGGCGCGTTGCTGCTCGGCGTCTTCGGGCGTGCGAAAAGCACCGGCCTGCACAAAGTAATTGAACGGGTCTGCGCCGGTAGCCTGCGCCGCCAACGGCATAGTGGACTGTGCCGAAGGGGACAATGCCGGCAGAGCTAGCGGAGCTGGGGCGGTGGGTCCTGGCGCAGAGTCGACCTTGGCTCTGGCCAAGTCGCCCAAAGGATCAGCAGAAGGGACCGCAACAGCGGGTACCGCGTCGGCGGGCACAGGCTTGACAGAGGGACGGTTTGCCAAACCTGCGTTGGGGTCCCAGTCGCGATTTTTCTGTGCCTCTGCGGCTTCGTTTTCTGCTGCGATGACTGGCGTCTTTTTCATGAACGGCATCGGCACCTTGGTGATGTAGACCGCCACGGCCAAAGCTGCGCCAAGCCCGAGCAGGGCGCCCATGATGACCCCCAGAAGGGTTCCGCCGCGTTGCTTTTTCATATTGAGTTTCTTCACATTTTTGCCGGTGCGCTGACGCCCAGCACTTGCAAACCATTGTGCAACACCTGCCGCGTCGCTGCCACCAGCGCCAGCCGCGCCAGCTTGACATATTCATCATCGACCAAGATGCGCTCAGCATCGTAGTAGCTGTGGTAGTTGGCCGCCAATTCGCGCAGGTAAAAGGCCACGTCATGCGGTGCAAAACCACTGGCCGCGTTGCTCAGCATGTCTGGGTATTTGGCCAGCATCAGCATCAAAGACTGGGCTTGCGGGCTGTCCAGCGGCGAGAGATCAACATCGAGCAGCTCATCGGCAATCGCCAGCACGCGCTCGGCTCTGAACTGCTGCTCGTCTTGGCCGCTGGGCAGCATGCTTTTGATGTCTTCGTCGTCGAGGCTCGCATGCCGTAGCAGCACCGAGCAAATGCGCGCATGGGCGTACTGCACGTAGTAGACCGGGTTTTCGTTGTTTTTGGCCAGCGCCAAATCAATGTCAAAGACGTATTCGGTGTCGGGTTTTCGGCTCAACAAAAAGAAACGCACGGCGTCTTTGCTGGTCCACTCGATCAGGTCGCGCAGCGTGACGTAACTGCCAGCGCGTTTGGAGATTTTCACCTCCTCGCCATGACGCACCACACGCACCATGGTGTGCAGCACGTAGTCAGGGTAGTTGGCGGGGATGCCGGCACCGGCAGCTTGCAGACCGGCGCGCACGCGGGCAATGGTGCCGTGGTGGTCCATGCCTTGGATGTTGATGGCGCGGGTGTAGCCGCGCTCCCATTTGGCCAAGTGGTAGGCGACGTCGGGCACAAAGTAGGTGTAGCTACCGTCGCTCTTTTTCATAACGCGGTCTTTGTCGTCACCGTAGTCGGTCGACTTGAGCCACAGCGCACCATCCAGCTCGTAGGTTTTGCCGGCTTCTTTCAGCTTGCCAACCGTCGCCTCGACCCGGCCCGAACTGTACAAACTGGACTCCAAGTAATAGTTGTTGAAGCTGACCGAAAAAGCTTTCAGGTCTAAGTCCTGCTCGTGGCGCAGATAGGCCACGGCGAACTGACGAATCGCGTCGAGGTCGTCGATGTCGCCTGAGGCGGTGTATTCCCGGTCGTCGGAGCGCACGGTTTTTTGGGCCATGAAATCGCGGGCGATGTCGTCGATGTAGTCGCCGTTGTAGGCTGGGTCTGGCCACAGGGCGTCACCGGGCTTGAGGCCTTTGGCGCGCGCTTGCGTGCTGGTGGCCAGTGTGTAAATCTGCACGCCGGCATCGTTGTAATAAAACTCGCGGTAAACGTCCCAGCCTTGGGTCGCGTAGAGGTTGCAAATCGCATCGCCCAAGGCAGCTTGCCGGCCGTGGCCGACGTGCAGTGGCCCAGTTGGGTTGGCCGAGACAAACTCGACGATCATGCGCGGTTGGGTGTCCGGGTTCTGCTGGCCGTAGGCCGAGCCGCTTCGCAGCACTTCGCGCACGGTTTCCTGCTTGGCCGCAGGCTTGAGCCGGATGTTGAGAAAACCCGGCCCAGCGATTTCAATCGCGTCGACCCAGCGTTCAAAAGCCGGCGCCTGCAGCAACACAGTGCGCAGGTTTTCGGCCACTTGACGCGGATTGAGCTTGAGGGGTTTGGCCAGTTGCATGGCAGCGGTGCAGGCCAAGTCGCCATGGGCCGCCACTTTGGGCGACTCAAAAGCGGCTTTGTCGCCGGCACCGGGGGAGAGTTCTTCCAGCCCGGCAGCCAAAGCTGCGAGCAAGTCTTTTTTAATCGATAGCATCCGCTGATTTTACGGTGAAGGCCGCCGGGTCAGCGGCGGCCTGCGCCTCATTTGCCTGAAGCCGTCAGCTTGGCAAACTTCGCCATCACATGCCGGGTCCAGTAGCCGATGTCATATTTCTTGACATGCGCCAGCAGACTCTGCATCCGGGCGCGACGTTCTTCTTCCGGCATGTCGATCGCTTTGTCGATGGCCTCGTCCATGGAGTCACGGCTGAAGGGGTTGGCCAGCACCGCGTCTTTCAGCTCCATGGCGGAGCCCGCGAACTCAGACAAGACAAGCACGCCCGGCTCGCCATTTTTAGCCGCCACAAACTCTTTGGCGACCAAGTTCAAGCCGTCACGCAGCGGCGTGATCCAGGCGATATCAGCCGCCCGGTAAGCGCACACCACTTCTTCAAACGGCAGCGGCGTGGTCGACAGCATGATGGGCAGCCAGCTCATGGTGCCAAAGTGCCCGTTGATGCGGCCGACCAGTTGTTCGATCTTGCGCTGCTCGGCTTTGTAGACTTCCATGCCATCGGCGGCAGAAACGGTCACCAGCAGCAGTTTGACGCGACCAATCAGTTCCGGCCGGCGGCGCAGCAGACGGTCAAAAGCGTCGAGCTGTTGGCGCGTGCCTTTGGCGTAGTCCACCCGACTGACCGAGACAATCACAATTTCGGAGTTCAGGTCACCGCGCATTTTTTCGGTACAGGCCAAGCCGGCGTCGGACTCTACGGCGTCGATGATCCGATCTGGCGTGGTGCCAATCGGCCACGTGTCGATCAAAATGCTGCGCCCTTCGTAGTCCAGACTGCTGGTCACCACGGGCTCGGACATGCCCTGACCACTGGTGCGAATCGCCTCAGGCACCGGCTCTTCGTGCCGAATGACGCCGCTGCGGAGACCTTGGGCCACGGCGCAGAAGTTCTGGCTGTAACGTGCCACATGAAAACCGATCATGTCGCAGTCCAACAAGCTGCCGAGAATCTCGTCACGCCACGGCATGACATTGAAGACATCGGGGCCGGGAAACGGCGTGTGGTGCATGAAGGCGATCTTCAGGTCGGGCCGCATCGCACGCACAAACTTCGGCACCAGCCACAGGTTGTAGTCATGAATCCAGACCACGGCACCCTGCGCCGCTTGTTCGCAGGCGGCCTCGGCAAAGAGTCGGTTGACCTCTCTGAACATCGCCCAATCGGTGTTTTCTGTTGAGTACAGCCACGGGAAGGAGTTGAGCACCGGCCACAGCGCTTCTTTCGACACCACGTGGTAGAACTGATTGATCTGGGCGGCATCCAGCGGCAGTCGGACCACGTCGTAGTCGCCGGTGCTCTCCTTCATGGTGATACGGCGCTCGAATTTGCCTTTTTTGCCGACAGCGGCTTTTTTCCAAGCAACCCAGATGGCCTTGTCGACCTGGCTGAAAAAGCCCTTGATCGACGGGATGATGCCGTTCGGGCTGCGCGGTTCACGCAGCACGGACTTGCCGTTTTCGATGACCTCTTCGTAAGGTTGGCGGTGATAGACAACGACCAGTTGGGTGTTCATATTTTTAGTCCTTCAGTGAAAGCGACGCAAGGCTTCAAGCACACCACCGGCGCCATCCAACTCACTTTGATGCACATGGGTCAGGTCGGCAATGGCCGCGCTCAACAAGGGCTCACGGTTGGCCACGGCGACGGCAGCCAGACCGGTCTGAAACAGCGACAAATCGTTCAGGGTGTCGCCCGCCACCAGCGTGCGCTCAGGCGGCAGATTCAGCGCTTGCAAAGTGCGCAGCAAAGTCGGGCCTTTTTGCACACCGCGCGGCAAGACATCGAAATACATGTTGTCCGACAGCAGCACATCAAAGCCCAACGGCGCAACAGCTTCGCGCGCAGCCATCGCCAGCGCCTCGTCGGTGTAAAAGCAAGAAATACGTCGGCCTTCGATGTGCGGCTGGGCTTTCAGATGGGGGTGACTCTGCAGCACGGCATGAACCCGCTCGCGGGCATCGGTCGGCCAGCAGCCATCGAGCCAAGCTTCCATGCCTTCATGCGGCAGGTACTGCGGGCCGGTGTAAAAACTGGTGCCGACGTCGGCAATGATGTGGTCTGGCTGCAGTGGCAAACCGGTCAGCACGTCTTGCATGGCCGTCAAGCTGCGGCCGCTGGCGTAGATCAGCACAATCTCTTCGCGGCGCGCAAGGATCCAGTCGTACAGCTCGGTGCGCTGCGCGTCTGAGCCGCCCAGAAAGGTACCGTCCAGATCAGTGGCGAGTATGGTTTTTTGCAATTCAGCTCCTTGAGTCCCGTGGCAGGGCGACGAATAAAAGCGAAACGGTAGCCGGCCGGGACG
This sequence comes from Comamonadaceae bacterium, assembly GCA_947449895.1. GTDB lineage: Bacteria > Pseudomonadota > Gammaproteobacteria > Burkholderiales > Burkholderiaceae_C > Polaromonas. The sequence goes on from CANFSO010000101.1 coordinate 9,401, forward strand.
CGGCAGTTGGGCATCAGCAGAAGGAGTCATTAAAAATAAGACTCAATGCCGAGAAAAAACTGGCGAAGAGATCACCTTACCAACAGATACTAAAAATAGATGTAGGACAGGAGGCTGGAATACAAAGTAATAAAACTTTTGAATGTATTTATCGCTGCACGGGCCGTGGGGTGGCCCAGAACTCAGGCTGACCGTAGCTGTGCTTCAGGAAGTCGATCCACAACCGGACCCGCAGTGGGAGGTGTTTGCGCTGCGGAAAGAC
>CANFSO010000102.1 GCA_947449895.1 Comamonadaceae bacterium
GTCACTTGCGCGGCATCCGGGCGATTTGCCTAATGAATTAGGCGGCTTTCAGGGCCAAGGCTTTCACCTTGGCGGACAGACGGCTCTTGTCACGAGCGGCCTTGTTTTTGTGGAAGATGCCCTTGTCAGCGATCGTGTCCACAATACTCTGCGCCTTGGCGAAGAGTTCTGCAGCTTTCGTTTTATCACCGGTCAAAACGGCTTTTTCAACGTTTTTCACGGCAGTGCGATATTTAGAGCGCAGCGAAGTATTCGCAGCATTCAGTTTGACGTCTTGACGAACGCGTTTGCGGCCGGAAGCAAGGCGGGGGTTTTTTTTCTTGGGTTTGGCGGTGGCCATATATAAATTCCTTTAATCCTGGGGAGGAGTCTGTGGATGATGCAGCAAAGCCCACGATTATATGCCACGCTGGTTGTTGGCCCACACGCTTGTCACTGTGAGTACTTGCTTGCCCTTAAACTCCTGCTGTGTCACTTTTCAAAGCCGCCTCCACTGTCTCCCTGCTCACGCTGGTGTCTCGCATCACGGGGCTGGCGCGTGAACTGCTGATCGCCTCGACTTTTGGTGCCAGTGCCATGACGGACGCTTTCAATGTGGCGTTTCGTATCCCTAATTTGTTCCGGCGCATGTTTGCCGAAGGCGCTTTCAGCCAGGCTTTTGTGCCGGTGCTGGCAGCCACCAAGGCGAGTCAAGGGGAAGAAGCAACCCGCCTGCTGGTCGACCGCGTTGCCAGTTTGTTAATTTGGTTGCTGCTGTTGACTTGCGTGCTGGGTGTGGCTGCTGCGCCGCTGCTGGTCTGGGCGATGGCCAGCGGTTTGCAGCAAGACCCGCGCGGCTTCGATGCGGCTGTTGTCATGACGCGCTGGATGTTTCCCTATATCGGTTTCATGTCGCTGGTGGCTTTGTCGGCTGGCGTGCTCAACACCTGGAAGCGCTTTGCCGTGCCTGCCGCCACACCGGTGTTGTTGAATCTAAGCATGATTGGCGCCGCTTGGTTTGGCGCGCCCTGGCTAAAAACCCAGGGCGTTGAGCCGGTCTATGCGCTGGGCGCTGGCGTCATGCTTGGCGGCTTGTTGCAGCTTGTCGTGCAGATCCCGGCGCTGCTGCGGCTTGGCTTGCTGCCCAAGATTCGTCTGGGCGTGAAGGGTGTGTGCGCAGCTTGGAGCGATCCGGCCACGCGCAGCATTGCCAAGCTCATGTTGCCGGCGTTGCTAGGTGTCAGCGTGGCGCAAATATCACTGCTCATCAACACCCAAATCGCCTCGCATTTGCAATCCGGCAGCGTCAGTTGGTTGACTTACGCTGACCGCTTGATGGAGTTTCCGACGGCCATGCTCGGTGTCGCCTTGGGGGTCGTGCTGATGCCGCAACTCGCCGGTGCCCGCGCCGCGAATGACTCGGAAAAATACTCCGCCATGCTCGACTGGGGCTTGCGCTTGGTGGTCTTGCTGGCCGTCCCCAGCGCGGTGGCTTTGCTGACGTTTGCGCAGCCTTTGGTGGCCACGCTGTACCACTACGGCGCTTTCACGGACGCCGATGTGCTGCAGACCACGCACGCGCTGATGGGTTACGGCTTGGGCCTGCTGGGGCTGGTCGCCATCAAGGTGTTGGCCCCCGGTTTCTACGCCAATCAAGACATCAAGACGCCGGTGCGCATCGCTATCGTGGTGTTGATCCTCACGCAATTGCTGAACCTCGTGTTGGTGCCGTATTTTCAACATGCGGGTTTGGCACTGGCGATTGGTATTGGCGCGCTGATCAATGCGAGTTGGCTGCTGATCGGTCTGATCCGCCGTGGCAGCTACCAGCCGCTGCCCGGCTGGGGTCGTTTTGGCTTGCAAGTTGTTTTCGCCAGTGCGCTGCTGGCCGCTTTCTTGTGGTGGGCTGCCAGCGCCGTGAGTTGGACGGGCATGCGCAGTCTGTACGGCCAGCGCATTGGCTTGTTGGCCTTGGTCTTGTTGGGCTCAGCCGTGCTTTATTTCTCCGCATTGCGGGCCACTGGCCTGAAGGTGCGCAAGCTGTTTGGGCGCTAAGCGTTTATTTCCGACAAAAGCCGTCGCCGACGGGTTGGCCTAACTTGTGAGAAAGTAGCGCCATGCAACTGAAATTAGAAGTCCCGTCCCCGCTGCAATATTTTTCGAGTTTGGTGCAAAGCGACGAGCACTTTCCACTGCTCGAAGCCGCCGTCAGCTTGGCTCAAGACGAATACCCGGAGCTGGACGTTGAGCAAGTGCTGGGCGAGGTGGATCAGTTGCTCGCTCGCTTGAAACGGCGCCTGCCGCCGGACGCATCTGCCTTGCAAAAGCTGCGGGTGCTGAACCAGTTTTTCTTTCGCGACCTCAACTTTGGCGGCAACGTCAACGATTACTACGATCCCGACAACAGTTTTCTTCATGTCGTGCTGCATACCCGTCGCGGTATTCCGATCACGCTTGCGGTGGTGTGGCTTGAGCTGGCGGTCGGCCTAGATTTGAATGCACGCGGTGTGGCTTTTCCTGGGCACTTCATGGTCAAGGTGAACTTGCCCAAGGGGCAGGTCGTGATCGACCCGTTCACCGGTCAGTCGCTCAGCCGGGAAGAGTTGTCTGAGCGGCTGGAGCCTTATCGCCAGCGCAACGCGCTGTCAGACGATTTCGAGGTGCCGATCGGTCTTTACCTGCAAGCTGCAGCACCGCGCGACATCATTGAGCGCATGCTGCGCAACCTCAAAGAAATTCACAAAACGCAGGAAGACTGGTCACGACTGATTGCAGTCTTGGACCGTCTGTTGGTGCTGCATCCAACGGCTTGGACTGAGTACCGAGACCGTGGTTTGGCTTTGGCCGAACAGGGCGAACTGGTGCGCGCTTTGGTTGATTTGGAAACGTATTTAGCGCATGCTGAAGACGCACTCGACTTGGATGAAGTCGCTGATCGATTGGCTGATTTGCGCCGCGCTTGCGGATGAGCTTGCTGAAATTTTTACGCAAGAATCATTTGAAAATAAGCTTAAAGTAATACTTCATTGCTTGTGATTTGTGCTGATGTGTAAAGTATCTTGACCCTTATTGACAGGGCGCGTACTTTCAGCTCAAGTGCAGCTATTTTGGTCTGTACCGGTCGGTTGAAGGTATTCAAACCTCCAGAGGCTATAACAATATTTATCAGAGGATATTTCTAAATGAACCCATTTAAACGCTTAGTTGCTTCAATGCTGATTGCCAGCACGACTTTGATGGGCTTGCCAATGGTGGCACACGCGGGTCTGGTGACGACAGAGGAAGTCGCTGCCGTGCCATCGGCTTTGGCTGAGAGCAACCGCGACAAAGTCACGGCATTTTTGAGCCGTGATGATGTCCGCGCTGAGCTGGAAGGCCAAGGCGTCAGCGGTGCTGCTGCCACTGAACGTGTGCAAGCCATGACCGATGCTGAAGTGGCTCAATTGGCCTCGCGTGTTGACCAAGCACCTGCCGGCGCTGGCGTTCTAGGTGTCGTCTTCACCGTCTTCATCGTCTTGCTGGTCACCGACATCATGGGTCTGACCAAAGTCTTCCCATTCACCCGATCGGTTCGATGAACGGCTTTGAGAGCCGCTCGTTCCAATGGAACCCCGCCTTGGCGGGGTTTTTCGTTACGGCCGTGCTTATTTTGTCCGGCTGCGCGACACCTCAAGTCAGCCAACTCGCGCGCGACTTTCCCCTCCCCACAAGTGGAACTGCGGGCGTCGCCGCAGTTGATGGTTCCAGCGAGGCGACGATTCAGCCCAAATTAGCGTTGCCAATATTTGCAAGCGTTCCGGGTGTGCCGTTTTTCCCCCAAGATGATTTCCAATGCGGTCCCGCCGCATTGGCCATGGTGGCGCAGCACGCCGGCGTGAGAGTGCTGCCTGACGAGCTGACTGAGCAGGTGTATGTGCCCGGTCGGCAAGGCTCTTTCCAGGTCGAAATGCTGACAGCCACCCGGCGTCAAGCGCTGGTCGCGTACCCGTTGCAACCGCAACTTGAAGACTTGTTGCGCGAGGTTGCCAGTGGCAACCCGGTGCTGGTCTTTCAAAACCTCTCGTTGAAGGTTTACCCGATCTGGCATTACGCCGTGGTGATAGGTTTCGACCGTGCGCGCAACACGGTCGTGCTGCATTCCGGCGTGACTGAGCGGCTGGAGATGTCGCTGTTCACGTTTGAAAGAACCTGGGCCCGCGGTGATCATTGGTCTATGGTGGCTTTGCCGCCAGAGCGTTTGCCGGCCACGGCGCAGGCTGAGCGTTTCGCGGCTGCAGCGGCTGGGCTGGAAAGGGTGCAGCCAGCCGCCGCGCAGAAGGCTTACAAGACCGCCCTGACGGCTTGGCCTGGGCAACGCGCGGCCATGATCGGTCTGGGCAATGCAGCCTATGCCTTGGGGCAAAAAGAAGAGGCCGCCTCCCGCTTTGAGTCAGCGACCCAGGAACATGCCGATTTTGCCGATGCTTGGAACAATCTGGCGCAAGTCCGGTTGGAGCAGGGACGTTTGCCGGAGGCCGCGAAAGCGATCAAGCGGGCCGTGCAGATTGGCGGCCCACGGGCTGAGCGCTACAGCAACTTGCAGGAAAAAATCCTAGCGAAACTTAAATCGCCAGCGTCAGCGCAAAGAAATTAACTGACAACGACCGCCGCGCCTTCACCGCGTGCGGCGATCACGCCGATCTCAAAGACCTTCTCGCCAGCCTCGCGCAGCATCTGCGCCGTGGCTGCGGCGTTGGCGGCGTCGACCACCACCACCATGCCAATGCCGTTGTTGAAAGTGCGGTTCATTTCAAAGTCGGAGATGGCGGCAGTGTTTTGCAACCAAGCGAACAGCTCGGTTTGTGGCCAGCTGCCTTTGCGCAGGTGGGCCGCCATGCCGTCGGGCAACACGCGTGGAATGTTCTCCAGTAAGCCGCCGCCGGTGATGTGGGCCAGCGCCTTGATGGGGTGCGCTGCCAACGCTGCCAGCACGTTTTTAACGTACAGACGCGTCGGTTCCATCACCGCCTCTTTGAAAGGTTTGCCGTCCAAGTTGGCGGGCAGCTGATCGCCAGCGCGCTCGATGCACTTGCGCACCAAGCTAAAACCGTTCGAGTGCACGCCACTAGAAGCCAAACCGAGCACCACATCGCCTGCGGCAATGTTCTGGCCGGTCAAGATTTTGGATTTTTCGACGGCACCGACCGCAAAGCCGGCCAAGTCGTATTCACCGTCCGGGTACATGCCTGGCATTTCAGCGGTTTCGCCGCCGATCAAGGCGCAGCCCGACAACTCGCAACCGCGTGCAATGCCGCCGACCACCGCTGCGGCGGTGTCAATGTCGAGCTTGCCGCAGGCGAAGTAGTCCAGAAAAAACAGCGGTTCGGCACCTTGCACCAGCACGTCATTGACGCTCATGGCCACCAGGTCAATGCCGACGGTGTCGTGCATTTGCCATTCAAAGGCCAGTCGAAGCTTGGTGCCGACGCCGTCAGTGCCACTGACCAGCACCGGCTCTTTGTAGCGCTTGGGCACTTCAAACAGCGCGCCAAAGCCGCCAATACCGGCCAAAACGCCTTCGCGCATGGTCTTTTTAGCCAAGGGTTTGATGCGTTCGACCAGGGCGTCGCCTGCGTCGATGTCAACGCCGGCGTCTTTGTAGGAAAGTGGGGATTGGCTCATGCTGATGAAATTGGTTGTCGCCGACCCGGGTGGCGGCGTGGCGGTTGGCTAAAGGTCTGGCCCGTTAATTACAGTAACAAGCCCGATAGAATCGAAGACAAGATTCTAAGGGCTTACCCTTTTCCGACTTTATGCCGCTCATACCTTCTTCAAAACGCGCCGCTATCGCCCGACTGGCATGAAGCAGATTGCACTGGATATTGGCCTGGCTTCAGCGCCATCATTCGACAATTTCTTCGCCGGCCCCAACGAGGCGGCTCTCAGGCACCTGCAACTCTGGGCAGGCAACAGCCTGCGCTCACCCGTGCCCACCTATTTATGGGGCGAAGCGGGCAGTGGCAAAAGCCATTTGTTGAAAGCCTTTGCCGAAGTGCTCTGCGAGCAGGGCGCGACGGTTGGTTGGATCGATGCGTCGGTGCTGGAACCGCCTGAATTCGACGAACGCTGGGTCGCCGTCTTGATGGACGATTGCCATCTCTACACCGCTGTTCAGCAGCAGGCGGCCTTCAACTGGTTTGTCAACGCCATGAGCGCGGCCGACGGCCAGCCGCGCTGCGTGCTGGCGGCGGGCGCCTTGCCACCGGCTGATTTGGCCTTGCGTGAAGACCTGCGGACTCGTCTCGGCTGGGGTCATGTGTTTGCGCTGCACGCGCTGACCGACGCCGAACGCCGCGCCGTGCTGCGTCAAGAAGCCGATGCCCGCGGCATTTTTCTGGGCGATGAGGCGATGGACTTCATTCTCAGCCGTTTTTCCCGCGACCTCGGCAACCTGATGCAATTGCTAGACCAGCTCGACGGCTACTCTTTGCAAACCCAACGTGCCATCACCATTCCGCTGATCAAATCGATGCTGGACAACCAATGAAAAAAGTAGCGCTGTTTGACCTCGACCACACGCTGATCCCGATGGACTCAGACTTCCAGTGGGGCGAGTTCACACTGGCTTTGGGCTGGTGCGACAGCACGGAGTTCAAGTTGCGCAACACCGAGTTCTACGAGCACTACAAAGCCGGCACGATGGATATTCATGCCTATGTGCGGTTCGCCACGCTGGCCATGCGCCAGCAGGGCGCTGTCAAGTCGGCCGAGGCGCATGTCGCCTTCATGCAGACGGTGGTGCAAGCGGCCATTCAGCCGCAAGCGCTGGCGTTGGTGCGAGCCCATCAGGCGGCGGGTGACTTGGTCGTCATCGTCACCGCCACCAACGAATTCGTCACCCGGCCGATCGCCGATGCGTTCGGTGTGCCTGACCTGATCGCCGTGCAACTGGCCCGCGATGCGGCTGGCGAATTGACCGGTGAAATCCACGGCACGCCGTCGTTTCGTGAAGGCAAAGTCACGCGGGTCGAGGCTTGGCTGAAAGATCGCCAGCTTGACTGGCACAGCACTGAGACAGTTTTTTATTCGGACTCGATCAACGATCTGTCCCTGCTTGAAAAGGTCACCCATGCGGTGGCCACCAACCCTGACGCGGCCCTGCGGGCTGTCGCCACTGAGCGCCAATGGCGCATACTTCAGCTGTTCACTTAGCATTTCATGATCAAAAAATTCATTGACAAGCTGTTCGGCAAGACTGCCAGCACGCCCACAGGCGCCTCGCGCACCAAAAAATCGCCTTACGGCAAACGCCTTGAAGTCGGCCCCAAAGAGCACGGCATTGACCCCGCCTTGGTCGACGAGCGCGCCATGGACGTGGTACGCACGCTCAAGGACGCTGGTTACGAAGCCTATATCGTCGGCGGCGCCGTGCGTGACTTGCTGGTGGGTCTCAGGCCCAAAGACTTCGACGTCGCCACCAACGCCACACCCGAACAGGTCAAGCCGCTGTTTCGCCGGGCCTTCATCATTGGTCGGCGCTTTCGGATTGTTCATGTCATTTACGGTCGCGGCCGCGAGCATGAAGTGATCGAGGTCTCGACCTTCCGTGCCAATCTCGACAGCAGCCAGGCCGAACAGGTCGGTGGCAATGAGCGCACCAGCAAGAGCCAACTCGCCGGCATGAAGCACGCCGTTGACTCGTCAGGCCGGGTGCTGCGTGACAACGTCTGGGGCTCGATGGAGCATGACGCCGCGCGCCGTGACTTCACCATCAACGCCATGTATTACGACCCCGAAACACACATCGTGGTCGACTATCACAACGGCATCCGCGACTCCAAAAAACGCATTCTGCGCATGATCGGTGACCCGGCCACGCGCTACCGCGAAGACCCGGTGCGGATCATCCGCGCCGTGCGTTTTTCGGCCAAGCTGAGCGCGCTGGGCTTCAAGTTTGAAGACAAAACCGTGGCGCCGCTGCGCGACATGTGTGCTTTGCTGGCCGACGTGCCGCAGTCCCGTTTGTTCGACGAAATGCTCAAGCTCTTGCAGACCGGTCATTCGCTGGCCAGCATTGAGCAACTTAAATTCCTAGGCTTGGGCACCGGCATTTACCCGTTGCTCGACATCGTCGTCGAGAGTGCCGACGAACCCTTTTTGAAACTGGCACTGCAAGACACGGACCGCCGCGTCGGCGAAGGCAAGCCGGTGGCGCCGAGCTTCTTGCTGGCCTGCGTGCTGTGGACCGATGTGCGCGAAGGCTGGGCCCGCCGTTGCAAGCGCGGTGAGCATGTGATGCCGGCGCTGCAAGACGCGATTGACGACGCCTTCAACGCCAAGATCGGCGATGTCTCTGGCCGCGGCAAGCTCGGCATCGACATGCGCGAGATCTGGAGCATGCAGCCGCGCTTCGAAAAGCGCACCGGCAGCTCACCCTATTCGATGTTGGAGCAGCCGCGCTTTCGCGCAGGTTTCGACTTTTTGCGACTGCGAGCGCAGACCGGCGAGATCGACACCGAGTTGTCCGAGTGGTGGGAAAAGTTCAGCACCGCCTACGACGACGAGCGTCACGAGATGGTCGAGCAAGTGCGTCTGGCCCAGCAGCAAAAACCGCAGACACCGCGTACTCGCGTCAAGCGGGTCGATGCAGATCGCCCAGCGCCAGCCGTCAGCCGTGAGCGAGAGTCTTCGGCCGTTCTGGAATCTAGTGAAGACCAAGAACCCGGCGAGATGGGTGACGCCGCACCGGCTAAAAAACGCCGCCGTCGCCGCAAGCCAGTGACTCGCGAGGGTGGTTCGGCCGTGGTCAGCCCGCCTTCCGACAGCTCGGCTGAACACTGATTCTGAGGTGCCGGCGATGGCTGAGGTCACTGCGTACATTGCCATCGGCGCGAATTTGGGCCAAGCGCAGCGCAGCGTGCAGCAGGCCATGCAGGCCTTGGGCCAATTGCCGCTGACGCAGTTGCTTAAATGCTCCAGCCTGTACCGCACCGCACCGATGGCCAGCGACCCGTCGCAGCCCACATCGGCCACAGGACCTGACTACATCAATGCCGTCGCCGCGATCGCCACCGGTTTGACAGCGCCCGATCTGCTGCTGCATTTGCAAGCGCTTGAACTTGCCGCTGGCCGCGAACGCCCGTACCCCGATGCGCCACGCACGCTAGACCTCGACATCTTGTTGTACGGCAGCGCTCAGATGGACTCAGCCCAGTTGGTGATTCCACATCCGCGCATGGCGCAACGCGCTTTTGTGCTGGTGCCGCTGGCAGAAATTGCACCTGCGCTGGTGTCTGCTGCGCAGTTGGCAGCAGTTGCTCATCAATCGATTGAAAAGCTACTGCCTTCAACTTCCTGACGGCGATTCAACGTACCGAGTCGCGCGCTGTCAAGTAGCCATGTTTTAAGGTGCGAGACGCTCGCGCAACCAGCCGCTGTCTTGCTGCGTATATCGCAGGCGATCATGCAAACGGCTGGGCCGGCCTTGCCAAAATTCCCAACGCTCAGGCAGCAAGCGATAGCCGCCCCAATGCGGTGGCCGTGGAGGTTGCAGCAAAAACTTCGCCGCGTACTTGGCCGCATTCGCCGCCAACACTGCGCGCCCTGAGATCACCTGGCTTTGCGGGCTGGCCCACGCCCCAATGCGCGA
>CANFSO010000103.1 GCA_947449895.1 Comamonadaceae bacterium
GCAGTGCGCCCTGCCCGTAAAATCAGCCCTCCGCCCAAGGACACCCCCTTTTGATTCTTCGCCACACTTTCACGCCGCCCAACAACACCCGCATGGGCCATCTTTGCGGGCCACTGGACGCCCATATTCGAACCATCGAGGCGGCGCTGGACGTGACGATTGCGCACCGCTTTGAGCAGTTCAAGATCGACGGGGCCAAAGCCAAGGCCACGCACGCGCTGGAAGTGCTGCAAGCGCTGTACGAGATGGCGCGGCGGCCGATTCCGGAAGAGCAAGTGCAGCTAATGTTGGCCGGCGACACCGCACTGACCAAAGCCCCGGACGGCACCACGGTGCTGACAACACGCCGCGCCGACCTGCGCGCCCGCACGCACAACCAAGGCCAGTACTTGGACAACATTGCAGCGCACGACATCACGTTTGGCATAGGACCGGCGGGCACGGGCAAGACTTATTTGGCGGTGGCCTGCGCGGTGGACGCGCTGGAGCGCAGCGCCGTGCAGCGCATTGTGCTGACGCGCCCGGCGGTTGAAGCCGGTGAGCGGCTGGGCTTTTTGCCGGGTGACATGAACCAAAAAATCGACCCGTATTTGCGCCCGTTGTATGACGCGCTGTACGAGTTGATGGGTTTTGAGCGCGTGCAAAAAGCTTTTGAACGCCAGCAGATTGAAGTGGCACCGCTGGGTTTCATGCGCGGCCGCACGCTTAACCATGCCTTCATCATTTTGGACGAGGCGCAAAACACGACGCCCGAACAAATGAAGATGTTTTTAACGCGCATTGGCTTCGGCAGCAAAGCCGTGGTGACCGGTGACGTCAGCCAAATTGATTTGCCGCGCACGCAGCTGAGCGGCTTGATTGACGCGGAACGCGTGTTGAAGCGCGTCAAGGGCATCGCCATCACGCGGCTGACCAGCGCCGACGTGGTGCGCCACCCGCTGGTGGCGCGCATTGTGGACGCCTACGATCAGCAGCGCAGCCCGGATGCAGAGCCGGTTGACGTGCTGGACACTCGCAAGCCGGCGGTTCGAAAATCACGCAGCCAGACGTTGAAGACTTGATATGAAAAAGACCGCACCCATCGCCACCAACGAGCTTGATCTGTCATTGCAGTTCGGCGCGTTTCCAGACATCGCAATCCACCGCGCCGCCCTGCCCCGCGCTGCCATCAAGCGCTGGATCACGCAGGCGCTGCAAAGTGATGCTGAACTGACCGTGCGCGTGGTGGGGGAAGCAGAAGCGCAGACACTGAACCGCGACTACCGCCAGAAGGACTACGCCACCAACGTGCTGACCTTCGACTACACGCAAGTGCCGGTGGTGACCGCCGACTTTGTGCTGTGCGGGCCGGTGGTGGCGCGTGAGGCAGCTGAGCAGGGTAAAACATTGCAAGCGCACTACGCGCACTTGCTGGTGCACGCCAGCTTGCACGCCCAAGGCTATGACCACGAAACAAACGAGCGCGATGCGCTGGAGATGGAAGCGCTGGAGATTTTGTTGCTGTCGTCTATGGGCTTTGACAACCCGTATTGATGACCCGTATTGAGCCCTTAAATTAAATCGTGCTCGTCGTCAAAATGCGCTTCAACATCCGTAGGCAACAACTGAATGCTGGCGCGCAAACCGGGCACGGCGCTCATCAGCGCTTGCTCCACACTGGTGCGCACGGCGGCGGCGCGCCCTAGCGTCCAACTGGCGGGCATGTGCATGTGCATGTCGACAAAAAGACGTTGCCCGGCACGGCGCGTGGTCAGGTGGTCAAAGCGAATGGTGTGGTGCGCGAAGCCTTCCAGCGTCGTGTGGATGTCGGCCAGCGTCTCAGGCTCCACTGCTTCGTCCATCAAGCCTTGCGAGGAACGCCAGATCAGTCGGTAACCTTCCCACATGATGTTGATGGCGACGCCGATGGCGACCAGTGCGTCGAGCCACAACCAGCCGGTCAGGGCGACACCAGCGATGCCGACGACCACGCCAACCGATGTCCAGACGTCGGTGACCAAATGCTTGGCATCGGCTTCAAGCGCGATGGATCGGTGCTGCTTGGCGGCGGCAAACATCACCCAAGCCAAAAAGCCATTGAGGGCGGAACTGATCACTGACAAAGCCAAGCCCCAACCCACTTGCTGCAAGGGCTGCGGGTCAAACAAACGATGGCCGGCAGCCCAGATGATGGCCAACGCTGCGCCAACAATCAACACGCCTTCAAAGCCGGACGAAAAATACTCCGCCTTGTGGTGGCCGTAGGGATGCTCTTCGTCCGCCGGACGCATGGCAATCGTCACCATGATCAAGCCAAAAATGGCGCTGGCCAAGTTGACAAAGGACTCCATCGCGTCGGCCAGCAAACCGACCGAATCGGTCAAATACCAAGCCAGTGTTTTGAGCGTGATGGTGATCAACGCAACCACCACCGAAGCCCAGAGCAGGCGTTGGGGCGTCAGGGATTGCAGTGAAGGCAATTTCATATCAGTGTGACTTTAGCGAACTTGCGCTTGCCGACCTGCACCACGTAGGTGCCAGCCGCCAGCTTCAAGGCTTTGTCGCTGACCACGCTAGAGTCCACGCGCACGCCGCCACCGTCGATCAAGCGCGTGGCTTCGCTACCCGAAGGCGCCAACCCCGCTGCCTTGAGCAGCGCGCCAATGCCCATAGGCGCGCCTGACAGCGCGACCTCGGCGATCTCGTCGGGCACGCCGCCTTTGCTGCGGTTGATGAAGTCTTGTTCGGCTGAATCAGCAGCCGCAGCTGAATGAAAGCGTGCCGTGATTTCTTTGGCCAGAGCGACTTTGGCGTCTTTCGGGTTGCGGCCGCCTGCCACTTCAGCCTTGAGGGCTGCAATGTCGGCTTCGCTGCGGAACGACAGCAGCGTGTACCAGCGCCACATCAGCGTGTCGGAAATCGACAGCACCTTGGCAAACATGCTGTTAGCTTCTTCGGCGATGCCGATGTAGTTGTTCTTACTCTTGGACATTTTTTCAATGCCATCTAAGCCTTCGAGCAGCGGCATCGTCAAGATGCACTGCGGCTCCTGGCCATATTCCTGCTGCAGGGTGCGGCCCATCAACAAATTGAATTTCTGATCAGTGCCGCCCAACTCGAGGTCGGCCTTCAGCGCGACGCTGTCGTAACCCTGCATCAGTGGGTACAAAAATTCATGCACGCTGATGGGGGTGCCGGCCTTGAAGCGGTCATGGAAGTCGTTGCGCTCCATCATGCGGGCCACCGTGTACTTGGCGGCCAGCTGGATCATGCCCATAGACCCGAGCGGCAAACACCACTCGCTGTTGTAGCGAATCTCGGTTTTTTCCGGGTCTAGCACCAAACTGGCCTGGCGGTAATAGGTTTCCGCGTTGGACTTGATCTGCTCGGTGGTCAGCGGCGGACGCGTGTTGTTGCGGCCAGACGGATCGCCAATCAGGCTGGTGAAGTCGCCAATCAGGAAAATCACCTGATGCCCCAAGTCTTGCAACTGGCGCATCTTATTCAGCACCACGGTGTGGCCAATGTGAATGTCGGGGGCGGTGGGGTCGAGCCCCAATTTGATGCGCAAAGGCTGGCCGGTCGCCTCAGAACGGGTCAATTTTTTCACCCACTCGGCCTGCGGAATCAACTCCTCGCAACCGCGCAAAGACACGGCCAGCGCCGCCTGCACGCCATCGGACAAAGGTAAAGTTGTGGAAAGCGCTTGATTCATAAGGGTTTTCGTTATCGTCCGCATCGCTGAGGTGGCTATAATTGGCATCTTGTTTTGAGAGATCAGCACCAGCCCAATTCTAGATTGGCGCGCAACTTGCTGATCCAACCTTGAATTGTCGCCGCAGCCCCAGGGCTTGCCCATTGAATTTATTGCCGTCTCTACCTTCCAGCGGGTTGTGATGCGCTCCCTAGCTGGAAGTTTTAGCTTTGAATATTGACGGTTTTTCCCGAGTTCTGACGATCGTGCAGCTAGGCAAACAAAGCCTGCTCGATACGCTGACCCGACACCCCAAGCGAATCGCCGGCTCACTTGCCGTGCTGTTGCTAGGAACAGGTGTTACGGCCTTTGGCGTTGCCCCCCTTGCCCCTGATGCGTCAGATCTTCCCGTCCATGAAATTGTGGAAGTGGTTCAAGCGTTGCCTGGGCAGTCCCAGGTCGATGCGCTGCTAGATCACCAGTTCAACCTGTATCGCACCGAAGTCACGCGCAGCTCGGACACCGCCGAAACGCTGCTCCGTCGCTTGAACATCGACGACGCTGAGGCAGCTGCTTTTATGCGCATTGACGGCAATGCACGTTCGCTGCTGATCGGGCGCGCCGGCAAAACTGTCACAGCCGAAACCACCGACGACCAGCGTCTCCTCAAATTGTCGATGCGCTGGGCGACTGAAGACGACACGCAATTCAAACGTTTGGTGATCGCTCGCAATGGCAAGGCGTTCACCTCCCGAATTGAGTCGGCGCCTTACTCAATCTCCACCCGCATGGCCAGCGGCAACATCAAAAGCTCGTTGTTTGCAGCGACTGACGACGCGAACATTCCAGATGCCGTGGCGACCCAGATGGTCACTATTTTTTCAGGTGACATTGACTTTCAGCGCAGCCTGAGAAAAGGTGACCGTTTCAGCGTTTTTTACGAAACGCTGGAAGCCGACGGTGAGTCGATCAAAACCGGCAAGGTGCTGAGCACGGAGTTCGTTAACAACGGCAAGACCTTCCAGGCCATGTGGTTCAACGATTCGGCACAAGTGGCCAACAACAAGGGCCCGAAAGGTGCTTACTACTCACTCGATGGTCAGAGCCTGCGCAAGGCTTACTTGGCATCTCCAGTGGCGTTTTCGCGTATCAGCAGCGGCTTCAAAATGCGTTTTCACCCGATTTTGCAAACTTGGCGCAACCACCTTGGTGTTGACTACGCATCGCCAACAGGCACACCAGTGCGCAGCATTGGTGACGGCGTGGTGGACTTTGCTGGCGTTCAAAACGGCTTTGGCAACGTGATCTACATCAACCACAAGGCCGGCCACACCACCGTGTATGCGCACTTGAGCCGCATCAATGTGAAGCGTGGCGAGCGCATCAGCCAAGGTCAAAACATTGGCGCTGTGGGTTCCACCGGCTGGGCCACCGGCCCCCATCTGCATTTTGAGTTTCGCGTGAACGGCCATCAAAAAGACCCTATTTTGCTGGCACAACAAAGCGAAAGCATCCCCCTTTCAGCCAAGAGCATGCCGGCATTCAAGCAGCTGGCAGGCATGATGCGCCAGCAACTGCAAGTCGCCAACTCCATTGGCCAGAGTCGAGCCGAGTAAATGGACGCTGGGCTCTTCACGCCCGGCTGATTGACGCATGCCTGAGTACTTCATCGGCTTGATGTCCGGTACGTCGCTTGACGGCGTAGATGGCGTGATCGCCGACTTTGCTTTGGGCTCGCCCACACTTGTTCTCGCCTCCGCCAGTTTGCCGTTTGAGGCCAGCTTCAAAGACGAACTGCTGGCCCTCAACACCCCCGGCGAGAATGAACTGCATCGGGCCGCGCTGGCAGCCAACCAGTTGGTTGAGACCTACGCCCAAGTGATTGAACGCCTACTGACAAGCGCCGCTGCCAGCGGTATCCGGCGTCAAGACATCGTCGCCATCGGGGCTCACGGGCAAACCGTGCGGCACAGGCCCCAAGAATTCGGTGTTGGCTACACACTCCAATTGAACAATCCTGCCCTGCTGGCTGAGCGCACAGGCATCGACGTGGTGGCAGATTTCCGCACGGCAGATGTCGCAGCGGGCGGCCAAGGCGCGCCTTTGGTACCGGCTTTTCATGCTGCCATCTGGGGCGACAGCAACCGCGCCAGAGCCGTACTCAATATCGGCGGCATCAGCAACATCACGCTGCTGCACGCAGACGGGGCGGTTCAGGGCTTTGACTGCGGCCCTGGCAATGCGCTGATGGATTTCTGGTGCCAGCGCCACACAGGCCAACCTTATGACGATGCTGGCGCTTGGGCGGCTTCAGGCCAAGTCAATGCCGCCTTGCTGGCTCAGTTACTTAGCTCGCCCTATTTCGCACGCCTGCCACCCAAAAGCACTGGGCGCGACTTGTTCAACCCGGCTTGGCTTGAACAGCAATTGGGCGACTTTGGCGCGTTACCGGCAGCGGATGTACAAGCCAGCCTGACGGCGCTGACTGCACAAGCCTGCGCCCAAGATTTACGCCTCTATTTGCCATTGGCCACTGAGTTGATGGTCTGCGGTGGTGGTGCGCTCAACACCGAGTTGATGCGTCAGATCGGTTTGGCTTTACCGGGTGTTCAGGTCAGCTCAACGCAAGCGCACGGCCTGCCGCCGCTGCAGGTTGAGGCAACTGCTTTTGCCTGGCTGGCGCAAGCCTTCACACACAACAAACCGGGTAATGTCGTGGCAGTCACCGGCGCCAAAGACTCACGGGTATTGGGTGCGCTTTACAAAGCGCCCATGCAAAAAGGCCCTTGAAAGGGCCTTTTTTATGTCGCTCGGTATTATCTAGCTGTTGCACAAGACATATTGAAAGCCTTTTGTTAGGCTTTCAAGATGAAAAAAAATAACAATAAAAACAGAGATTTAACCGGTTTGGAGCGAACGCCATCATCGATGGCGTGGCTGATCAAGAAGAAAGCAATCTTAATCGGTAAGATCGAAAAGGGCGAGAAGCTATTACGCGAACTGCCAGATCAAATAGCGGCAATGAAGGCTGAAGCTTCAGCTCTTGACATTGTCATTCCTATGCATGAAGTGATCATTGATCCACATGCAATCAAAGGTAGACAGCCCAAAAGCAAGCCAGTTCTTCCATATGGTGTTGTTACCCGCGGCATCTATGAGTGCTTGCGGCAAGCCGAAGATAAACCCATAACCTCATTGGAAATATCAATGCATATTGCAAAGGCTCATGGCATACATTTGACACGATCTTCACCAATCAAAACCGCGGTTAAAAAGCGGCTAAAGAACATGGCTTCAGAAAACAAGGTCATCCGTCATCACGATACGAATACACGTGATTACGGTGTCTGGTCATTGCCAAAGGACTGGTAAATCACTTCGTTTATACGAACATGATCTCTTCGGCGCGATGGTAGCCCTGCCAGTATCCGCGCCACCACTTGGATCGCTTCTTTAGAGACATCCCAAGCAATCCCCTTACCTGGACTGATGTTGGCGTACGACGAACGTCTTCACGCCATGCAACCTCGGAAACGTAGTCCAGCATATATTTGGGCGTAACGCGGTGCACTTGGCCAATCACCATTCGGCGCATCCGTGCAAAGAAGGACTCAGCCTGATTATTGTTAACGCCGTCGTCAGTTGAGAACATGTTGGAATGATTGACGGTCTGATGGTTGTAGCGCGCCATGAATTCTGAATATGCCGGGCTTTCGTCTGTCATTACAGTGGCGCCTTTATTAATGTATTTAACAGCGAGTTTTTTGGCCCATTCAGCGTTTTCAGCTCGGACGACCTCAACAATTGTCCGTATGGATCCGGTTCCGCCAGACGGATCAACTTGACGCATGACCATTACTATCCGACGATTTGCATGCTGGTCATCATCGGAAAATGGCAGCTTGTCACGAGCTTGGTACTTGGCATTTTTCACTTTGACCCGCGGCTTACGCTTGCGTCCAGAAACGTGAGCGCCATCGATGTGAATCAGCTCATCAAGCGGAGCTTTGTCAGCGTTTTCCATGATGCTTTCACGTAGCTTGTGGAGCAAAGTGAATGCTGTCATGTAAGCCACACCAAGAGTTCGAGACATGGCGCTGGCGCTGATACCTTTCACATTGGTTGTGTACAGCACCATGCCCATTAGGATCATTTTTAATGACAGTTTGTGATCTGCGAACTTCGTTCCAGATGTAACCGAGAAGGATGTGCAGCATCCCTTTTCACGGCAACGCCATTGCCGGCGACTCTTGAGATAGTAGTGATTGTTAATAGAACCACACATCGGACAAGTCTGTTTCCCACTGCCTCCCCACCGTATCTCTGCGAAAAGTGCATGCACTTTTTCCGCAGACATCTTCTCGACCGTCTTGATCGTGAAGTTACGCGCTGAAGGACTCAGCAGGAAGTGGCCAGCCATGATTTACCTTGTATTAATGTTTGGTTGTTTGTTTTCGATTCCTTGTGGAATTGATGTCAGGGATAGAACCCAATAGCGTTCTGCCGCTTGCCGCTTGCTGGCGGTAAGTGACGAACATGTAAAGTAAACACACCTTCTCTAGCAGCTTTGGCGCAAGCACGAAGCAGGCGTTGACTCATTGACCTTGGACTGTTGTCACGCATTGCAGCGAACATGTCAGCGGGCATAGAGAAGTTGCTGCAAACAGGGTTTGCAATTTGCAGGCGTGCCCAGACGCTTTCAACAACTGCTTGCAGCTGATCCGTACTTGGCAACGGTATGTGAACTACATTGAAGCGAGATTTAATGGCTTCTGGAACGACCGTGAAAGTGTTGCTAGTTGCAATCCAATTTATTTTTGAAGCATCAATGGCAATGGCATCAAAGCAACGATCGCGAAAGCTCATCGCAGCAACTGGCTCAAGAAGATCATGAAGAGGCGCCCACGGTGAAAAACGATCCGAACCGGACGTTTTATCAATTTCATCTAGTAAAATTATTGGGTTGGCGTATGGACCAGAAAGAAGCTCTGCGAACACTTTTCCTACACGTGCTTGGCTCCATGTTGGATCTGATCCTCCTAGCTCGGAGCCCATCTCCATCCCTGCCATGGACACCCGCAAATATCCACCACTAAAGATCTTTGCAACCTCTTCAGTTAAGACGCTTTTCCCAGAGCCTGGAGGACCATCCAAGACTGTTGGAGGCATCAACAACACGCCATCACTAATGGATGCAAGCGAGCACATATCCTCAAGCAGATCGAGAAATACTGAGGCATTCGGATAGGACCGGCGTAGTGCATTAATTTCTGTGTCCCACGACTGCGGAATGCACTTCAGTGCACGTTTTCCATCATGACGTTGCAGTTGCTCAAGAAAAGTCTTGTTCCGTTTTTGAACGTCGCCATCAAGCGGCTGCGATGCAATCGAGGAAGAATATTTGCGCACTGCAGCGATGTCGCACAGTTGCAATACAGCGGATGAAGTTATCGCATCGCCAAGCGTATGCAGATCTTTATCTTCAGCCAAGGCGATGTCGATCTCGTCGTATTGAGACTGGATTTTGCTGAGCAATTCGTCGCGCCGAACGTCTTTCATGGTTCGGAAGTACTGACCTGCCCCCCATAAACCGTACCATTCATATTTCCAAGAAGTCCATCAACCCGGAGAATGATGGACATGAGAACAAGCAAATACAGCGAAGAGCAGATCATTGGCTTTCTGCGGCAAGCCGAGGCCGGCATGCCGATCAAGGAGA
>CANFSO010000104.1 GCA_947449895.1 Comamonadaceae bacterium
CCCGTGGTCAGCGCCGGGATACGGCCCTGAATATGCGCGTCCAGACGAGGCAGCAAAAAATCACGGTGGTGCCAAAACACACCGCCGCCCAGACTGATCGCCTGCAAGTCCAGCGTCACCACCAAGTTGTAAAGCGTCCGGCCCATGATGCGGCAGAGTTCGTCAACCAAGGCCAACGCATCCGCATGGCCGTCTTTTGCTGCGCCAAACAGCGCAGCGGCATCCGTAAACCCTTGCTCGGCAAAGCGCCGGGGAATGGCGTTGCCGGCGATCAAGCCCTCGACATCGCCAACATTGCCGCAGCCGCACAAGGCGTCGTTGTTGTCGCTGACAAACATGTGGCCGGCGTGGCCAGCGTTGGCATTTTTGCCTTTTAAGATGCGGCCGTCGACGCACAAACCGACACCGATGCCGGTGCTCCAAGTCACGTATGCGCAGTGGTCAAACCCTTGCAGTGCCCCCCAGCGCCGTTCGGCTTGCAAGGCACCAATGCCGTCATTGCAAACACGCACGTCGGGGAACATGCTCTGCACCGACGCTTCCAGCACGGCGCTGGTCCAGCGGTTCGGCAGACCCCGCCCGGCCCCCGCCAAACCGCCGCAAATATTCGGCGCGGCCAATTCAACCAGCCCTTGGTTCAACACAAATGGGCCGCAAGACGCGATGCCAACCGCCGCGATCTGGGTTGGCAAGATGCTCGCCGCAGCACAGCTCAAACCGATCATGCGCACAACTTGCTGACCCAGCGCATCAGACGCGCCTTCTTTGACGGTCGGCTCGGTCAACCAGCCCTGCACGCCGCGCTCGTCCACCACGCTCACCGTCACCTTGGTGCCACCGACATCAACGCACGCCACGGGCGCTGCGCCGGTGGCCAACCGGACGTCGGGCAGATCAATCGATGGCAGGTGCGGTGTGGTGTTCATAGATTGATGTTCAGAGCGTGTGGGATCGGTCGCCCTGCGCAAAGCCCAGCGCCGGCCAGTCCGTGTACGGCTGCTGCGTGGTGTTGGCGGCAAAGCCAATGACCTTGAACAGCTCGCCCATCTCATGCTCGTTGATGAGTTTTTGCAGCATCACGCGCTGCGCCAGCGGCGCGTCTTCCATGCCGTCCAACAGCCCGCAGTTGAGCAAAAACCGGCCTTGGCTGGTGTAGCCCAGCACCTCCAAGCCAGCATCTTGCCCGGCCAGCGCGATGCCCGTGAAGTTCACATGCGCGGTGATGTCTTTCAAGCCCACGTTCAGCAGCGGATTGCTGTCAGCCAAGTGGCCTTGGTGGCACATCAACGTGCCCATGCTGCGCTGCGGATGAAAATACTCGTGCTCCGGAAACCCGTAGTCGAGCAGAAAAATAGCCCCCGCCGCCAGCCGGTCGGCCAGCGTCCGCACAAAGCCTTCGGCCTGCGCATGGGTTTCGGTCAGGTAGTCCTGCGAGCCTTCGATCTCCAGTGGTGGCCGCAGATCGGTCAGCCTGTCCGCAAACGCCAACGCCCCAGCGTGGAACGCCACGCCGCGCTCATGCCAAACGCCTTTCAAGCGCGCCAGCAGCTTGACCGGCATGGCGTCCAGCACTTCATTACCGACCACCACGCCCATCATCTGCGCCGGCAGTTCTTGCACCCAACGGACGCGCTCGCCATAGGCGGCCAGCCGCGTTTGCTGCCGTTCGCGCAAGCTGCTGGAAAGGTCAACGATGGTGTAGCGGGTGAGGGCTGTGCCTGCCGTGTCCAGCGACTCGATCAACTGCGCGGCCAGCGCGCCCGAACCGGCGCCAAACTCCCAGACCTCGGTGGTGCCGGTGGCTTGCAAGGCTTCGCCGACTTGGCGCGCCAAAGCCCGGCCAAAATGCGGCGACAACTCAGGCGCGGTGACAAAGTCGCTGCCCGACTGCGGCATGTGGCCAAACTTGCGCGAGCCGCTGGCGTAATAGCCGTGGCCGGGCGCGTACAAGGCCAGCGCCATGAAGTCGTCAAAGCCCAGCCAGCCGCCCGCGTCTTCCATCGCCCGCTGCAAAATCGGCTGGAGTGGGGATGCTGTGGCGCGGTCAGGCGACACAGCAGCGTCGGTCGGTAAAATAGGTGGTTTTGGCATGGTCGCTAGGCTCTCTAGGGTCTTTCATTGTCAGCCATCTTTTCCGCCATCTTGCACATCGCTCTCAGCCTTCCATAGCACCCACCACCTCATGTCCCCAGCTGCCCCCTCTCGTGTTGTCTTGGTGACCGGCGCCGCCCGCCGGCTGGGCCGCGAAATCGCGCTGGCCTTGGCCCGCGCTGGTTGGCGCGTCGCCGTGCACTACCGCGGTTCAGCCGAAGACGCTGAGCAAACCGCCGCCGACTGCGCCGGTTTACTGGCCGCTGATGCCTCTTCAGTGAAAAGTGCAGCCTTCGCTTGCGACCTGAACGACGAAGACGCCGTACGCCGCCTGTTGCCGCAAGTCGTGGCGCAGTTTGGCCGGGTCGACGCGGTGGTCAACAACGCCTCCACCTTTGAATTTGATGACGCTGCCAGCTTCAGTTACGCGGCGATGGAAAAGCATTGGCGCAGCAACACCGGCGCGGCCATTTTGCTGGCGCAGGCGCTACACACGCATCTGTTGACACGCCAAAGCAATCAAGATCAGCCCGGCTGCGTAGTGAATTTGTTGGACCAAAAGCTGTGGAACCCGAACCCTGATTTTTTGAGCTACACGCTGTCCAAGGCCGCGCTGGAAGCGGCCAACACCTTGCTGGCGCAAGCGCTGGCACCGGTGCTGCGGGTGGTTGGTGTGGCGCCGGGCCTGACCATGACCAGCCACATGCTCAGCGCGGAAGAATTTGCGGCGCTGCACCGCTTGTCGCCGCTGGGCCGTTCTTCTACGCCCGCCGATGTCGCGGCGACCGTTCGCTTCGCGCTGGAGAATCAATCCATCACCGGCACCACCTTGCTGGTCGACGGCGGTCAACACTTGATGAAATTCGGCCGCGACTTTTCGCTCATGGGCGCAGGTACAGCACCTTGATCTCAACTTTATAAAACCTTAGATTGAACAGCATGCTCAACACCCGAGGCTCCCAAATCTTGACGCTCACCGGCTTGCGCTTTAACGCCAGCTTGGGCATTTTGGAGTCAGAGAAAATCGAACCCCAACCGATCCAAGTGGATGCCGAACTGAACCTCGGCACGCAACCGCTGCTGCCGAGTGACGACGACATCAAGCATGTGCTGGATTACCGCAAGGTGCGGCAGATCATCATCAACGAGTGCACCATGGAACACGTGAACTTGCTGGAGAGTTTGATTGGCAAACTGGCGCACCGGCTGATGCTGCTGCCCGGCGTTCTGGGCGTTCGCGTCAAGATCGCCAAACTCGAAATTTTTGAAGATTGCGAAGTCGCCATTCGCGTAGAAACAGGACAGTGGTCATGATGAAAGAACAGATGATTGAACGTGAAGATTTGAAGCTCGAAAAGCGCTTGTGCCGCGAAGTTGGCCGCGCCATCATGGACTTCAACATGATCGAAGAAGGCGACAAAGTCATGGTCTGCGTCTCGGGCGGAAAAGACAGCTACGCCATGCTCGACATCTTGCTCAAACTGCAGCAGCGCGCGCCCATCAACTTCAGCCTGATTGCGGTCAACCTTGACCAAAAGCAACCCGGTTTCCCCGACCACATCTTGCCGGAGTACCTCAGCAAACTGGGCGTGCCGTTTCACATTGAAACGCAAGACACTTACAGCATCGTCAAGCGGGTGATCCCTGAAGGCAAGACCATGTGCTCGCTGTGCTCGCGCTTGCGGCGCGGCATTTTGTACCGCGTGGCCGAAGAGCTAGGCGCGACCAAAATTGCACTCGGCCACCACCGTGACGACATGCTGCAAACGCTGTTCCTCAACATGTTTTTCGCCTCCAAGCTCAAAGGCATGCCACCCAAGCTGGCCAGCGACGACGGCAAAAACATCATCATTCGGCCGCTCGCGTATGTGGGCGAAAAAGACCTGATCCGTTGGGCCGAAGTGCGCGAATTCCCGATCATTCCGTGCACCCTGTGCGGCAGTCAAGACGGACTGCAGCGGGTGCAGGTTGGCAATATGCTGCGCGAGTGGGACAAAAAATTCCCAGGCCGCCTAGAAAACATGTTCACCGCCTTGCAAAACGTCATTCCGTCGCACCTGATGGACGGCAAACTGCATGACTTCAAGGGCATTAAAACCACTGGCGTCGCCAATCCCGACGGCGACAAAGCCTTTGACCCCGAAGACTTGCCCAAGCCACCGGCCACGCTGCAATTCATGGACAGAAAAGCCGTCCTCGAAAGTTGACCTCATGACAAGAGCCTTGCAAACCCTCTTTTTCGCCATCGCTTGCTCGGTGTTGATCACTGGATGTTCAGGCTTGCGATTGGTCGACAACGACGTGGCGTCGTTTGCGCAGTGGCCCAATGCAACACCGCCTGCGCCTGGCAGCAGTTATCGTTTTGAACGCCTGCCTTCGCAACAATCTGGGTTGCCTCAAGGCGGTATCAGTGGCATGGAGTTGACACAAGACCAGCTCGAAGCCATTGCCAGCAGCGCACTCAGCAAGGTCGGTTTGCGCAACAGCCCAAGCGCTGCTGTCTTCAACGTGCAGGTCAGCGCCACCACCCGCTATGCGCAGCGCAACCAGTACAACAGCGGGCCAGGTTATGGCGGCATGGGTGGATTCGGCGGCTCCGGTATTTCACTCGGTGGCGGCAGTGCGGGCAGTTTCATTGGCTTTTCTTTTCCCTTGGGTATGAGCGAGTCACCGCTGTTCATGCGCGAAGTCAGCATCGTGATGCGCGACGCCAGCAACAACGCCGTGGTGTACGAAAGCAAGGCCACGCACAGCGGGGTCTGGCGTGACGCGCAAGCTGTTTTACCCGCCATGTTCGAGGCTGCGCTGCAAGGCTTTCCAACCCCACCTGCGGGCGCGCGCCGCATCAACATCGAGATTCCCCGTTGATCACACAAGAACCCACCCGCATTCTGGCCATTCGCCATGGCGAGACCGCCTGGAACGTCGACACACGCATCCAGGGCCATCTGGATATTCCCCTCAACGACACCGGCCATTGGCAAGCAGAGCGACTCGGTCAAGCCTTGGCTGGCGAAGAGATTGCGGCCATTTACGCCAGTGACCTGTCGCGCGCGCATGAGACCGCGCTCTATGTAGGCCGCGCTACCGGCGTTCCAGTGGTGGCCGAGTTGGGCCTGCGCGAGCGTGGTTTTGGCGACTTTGAGGGCAAAACCTTCGCCGAGATAGAGCTGGCCTTGCCCGACCAAGCCGAACGTTGGCGCAAACGAGACCCCTTATTCACACCGGCCGGTGGCGAGTCATTGCTGCAGGTGCAAGAACGCGTACTTGCTACCGTCGACCGCTTGGCCAAGCAGCACCCGGGCGAGTTGATCGTGATGGTCGGCCACGGCGGCGTGATGGACGTGCT
Source organism: Comamonadaceae bacterium (assembly GCA_947449895.1). Taxonomy (GTDB): domain Bacteria; phylum Pseudomonadota; class Gammaproteobacteria; order Burkholderiales; family Burkholderiaceae_C; genus Polaromonas. The sequence goes on from CANFSO010000104.1 coordinate 5,441, forward strand.
GTACCGCGCCGCCACCCGGCTTGATTTGCAAGCCGCACGCACTTGGCTGCTGGGCAACACCGCCGTCAACCGCTTGCTGTGGACGCCCGAAGGCTTGACGCTGGTGGGTTGGTCTGACACCCAGCATCTGTCTGACGCCGTGTTGGACGAGTCTTCAACCTGACATCCAACGCGCCATCCACATGACCCATTCCCCTGCACTGATCGGCCAAAGCGTGGCCGCGATTGACACCCCCGCCTTGGTGATTGACCTCGACGCTATGGAGACCAATCTGCAGGCCATGGCTGACTTTGCGCGTGCGCACGGCATCCAACTCCGGCCGCACGCCAAGATGCACAAAAGCGCGACGCTGGCCAAGCTGCAAATCGCCGCCGGTGCGGTTGGCGTTTGTGTGCAAAAAACCGCCGAGGCCGAAGCCCTTGCGGCGGGCGGCGTCAACGATATTTACATCAGCAACGAGGTGATTGCACCGCACAAGCTCAAGCGCGTGGTCGCACTAGCACGCACGCTGGCCGAGCGCGGCGGGCAACTCGCCTTGGCGGTTGACAGCCTGCACGGCATTGCGCAGCTGGCACTCGCAGCACAAGGCCTGCCGGTGCGCATTCGGGTGTTGGTCGAGATTGATGTGGGCCACGGCCGCTGCGGTGTGCAACCCGGCGCGGCGGCGGTGCCACTGGTCAACGCGATTGATGAGCAGCCAGCGCTGCTGTTTGGCGGCTTGCAGGCTTACCACGGTCGCGCCCAGCACTTGCGCACAGCGGTTGAGCGAGAAGCTGCCGTCGCCCAAGTGGTGATTGATGTGCAAAGCACCATCGCCGCGCTTCAATCCGCCGGCCACAGCGTGCCCTTGGTCACGGGCGCCGGCAGCGGCACCTTTGGCTTGGAAACATCCAGCGGCCTTTATGGCGAGCTGCAAGCCGGCTCTTACCTGTTCATGGACCGCGACTACGCCAGCAACCAAGCCGCGCCCGGTCAACCGCGCTTCAAGCACGCGCTGTTCCTCAAGTCACAGGTGATGAGCCTGAGCGCCACGCACGCCGTGGTCGACGCCGGCCACAAAAGTCACGCGATTGATTCCGGCTTACCGGCAGTGCATGGCTTGCCGCTGGACTACGCCAACGGTGGTGACGAACACGGCCTGCTGCGTCCGCAACAACCCGGCGGCCTGCTGCCGGCCTTGGGTGACACCGTCTGGCTGATCCCCGGCCACTGCGACCCCACCGTCAACCTGCACGACGTGATGATTGGCGTGCGCGGCGGCTTGCAAAACGGCGTGGTCGAGCAGCTGATTCCGGTCGACTCGCGCGGGGCTTTGACCTGAGCTGCGTTACATGCAACAAGGTGCCCAGTCATGGCTTCATCCGATTCACAAAGAGTTCAAAAGCACCGTGACGGCTTGCGTGCTGCTGGTTTGCGCCCCGTGCAAATTGGGTTCCGGACACTCGGCGCGACGACTTCGCAAAAGAATGCCTGCGTCAGTCAAGGCTTTTAGCCAGCGATCCGCTTGAGAGTGAAACCGTCGGTTGGCTCCAGACAGTGGCGGACACTGAAGGCTGGAAGTGAGGCGCGGTGACCTCGTCACCATTGCATTGCAAGGCCACCACGGCAAACCAAGGCCTGCGCTGATCATCCAATCGGACCTTTTCAGTGAACATCCATCCGTGACGATTCTTCCGGTGACGGGTGAATTGCGAGAAGCGCCACTGCTCCGCATTCGGCTAGAGCCCGCCGCCAGCAACGGCCTGCAAAAAACATCTGAGGTGATGGTCGATAAGGCTCAATCTATTTCTGGCGACAAAGTTGGCAACGTATTTGGACGCTTGAGCGAAGATGAAATGTTGGCTGTCAGTCGGTCACTGGCTGTTTTTCTGGGGGTCGTTTGAGGTTTTCGGCAACCCTTCCATCAGCCCCCACCCGCGTCCGTCTGCTCTGCAGCAAGGCAATGTTCTGCTCCCCCGTCACCGTACTCGCATAGTGGATGACGTTTACGCATGCGTCCGCACCCAGTTCTTCAAAGCGTCATTGATACGGGTTTGCCAGCCACTTCCGGACGCCTTGAATTTAGCGACTACATCGGTATCTAGGCGCAGGGTGACTTGTGTCTTGGTGCCACTGCCCAGCGGTCGACCTGGGCGGCGCATCATGCTCAGCGCAAGGTCGCTTGGCTCATAAGTATCTGGGTCTTGGGCAATGCCAGCGGCAATCGCGGCATCTTCGGCCAGTGTCGGCAGAACCAGCACGCGGCCACTTCGGGTTTTAACTGTTTTCGTCATAGCTGTTCACTTCTCGACTGTTGGCTTTCCTCAGGCTGATGATGCGGCGTTCAGTTGGCGCATCAGCAGGACGATCGACAAACACCACGCAATACAAGCGGTCTCCTGCAATGGCATATCCAATCTGGCGCGCTTCACCATAGTTGCGACGCACGTCTGGCTGGCATTCGAGCGTGTCCCATTCAAGCCCAGCGGCCAGCGCCAACGACAAACCATGTTTCGCCTGATTTGACAAATCCTTTGCGGGGTCATAAGTGATATTCGTCATTGGTTATTGTAGCTACGTTTATTGTCAATGCAAATCAACCCTAGCTCCCCACCCGCGTGCGCCTGCTCTGCAGCAGCGCAATGTTCTGCTCGCCGGTGACGGTGCTGGCGTAGTGGGTGTTGATGACTTCCACACTGGTTCTGGCATTGCGCGCCAGCGTCAGCAAGTCAATGCCTTGGCCGTAGAGCAAGCGGAAGGTGATCGACGAGTGCCGCAGGCTGTACAAGCTGCGTGGCTGGCCGTGTGGGCCCATCTTCAGGCCCGTTTGCGCCAAGATCCAGTTGAAGTGAAAGTTCAACACCCAGTGCGCGTAGTTGCGGTCTTGCAAGGCGGGTAGAAACAAATAGTCGTCGGCCCCACCGTGGCCGGTGATGGCTTGCTGCTTGCAGATCTGCTGGTAGCAGCGCACCGCCGGCTGCAAGGTCACGATGGGCCGGCCGTGGCTCTTGGTTTCGGGCAGCGTCAAACGCAAGTACGTGTTGTTGGCCCGCACAATCTCCACGTGCCGGTGTTTCAGGGTTTTGAGGTCACTCGGGCGAATAAAGCTGTTGAGCATGAAGGCAATGGCGTGCGCCATGTCGGGCGGCATGCGCTGCTCGGCCACGCGAATCTTGTAATTCGCCCGAATCTCATCAGCAGTCGCCGGGTACTGCTGACCTCGCAAACGCCTGGCCGTGCGGATGATCTTCCAGTACTCGCTGGGCGTGAAAGCGCCGCGCGGCGTGGTGACGATCTTGATCTTCGGAAACTCCGGCAACTTGTCCAGCTCGCCAATGGCGACTGCATAGGACAGCACCTTGCGCACCGCCACCATGTACTGGCTGATGGTCGTGGTGCTGAAGGTTTTGCTCAAAAAGTGGGTGAACTCCATCAGCGCCAAGAAGTTGATGTTGACGGGTGGTTGGTCACCCCAGCGCGGCAAGATGTGCGCGTCTAAGCGGTTCCTCAGCACCTGGTAGCTGCCCAAGGCGTATTCACCGCGCTGCGATCTGGCCAGCTCGTTGGCCAGCACCTGGCTGGTCAAGGCGCCAAAGGTGATGCCGGGTTTACCGGATCTGCCGGGTTTCTTGCCTGCGGTGATGGATTCATCCAATTCAGCCTGTTGATCAGCATGTGCCGAAGCACCGTCCACGCCAGTGGGCTCTGCCGCAGCCCCGCGCCGCGCCCGCTTCGGGAACAACTGCCCCTGAGCGGCCGAGCCGCTGTAGTGCTTGGCCATCAGCTGCTCGTAAAACTGCCGCGC
>CANFSO010000105.1 GCA_947449895.1 Comamonadaceae bacterium
GCCACGCAAGCCATTGGCCATGTGACGCTGCATGCCCGCACGCAGCAGTTCGCCTCCCGCGTGACGGGCCGCTTGTTCACGCTCGGCATGCAGTTCTGGCAAATGGGCGATTCGCACTATTGGGGCCACAACGCCATCATCCGCATTGAGCCTTTCATGCAGCACTGCGCACTGGCGCGCATCAAAGGCACGGGCGGCTTGTCGGGCAGCATCATGTCGCATGACTTCGTTGAAGCCGCGCTGATGCGCCGCGCCGGATTTCACGTCTGGCTGGTAGCAGACTTGGTCGGCAGCTACGAGCAGCAACCACCTGATCTGCTGGCCGAATTGCAGCGCGACCGCCGCTGGTGCCAAGGCAATTTGCAAAATGCCCGCTTGATTGCTGAACCCGGCATCCACCCCGTGCACCGCTCCATGTTCGGCACCGGTGCGATGGCTTATCTGTCGGCCCCGCTGTGGTTGTGCTTTTTGACGCTCGGCACGGCCTTGTGGATGACGGACTCACCGCTGGTCGTAGACTGGGCGACACTGCCGCCAGAACTGATTGCCCTGTGGGTCTGGACGCTGTGCATGTTGTTCATGCCGCGTGTTTTGGGCCTGCTGTCGATACTGCTGCGCCGCGAACAACAGCAGTACGGCGGCACGCTGGCTCTGTTGCGCAGCGGCTTGCTGGAAACCGGCGTGGCCTTGCTGCAAGCGCCGGTGCGCATGGTGGCGCACTCCATTTTTGTGGTGGCGGCCATCACCGGCATCAAGCTTGACTGGAAATCACCTCCGCGTGAAGCCAACGCCGTGCCATGGCGCCATGCCGCTGAGCACTTTGCACCGCAAACTGCGTTGGTGAGTGTGTTGGCTGTGCTCTTGGCGATCATCGATCCGAGCGCCTTGGTCTGGTTGCTACCAGTCGGTCTGCCGCTGCTGCTGGCGATCCCAACGACGGTGCTGAGCAGCAAAGTCGGTATGGGTGCCGCTTTGCAAGCGCATGGCTACTTGTTGATTCCAGAAGAGTCGCGCGCACCGGCCGTGTTGCGTCGGGCTTGGTTGCACGCCCGCCAGCCTCTGGCGCTGGGTCTTCGGGCCGCTTGAAGAAGAGTGTGAACGGCAGGGATTGAAAGGCTAGAACTTGGGCATGCCGCCCAAGCCTTTCATACCGCCCATGCGCTTCATCATTTTCATCATGCCGCTGCCCTTCATCTTTTTCATCATGCCTTGCATTTGCTCGAACTCATTGAGCAAGCGGTTGACTTCTTGAACATGCACCCCTGAGCCGGCAGCGATGCGGCGTTTGCGGGTGGCCTTGATGAGTTCGGGCTTACGCCGCTCCAGCGGCGTCATGCTTTGGATGATGCCTTCCTTGCGGCGAATATCTCTTTCAGCCTTGTCCATGTCCATCTGACCGGCCTTGGCCGCCATCTGCGCCGGCAGCTTGTCCATCAGGCTAGACAGGCCGCCCATGTTTTTCATCTGCTGCAGCTGACTCAAAAAATCATCGAGGTCAAAACCGCTGCCGCTTTTGAGCTTGGCAGCGAGCTTTTGCGCTGCTGCCACATCAACACCGGCGGTGACTTGCTCCACCAGCGCCAAAATGTCGCCCATGCCCAGAATGCGGCCAGCGTGGCGCTCGGCATCAAAGACCTCCAAGCCGTCCAGCTTTTCGCTGGTGCCCGAAAACTTGATCGGTGCGCCCGTGATTTGACGCACGCTCAAAGCGGCACCGCCGCGTGAGTCACCGTCGGTCTTGGTCAAGATAATGCCGGTCAAAGGCAGCGCATCCTTGAAAGCCTTGGCGGTGTTGATCGCATCTTGGCCCTGCATGGCGTCGACCACGAACAAGGTCTCGACCGGTTGCAAGACCGCATGCAATTCCTTGATCTCGCTCATCAGCGCTTCATCAATGGCCAAGCGACCTGCGGTATCGACCAGCAGCACATCGAAAAAATGCCGGCGTGCGTAATCCAACGCAGCCCGGGCGATGTCCACTGGTTTTTGATCCGGCGAGCTGGGGAACCATTCAGCGCCAGCCTGCTGGGTGACGGTTTTCAGCTGCTCGATCGCGGCCGGCCGGTACACGTCGCCCGACACCGTCAGCACTTTTTTCTTGCGCTTTTCAATCAGGTGTTTGGCCAGCTTGGCGGTGGTCGTGGTTTTACCCGCGCCCTGCAGACCAGCCATCAAAATCACGGCCGGTGGTTGCGCCGCCAGATTAATGTCGCTGACGCCTTCGCCCATGGTCGCCGCGAGTTCGCGGTTGACAATGCCGACCAAGGCCTGGCCCGGCGACAGCGAACCCATGACTTCTTGGCCCAAGGCTTTGTCCTTGACGCGGGCGACAAAGTCGCGCACCACGGGCAAGGCCACGTCGGCCTCCAGCAAGGCCATGCGCACTTCGCGCAGCATGTCCTGCACGTTCGACTCGGTGATGCGGGCCTGGCCACGCATTTCCTTGACGAGGCGAGAGAGTTTGTCGGTGAGGGCTGAGGCCATGTGACGGCTCCACGTGTGGAGCAAGGGTTAATTAAAACAAGCAGGGAAGGGATAAACTGTTCGCATGATTTTAGCTTTTAGCGCGTGGTTTGGCTTGGCAACAGCTGTCGGTGCCGCGCTTTTGTATGGTGTTCTAGCGCTGCGCAGCCAACGCCTGAGCACGCCCGCAGCGCGGGTATGGCTGCTGCTCGCTTGGCTGTTGCACGCTATGGCGCTGGCGGCTGGCTTGTTTGGGCAGCCCCCGCGCTTTGGTTTTGCACCAGCCTTGTCAACTACGGTCTGGCTGGTCGTGACCATCTACGCCATTGAAAGTGGCCTCATTCCGCAGCTCAAAGCACGCTGGGCGCTGGCCGCCGTCGGTGCGGCGGCGGTGCTGTTGGCGCTGGTGTTTCCGGGCACCAGCTACCACCGCATCGCCTCACCTTGGTTGCCTTTGCACTGGGCGCTGGGTCTGGCTTCCTATGGCCTTTTCGCTTCCGCCTTGGTCCATGGCTGGCTGATGAGCCGGTCGGAGCGTTCCATGCGCTCGGCGCACCCCAGCGACTCGGGTGTGCCCTTGCTGACACTTGAGCGACTGACCTTTCGCTTTGTCGAGGCGGGATTTATCTTGCTGACCGCATCGCTACTGGCCGGCTGGTTTTTTGCTGAGACGCTGTACGGCCCGCATTTGGGCCCGCTGTGGAATCACAAAACTATTTTTTCAGTCTTGGCTTGGCTGACCTTTGCCGGCTTGCTGATCGGTCGGGCGCGGCTCGGCTGGCGCGGCCGCAAAGCCCGCAACGTTCTTTATCTGGGTTCGGGCTTGTTGCTGCTGGGTTACGCCGGCTCGCGTTTTGTTCTTGAAGTGGTGCTGCATCGGCTATGAAATACCTGTTGATTTTTGGCCTGACGGTCGCCGTGATCTGGCTGTGGCAAAACAAACGCCGATCTTCACTCACTGACAAAGCCCGCCCACCCAAACCGCAGCAGAAAAACCGCACGCGGAAATTGCCGGCCACTGAAATAGTCGCCTGCAACGTCTGCGCCGTGCATCTGCCGCAAGCCGAGGCCCTCATCGGCGGCCATGGCGTCTACTGCAGCGACGCGCACCGCCGTCAGGCTGAAGGTTGATGCACCGGCCACAGACGCACAAACCAACGCCACCGCTGTGGCAAGACGGCTGGTACAGCTTTGCGAGACGCTTGGAATCACCCAACTTTGGGCCCCGGCCGACAGGCGTGAAGCCCGAACTGATCGTCATTCACTCCATCAGCCTGCCACCGGGCGACTACGGCACCGGTCAGGTGCAACGCCTGTTCACCAATCACCTCGATTGGGATGCACACGACTATTTCCGCAGCATTCGCGGCCTGAAAGTGTCCGCGCACTTTTTCATCACCCGCGATGGTCAACTCTGGCAGTTCGTCAGCTGCAATGACCGCGCCTGGCACGCCGGCGAATCGTCTTTCCGCGGCAAAGACAACTGCAATGATTTTTCCGTCGGGATTGAACTTGAAGGCCTTGAAGGGCTGTTTTTTGAACAAGCCCAATACGACAGCTTGAGCAGCCTGTCGGCCAGCCTGCTCCAGACTTACCCCATAAGCCATGTCGTCGGACACGAGCACATTGCACCAGGACGCAAGCAAGACCCAGGCGCAGGCTTCAATTGGACGATGTTGCGCCGCTCACTGGGTTTAGAGGCTGCCAGCATCCCCACCAATGCGACTGATATGGCGTCCGATTAGTCCACGCCACGACCGCGGTTTCTATGAAACCCGAGCACGCTGATCGCTACAATCAGAGGCTTCATCAATTAATCTAAAAAACACTACAGGTAGTGCTTGAATTAACCCCAGACACTAGATATAGTGTGTGAGCTTGATTAGATTAACGTGATTCGATAGCTTGATCGACCCCCAAATTTTCAGGAAACCAACCTTTCGGCGACCCACATCCCGCATCAGTATTGGCCTGACAGTCTGCAACAAATACAAACGCACAATTCACCCGAGGAAATCCATGCAAACCAGCATCCACACCACCGCCAACTCGCCCACCGGCTTGGCCACCACTCATCTGGGCGCAGACACACAAGCCCAGCACACGCCTTACAGTCAATACCAGATCATTCGTCGCAACGGCGCTGTGGTGCCTTTTGAGCCGAACAAAATCGCTGTCGCCATGATGAAAGCCTTTTTGGCGGTGCATGGCACGCAAGGCGCAGCGTCAGCCAGTGTTCGCGAAACCGTCGACGGCTTGACCCAAGCCGTGATACGTGCCTTGATGCGCTCGCGTCCAGGCGGCGGTACCTTCCATATTGAAGATGTGCAAGACAACGTCGAGTTGGGACTGATGCGCGGTGGCCACCACGAAATCGCCCGGGCCTACGTGCTCTACCGTGAAAAGCGCACTCAAGAACGTGCGCAACAAAGCGCTCATCAAATGCCTGCGGTGCATTCGCTGCATGTCATCGACGGCGGTAAAAAAGTCGCTCTTGACATCGCTCAACTACAAGCACTGATTGAAGCGTCTTGCGCCGGTCTGGGCGCTGAAGTCAAGCCAGACCCCATCGTCGCAGAGACCATGCGCAACCTGTATGACGGCGTGCCGATCGACGAAGTCTACAAAGCCTCTATCCTCGCCGCCCGTACGCTGATCGAAAAAGACCCCGATTACACCTACGCCACAGCACGTCTGTTGCTGCACACGATTCGCCGTGAAGTGCTGGGCGAAGAAGTCGCCCATGAGGCCATGAGCACGCGCTACGCCGAGTACTTCCCGAAATTCATCCAAAAGGGCGTGGACAACGAGCTGCTCGACGAAAAACTGCTGCAGTTTGACTTGGCCCGCCTAGGCGCGGCGCTCAAGCCCGAGCGTGACATGCAGTTTGACTACCTCGGCCTGCAAACCCTGTTTGACCGTTACTTCCTGCACGTGCGCAAGCAGCGCATCGAGCTGCCACAAGCCTTCTTCATGCGCGTTGCCATGGGCTTGTCGCTCGACGAAATCGACCGCGAAGGCCGGGCCATCGAGTTCTACGAAATCATGTCGTCGTTTGACTTCATGTCCAGCACACCGACCCTCTTCAACGCCGGCACACTGCGCTCGCAGCTGTCGTCTTGCTACCTGACCACGGTCGCCGACGACTTGGGCGGCATCTACGACGCCATCAAGGAAAACGCTTTGCTGTCGAAATTTGCTGGCGGTCTGGGCAATGACTGGACACCGGTTCGCGCACTGGGCGCCCATATCAAGGGGACCAACGGCGAGTCACAAGGCGTTGTGCCTTTCCTCAAGGTCGTCAACGACACCGCTGTGGCGGTCAACCAAGGCGGCAAACGCAAGGGTGCCGTCTGCGCGTACCTGGAAACGTGGCACTTGGACATTGAAGAGTTCCTTGAGCTGCGCAAAAACACAGGCGACGACCGCCGCCGCACGCACGACATGAACACCGCCAACTGGATTCCTGATCTGTTCATGCGCCGAGTCATGGAAAAAGGCAGCTGGACCTTGTTCTCCCCCAATGACACGCCTGATCTGCACGACAAGTACGGCATAGAGTTCGAAAAGGCCTACACCGGCTACGAAGCCCGCGCCGAACGCGGCGAACTCAAGCCCTCGCGCAAGCTCCAAGCCATCGACATGTGGCGCAAGATGCTCTCGATGCTGTTTGAGACTGGTCATCCATGGATCACCTTCAAAGACGCCTGCAATGTGCGCTCGCCGCAACAGCACTGCGGCGTGGTCCACTCTTCGAACCTCTGCACCGAAATCACGCTGAACACCAGCGACACTGAAACAGCTGTGTGCAACCTAGGTTCGGTCAATCTGGTGCAACACCTGAAAACCGCTGCCGACGGCAGCAAAGAGCTAGACCACGACAAGCTCAAGAAAACCATCACCACAGCCATGCGCATGCTGGACAACGTGATTGACATCAATTACTACGCCGTCAAAAAGGCCCGCGACTCCAACATGCGGCATCGTCCGGTCGGTCTGGGCATCATGGGCTTCCAAGACTGCCTGTACGAATTGCGTACGCCTTACGCCAGCGAGGCTGCCGTTGAGTTCGCCGACAAATCAATGGAAGCCGTCTGCTACCACGCCTACTGGGCATCGACCGAGCTGGCCAAAGAGCGCGGCAAATACGCCAGCTACAAAGGCTCTCTCTGGGACCAAGGCATCTTGCCACTCGACACCCTCGACATGCTCGCCAAAGAGCGTGGTGGCTACATTGAAGTCGACCGCTCTGTCACCCTCGACTGGGATGCACTGCGCAGCAAAATCGCCGTCGACGGCATGCGCAATTCGAACTGCGTTGCCATCGCACCGACTGCCACGATCTCCAACATCATTGGCGTTGACGCCTGCATCGAGCCCTGCTTTGGCAACCTCTCGGTCAAGTCCAACTTGTCCGGCGAGTTCACGGTCATCAACGGCTACTTGGTGCGCGATCTGAAGCGCCTCGGCCTGTGGGACGACGTGATGGTCGTCGACCTGAAACACTTTGACGGTTCACTGCGCCCAATCGACCGTGTGCCGCAAGAAATTAAAGCGCTTTACGCCACAGCTTTTGAAGTGGATGCCACTTGGCTGGTTGAAGCAGCTTCGCGTCGCCAAAAATGGATTGATCAAGCGCAATCGCTGAACATTTACATGGCTGGTGCTTCAGGTAAAAAGCTCGACGACACCTACAAGCTGGCTTGGTTGCGCGGTTTGAAGACGACCTACTACCTGCGCACCATGGGTGCAACACACGCAGAAAAATCAACCGTCAAAGCCGGCAAGCTCAATTCGGTGGCGTCAGGCAATACTGACGACAGCGGCAGCATGAACGCCATGGACGCAGCTGCGGCCACAGCACAAGCACAGTTGAGCGCGACACCAGCGACGGACATTAAGTTTTGTGCGATCGACGATCCAGGCTGCGAAGCTTGTCAATAAAAAAATGCGCGCTGCAGATGTTCTGTAACGCGCATTTCGATGTAATTGAACAACACTCACTCTAGCGATTTCAATGAATAACTTTTCATTTTTTAACGCTGCTTTCATAATCCAAAGTTATTGGAAACAACTATGTTGACCTGGGACGAAGAAGTCAAACCATCACTGCAAAATTCGCTGGCCAGCGGCTCTCCTGAAAGCCGCTCGATGGAGCTTCCGCCACTTTCTTTGCAGCCTGAAGCCAACGCTCCTCAGCGCATGCTCAACGACGGCGCTATTGTGCCGTCAGTGTTGAAACCGGTTGCTGCGGCAACAACAGCGTTTGATTCGTCAGCACCCGTGCCGGCGACATATCGCCGCGTCAAGGCCTCCGACAAACGCATCATCAACGGTCAGACAGACGTCAACCAGTTGGTGCCATTCAAGTACAAATGGGCTTGGGAAAAATACCTTGCCACTTGCGCCAATCATTGGATGCCGCAAGAAGTCAACATGACGCGCGACATCGCTTTGTGGAAAGACCCGAATGGGCTGACCGATGACGAGCGCCGCTTGGTCATGCGTAACCTCGGCTTTTTTGTGACGGCTGACTCGCTGGCCGCCAACAACATCGTGTTGGGCACTTACCGTCACATCACCGCGCCTGAGTGCCGCCAGTTTCTATTGCGCCAAGCTTTTGAAGAGGCCATCCACACCCATGCTTATCAGTACATCACTGAATCGTTGGGCTTAGATGAAGGCGAAATTTTCAACGCCTACAACGAAGTCCAGTCGATTCGTGACAAAGACCAGTTCTTGATTCCGTTTATTGACGCGATCTCTGACCCGCTCTTCAAGACCGGCACCCCCGAGAATGATCAGACGCTACTCAAGTCGCTTATCGTCTTTGCTTGCCTGATGGAAGGCCTGTTCTTTTATGTGGGCTTCACGCAAATTTTGGCGCTGGGTCGGCAGAACAAAATGACAGGTGCTGCTGAGCAGTACCAATACATCTTGCGCGATGAGTCCATGCACTGCAACTTCGGCATTGATCTGATCAATCAGCTCAAGCTGGAAAATCCGCATCTCTGGACGTCCGAATTCAAGGCGGAGATCAAGGCCCTGTTCATGCAAGCCGTCGAGCTTGAATATCGCTATGCAGAAGACACCATGCCGCGCGGCGTGCTGGGGCTGAATGCCTCCATGTTCAAGGGCTACCTGCGCTACATCGCCAACCGCCGCGCCACCCAAATTGGCTTGGAAACGCTGTTCCCGAACGAAGAAAATCCGTTCCCATGGATGAGCGAGATGATCGACCTGAAGAAAGAGCGTAACTTCTTTGAGACCCGCGTCATTGAATATCAATCGGGCGGCGCGCTGTCTTGGGATTGATTCAGCTAGCAACATGTTTTTTGAATTACACAAGAACCTATCAGCACGCCACAGAGCGGGCCATGGTTTTTGTTCCCGTGTTCTCGGCGCTGGGCCCCGGTTTTCCGTCTGGCCCAACGCCGTGAATCGCTTCTCGTACTCCAGACGTGAAGTGCTCTTTGCAACGTGATCAAGGAGAAAACTATGGCAACTGCGAAAAAAGTAGCATCTAAAAAAGCTGCACCAAAAAAAGCCCCGGTCGCTAAAAAAGCACCGGCTAAGAAAGCCCCAGCGAAAAAAGTAGCAGCGAAAAAAGCACCGGCCAAAAAAGCCGTTGCCAAAAAAGCGCCAGCTAAAAAAGTAGCTGTTAAAAAAGTAGCAGCGAAAAAAGCACCGGCCAAAAAAGCCGTTGCCAAAAAAGCGC
>CANFSO010000106.1 GCA_947449895.1 Comamonadaceae bacterium
AGCAAGGGCGGCAAGCCTGTCAGGCGTTTGTCGTCCTGCTGAAATTTTTGATCCGCGTTCACACCAGCAAACCCTTCAAACGCGGCAGGGCCACCAGCGCGCTCGCCGTGCTGGTCAGCGCCAGTTCGTCTGCGCTAATGCCGCGCAGGTCGGCCACCACCTGCGCAATGCGCGGCAGTTCGGCGGGCTCGTTGCGCCCTTGCGCGCCGCCCTCCGCCCGCGTTTGTGCAGTTTGGTAAAGCCAGTGCGGCGGCATGTCTGGTGCATCGGTTTCCAGCACCAACGCGTCCAGCGGCAAGCTGGATGCCAGCTGGCGAATTTGCCGTGCCGCCTCGAACGTCACGGCGCCGCCAAAGCCCAACTTAAAACCCAAATCAATGAAGGCCTCGGCCTGCTGCTGACTGCCATTGAACGCATGCGCAATGCCGCGCCAACCTTCCGGCGGGGCCAGCTCACGCAAATACTTCAACAGCCTGTCAGCCGAGCGCCGCACATGCAAAATCACCGGTAGGCCGTGTTGGCGCGCAAGCTTAAGTTGCTCACGGTAAAAGTATTCTTGGCGCTCACGCAATGGGCTCAGCTTGAGTTCAGGGACAAAAAAATCAAGCCCGATTTCCCCGACCGCCAACAAGCGCGGGTCATCCCGATAGCGCAGCAGCGCAGCATCCAGTTGGACTAAATCAGCATCAACCGCACGTCCGACAAACAGCGGATGAATGCCCAGCGCGTAACCGTCACCACCGATATGCGCCAAGCTGCGTACGTTCTCAAAATGTGCCGCGGCCACCGCCGGGATCACGCAGAGACGAACACCCGCCTGCCGCGCGCGCTGCCGCACGGCCAGCACATCAGCGCTGAACTCGGGCGCATCCAAGTGGCAATGGGTGTCGATCCATGAGGTCATCCCTGAATCATGCCTCAGACATCAAACCTGAGATCAAGCGTTGGCACTGTCCAGCGTCGACAACAAGCGATGACGGCCTGACAAGACGTGGCGCTCAGCCGTCGTCTTGGCTTTGCTGCTGTTGCCGCTGGCAATCGCCTCGTACAGCAGGCGGTGCTCCTGATTGGAATGCCGCATATTGCCTGGCGCGTTGAAGAAACGACGGCGAAACAAATGCAGCTCATTGACGTAATCGTTGTAGGCCTGATGCGCCCGCTGGTTATTCGACAAGTCCAGCACCAGCGCATGGAACGCCAAGTTCAGCTCGTAGTAATGGGTGCTGTCGTTCTTCTCACAAGCCACATCCATGCCGGCCAACAGCGTTTCAAAACGGGCACGGTGTTCGTCGGTCAGGGTATCAATGGCGCGCTGCGCTGCAAAGCCAAAAATGAGAGCGCGCAGGTCGTAAATTTCCAACATTTCACGCACCGAAATTTGCCGCACAAATACACCCTTATTGACGACAGCAGTGACCATGCCCGAACCGGCCAGCATGCGGATGGCTTCACGGATCGGCCCACGGCTGGTGCCCATGCGCAGCGCCAAAGCAGCTTCATTCAGCCGCTCTCCGGGCTTGAGTTCGCCGGTGAAAATCAGCCGTTTGATGGCATCCGCAATGGCGCTGGGCAAGCCGTTTTCCGGCTTCAGTAGGCCTCGTTCAGTCATTCAGCTCTCTTGTTGAATCAGTGGCGACGCCTAGGCTTGGACGTTAACTAGCTGCGTTTTTGCAGCGCGATGGAGTTTACACGGGCGCGCACAAATCAGACCCAAAGGTAAACACTTAGATTCAAAGTGTTGACACTTTGAATCGCTTCAACCCATACTAGAGGTTCCTTTCGCCAACCCAAAGAGTCCCTGATGCCACACATGCCTGCTTCCGCCGCACTGCAACGCTTTCGCGTGATTGACCTGACGCAGGTGCGCGCCGGCCCCACCGCCTGCCGCCAGTTGGCCGACTGGGGGGCGGACGTGATTCAAGTGCAAATGCCCGAGCACATGCGCGGCGACGACACACTCGGCGGGCAAGACGGCTCGGACTACCAATACACCCACCGCAACAAACGCTCAATCACGCTGAATCTCAAAGAAGCCGAGGGCATCGCGATTCTCAAAAAATTGATCGCTACTGCCGACGTGGTGGTCGAGAACTTCCGGCCCGACGTCAAGTTTCGGCTGGGCATTGATTACGAAACCCTGGCCAAAGACCAGCCGGGTTTGGTTTACGCCAGCATATCCGGCTTTGGTCAGTCCGGCCCCTACGCCAAGCGACCTGGCTTTGACCAGATCGTGCAAGGCATGGGCGGGCTGATGTCGGTCACCGGCCTGCCGGGCCAAGGACCCGTCCGCGTGGGTTTGCCAATCGCTGATTTGTGTGCCGGCATTTTTGCCGCGCAAGGCATTTTGGTGGCGCTGCTGGAGCGCAATGATTCCGGCAAAGGCCAGTGGGTGCACACCTCGCTGCTGGAGTCAATGGTCTACATGATGGATTTCCAAACCGCGCGCTGGCTGATCGATGGCGAGATTGCGGGTCAATCCGGCAACGCGCACCCGACCAGCATTCCGACCGGGGTCTACCAAGCACGCGACGGCTTCATGAACATCGCTGTCTTTGGCTCAAAAATCTGGGAACGCTTTTGCCATATCCTCGGTGCACCGGAGTGGATGACCGACGAGCGTTACCATGACAAACCCAGCCGCTCAGTGAACCGCGAGAGTCTCAATGCAGAAATCAACCAGCGTTTGGCCAGCCACGATCGGGCCCACTGGATCGCGTTGTTCAACGATGGCGGCGTGGCCTGCGGTCTGATCAGCAATATGCAGGAAGTCTTCGAGTTACCGCAAATTGATCACCTGAAAATGGTCAAGGACGTGATCTCCAATCGACTAGGGCCCCAGCGACATGTCGGCCAGCCGATGCAACTTGAGCGCACCCCCAGCGACATCGTGCGCGCTGCACCGCGCCGCGGCGAGCACACGGCAGAACTGCTGGGCGAGCTGGGCTACGCTGAAGCTGACCTGACGAGAATGAAAGCCGCTGAAATCTTCTAACGCAGCGGTACCCGTAGTCCATCCAATTTTTAAAAAACAAATTTATTCTGGAGTTTCACTTTGCCAAGCACCCCAAGCACCCCCTACACATCCACGACTGAACGTGTCGAAGTCTGGACCGAAGCCGCTACGCTGCACATCCGTTTCAACAACCCTGCCCGCCACAACGCCTTGTCCGTCGACATGTGGGAGGCTGTGCCGCCGCTGCTGGCGCAAGCCGAACTTGATGACAACATTCGCATGGTGGTGTTTTCAGGCGCGGGTGAAAAAGCCTTTGTCTCGGGCGCTGACATCACGCAGTTTGAAGACATGCGGGCCGCCAAAGAAGCCGTCAAATATTACGAAGCGATGGCCGAAGAATCGTTGATGAGTATTTACAACTGCCGCAAACCGACACTGGCATTGATACGCGGTTACTGCATAGGCGGCGGCGTCAACGTCGCCATCAGCTGCGACATCCGCTTGGCCTCAACCGACTCGGTTTTTTCTATCCCCGCAGCACGTTTAGGCTTGGGCTACCGCTACTCGGCGCTTAAAAATCTGGTCAATTTGATCGGCGTTGGCGCGGCCAAAGACCTGTTCTTCACCGCCCGCCGCATTGATGCCACCGAAGCCAAAGCGCTGGGGCTGATCACCCGATTGGCCGAGCCGGCCGAGCTGGCGACATTGCTCGCGCAATACACTGGTGCCATGGCCGAGAACGCCCCCATCACGGTGCAAGCCGGCAAGGCCATCATGGCCGAAATTCTCAAACCTTCATCCGATCTCGACATGGGCTTGTGTCAACAACACATCCGCAATTGCTTTGAGAGCGAAGACTACGCCGAGGGCCGCAAGGCCTTCATGGAAAAGCGCAAACCCGTTTTCATGGGCCGCTGAAAGCGCGCTCAGACAGCATCATCAGAAAGATATCAACATGAAATCGTATTGGCTCAAAACACCTGAACTGGCGCAAGGCACAGAGACCTCCCTAGAACTGCGCGAGACACCCGTGCCAGACCCCGGACCGAGCCAGTTGCTGGTTCGCGTACGCGCGGCTGGCCTCAATCGTGGCGAGTTTTTGAAGGGTGGCTTGCACAAGCCAGGCGCCGTCAAAGCCGTCGGCACGGAAGCGGCTGGCGAGGTCATTCGTGCGGGTGCAGACGTCAAGACATTTGTCGTCGGTGACCGCGTCATGGGTCGCATGGCGGGCGCCTTTGCTGAGTACGCCTTGGTCGACGAAACTGAAGCGATGGCCATGCCGACGTGCCTCAGCTGGGAAGAAGCCGCCAGCATTCCCCTGACTTTTCACGTCGTCTTCGACATGCTGGTGTTGCAAGGCAATTTGCAAGCGGGCGAATGGCTGCTTATCAACGGCGTCTCCTCTGGTGTCGGCGTCGCTGCAGTCCAGATGGCCAAGGCCTTGGGTGCCAAAGTCATCGGCACATCCGGTTCAGCCGACAAACTAGAGCGCATGAAAGCCATGGGTCTTGACGTCGGCTTGTGCACGCGCGCGCCTGACTTCGCCACCCGCGTGATGGAGGTCACCGGCGGCCACGGCGCTGACTTGGTCATCAACACGGTAGGCGGAACGGTGTTTGCAGAATCCATGCGCTGCATGGCTTTTGAAGGCCGGCTTGCCATGGTCGGTTATGTCGATGAAGTGACCCACAGCGACATTGACCTAACGGCACTGCACACCAAGCGGCTGCGGCTGTTTGGCGTCTCCAACAAGCTGCGCACGCCAGCCCAACGCATGCAAGCGGTGCCGCAGTTCATCAAGGACATGTTGCCGCGTATTGCGGACGGCAGCGTCCGGGTCGTGCTCGACAAGGTTTTTCCGTTCGAGCAATTGGCCGAGGCCAAGACGCACATGGAAGCCAACCAACACCTTGGCAAGATTGTGTTGGCCGGCGTTCCGAGTATTTAAAAAAACCAGCCCCGCAGGAGACAAACATGAGAACGGAAAAAACGAAGGCATTGCGCTTTTTATGGGTGCTGGCCGTCAGCGGCATCAGTGCAGTAAGCAGCTTGGCTGTCGCTCAGTCTTATCCTATAAAACCGATCAAACTCATCGTCGGCTTCACACCCGGCGGTGCGGCCGACTTCACCGGCCGTGCGACGGCTGAAGCCTTGGGCAAAATACTCGGCCAGCCGGTGGTGGTTGAAAACAAGCCTGGGGCCGGTTCCAGTCTTGCAGCTGAATACGTCTCCCGCAGCGCGGCTCCTGACGGTTACACCATTTTGCTGGCCAGCCCGAGCAGCATCTCCGTGAATCCGGCGATGAATCCCCGTATGACACACACCGTCAGCACGCTGGTGCCCATCTCACAGGTCTCGAGTGCGCCCATCGTGCTGGCGGTCAACCCCAACATCGGCATTAACTCGCTAGCCGATTTGATCGCGGCGGCCAAAAAATCCCCCGGCAAATTGAACTTCGCGTCCTCCGGCAACGGTTCGGCACCGCACTTGGGCGGCGTTTATTTCGCACGCGCCGTTGACATCGACATACAGCACATCCCTTACCCCGGCGGCTCACAAGCGTCGCAATCGGTGATCGCCGGTCAAGTGCAGCTGACTTTTGGCACACCACCGTCGGTTCTGCCCTTCGTGAAAGCCGACAGAATGAAAGGCTTGGCCGTGAGCACACCGAAGCGTTCACCGTTTGCACCCGACATTCCGGGTATGGCGGAGCTCGGGTACCCACAGTTCAATTTTAGTTTTTGGTACGGTCTGTTTGCGCCAGCAGGCACGCCACCCGAGATCATCAAAAAATTGCATGCTGCGACGCAAATGGCCATGAACGCAGAAGGCCCCAAGGCAGCACTGGCGCGTGAAGCCACTGAAGTTTCCCTGTCCAAGTCGCCAGAAGATTTTGCGGCCTTCCTGAAAGAAGACGCCAAGCTTTGGACCAGGCTGGTGAAAGACTCAGGCGCAACCGCCAACTGACCTACGTCAGCTGCCCGAGCACCAGACGCAGCTGGCGGCCGCAACGCGCCGCCAGCGTTTCGTCATGGGTCACCATGACAAACGCGGTACCGTTCTCGCGGGACAGTTGCAACATCAACTCGAACACACCATCGGCCGTGCTGCGGTCTAGGTTGCCGGTCGGCTCGTCGGCCAGCACACAGGCTGGCCGCGTCACCAACGCCCGGGCCATCGCCACGCGCTGACGCTCGCCACCAGACAGTTCTGACGGACGGTGGTGCAAACGGTTTTCCAGACCGACGGACGCCAGCATGGCCGCAGCGGTTTTGCCGGCTGCTTCACGCGTTTGGCGGCGAACCCACAAAGGCATGGCGACGTTGTCGAGCGCGCTGAACTCGGGCAACAAGTGATGAAATTGGTAAACGAAACCCAGGTGTAAATTACGCAAGCGCCCTTGCTCAGAGGCAGACAACTTAGAGAGGTCTTTGCCCTTGAGATGAACCGATCCGCTCGTCGGCGCATCCAGCCCGCCCATCATGTGCAGCAGTGTGCTTTTGCCCGAACCCGACGCACCGACAATGGCGAGCGTTTCGCCACGATGCACCTGCAGGTCCACGCCGCGCAGTACCGTCACGTCGAGCGGGCCCTCCTGAAATCGTTTGGTCAAAGCCTTGGCGCTCAAGACCACTTCTGTGTTGATGTCACTCATAACGCAAGGCCTCCGCCGGGTTGACGCGGCTGGCACGCCAGCTCGGATAAATCGTGGCCAAGAACGCCAGAACCAGCGAAATCACTGCGATCGGCATGATGTCGGCGTACTGCGGCTCGCTCGGCATGCGGCTGATCAGGTAGATATCACGCGGTAAAAAGCTGGCGTTCAAAAGCCGCTCCAGCGCCGGCACGATCACATCAATATTGAAAGCGATTCCGAGCCCCAACAACAGTCCAGACAGCGTGCCAATCACCCCGACCATGGCGCCCTGCACCATGAAAATCCCCATGATGCTTTTCGGGCTGGCGCCGAGTGTGCGCAAGATGGCTATATCAGCGCGCTTGTCAGTGACTGTCATCACCAGCGTGCTGACCAAGTTGAAAGCCGCCACTGCCACGATCAGTGTGAGGATGATGAACATCATGCGTTTTTCAAGCTGAACAGCAGCAAACCAGGTGCGGTTTTGGCGCGTCCAGTCACGAATCAATAAATTGCCACTCAGTGAGCCCGCCAGTTGTTGGGCCACTTCCCGGGCTTGGTGCAGGTCACGCAACTTGATGCGGATGCCGGTCGGGCCTTCCAGCCGAAAAACTCTGGCCGCGTCGTCTTGGTGCATCAGTACCAGCGCGGAGTCGTATTCAAAATGTCCGGAGTCAAACGTACCCACCACCGTCATTTGTTTGAGCCTTGGTACCACGCCTGCCGGTGTCACCTGCCCGCTGGGGGCAATCAAGGTGACGCTATCGCCCTGACGCACGCCCATCGAACGCGCCAGCTCAATGCCAAGCACCACGCCAAATTCGCCGCTCACCAGGCGCTGAAAAACGCTGTCTTTGAGCTGCGCCCCAAGCTCAGTGACGCCACCTTCAAGCGCCGGGTCAATGCCACGCACCAGGGCACCCTTCATGTCTTCGCCGCGCGCCAGCAGCGCTTGTGCAGCAATGAAAGGGGCTGCGGCAATGACCTCTTTGTTCTGCCGGACTTCTGTCAACGTTTTTTGCAAGTCGGGCAAGGCCGCGCCACCGGGCGCAAAGACTTCAATGTGCGCAATGACACCCAGCATGCGGTCGCGAACTTCTTTTTGAAAGCCGTTCATCACACTGAGCACGATGATGAGCGCGGCCACACCCAGCGCAATGCCCAGCATGGAGACGCCGGAAATAAAGGAGATGAAGCCGTTACGCCGGGTGGACCGGCCAGCGCGCGTGTAACGCCAGCCTAATATCAACTCATAGGGAATCTGCATGCGAGCCATTGTGGCATTCTGGCCGGACCAATATTCAACCTCCAATGACGTTTTCCCCTCTTCCGGGACAATAGTGTGCATGTCCACCGTTTTCCCTACCAGCGCAACAACCTCTACACTGCCCATACCCCATCTGCTGCTGGCTTTTGCAGCTTGCTCAGGCGCCAGTTGGCTGCCCACCCTGGAAGCGCTTCCGGCGGCGAGCACCCGCCACTTCGCCAAGCTATTACAAGGGATGCAGTTGGTAGAGACCGATTCTGGCGACGCACTGTCGATGTCGCCGCCCCATGAGCGGGCGCTGGCACGGGTTCATGGGCTTGACGGCGACGGCCACCGAGATGGCCTGATTCCGTGGGCTGCATGGGAGCATGAACAACGTACCCAACACGAACCCGGCGAAGAAACGCGCGCGCGCAGCTGGGCTTACGTGTCACCGTGCCATTGGCTCATGGGCCGAGAACACGCTACGCTGACAGACCCCAGTGCCTTGGGCTTGAGCGATGCCGATGCAGGCGCGCTCATGGCCGCCATGCAGGTGTATTTCGAGGCTGACGGCATTCGCCTGCATCACGTCGCGCCGCAGCGCTGGCTGGCAGAGGGCGACGTTTTCAAGGACATCCCGACAGCCTCCTTAGACCGCGTTCTCGGCCGCAACGTCGACCCTTGGCTGCCCGCTGGCAGCACCGGTCAAACGCTCCGCCGCTTGCAAAACGAAATGCAAATGTTGCTTTACACCCACCCGATCAACGACGCACGCAGCGCCCAGCGGCAACTGCCCGTCAACTCGATCTGGTTCAGCGGCACTGGCGACTTGCCTGAGCGAGGTCGCCGCCCAGCAGCTCCCCCTGAACGGCAACAACTCAGTGCACCCCGCACACTGGCTGACGCCGTCCTGCGCGACGACTGGGAGGCGTACGCTGTCGCATGGGGCTCGCTTGATGCCCTCGAAGCTAAAGACTGGCTGACCCGTCAATCTGCCGGCGAAGTCGTGCGGCTGACGCTCTGCGGCGAACGCAGTGCCCTGACCTTTGAAAGCGCACCCCGCAGCCTGCGCGGGCGTTTCAACCAATTACTCAAACCCAAGCCCTTGCTGGGCCTGCTGGAAACCTTATGAAAATCACCGTCAGAGATGCGCCTCCGCGCAGTGTTTGGGCGCTGCAACAAGCCGGTGTGCACCCGCTGCTAGCGCAGCTGTATGCCGCACGCGGCGTGCTCAGCCCTGATGAACTCGACGACGGCTTGGCCAAGCTGCTGCCGCCGAGTGCGCTGCACGGCGCGGCCGAAGCCGC
>CANFSO010000107.1 GCA_947449895.1 Comamonadaceae bacterium
GAGGTACAGGCCGATCCGCTCGACACAGCCAGACCTTTGATACCCATGATCAGCGACTCGCCTTCGACGAAGTTGAAGCTCATGTTCAGGTTGTGCGGAATGCGTTTTTCAGCGTGACCATTCAGAAAGACTTCTTCGACATCTTTCAATCCGGCCAACATACGGTCGTGCAAAGCGCGAATCCGTTTGTTTTCTTCATGCATCTCTTCCTTGGCGATGCGGTAAGCCTCGCCCATGCCGACACATTGGTGCGTTGGCAAGGTGCCGGAACGCATACCGCGTTCATGACCGCCACCATGCATTTGCGCCTCAAGGCGAATGCGCGGTTTGCGGCGGACATACAAAGCGCCAATGCCCTTGGGGCCATAGGTCTTGTGGCCGGTCAGGCTCATCAGATCAACCGGCAACGTGGTCATGTCGATGTCGACACGGCCCGTGGCTTGGGCTGCGTCAACGTGAAAGATCACCCCGCGCTCACGGCAGATCGCGCCAATCGCCGGGATGTCTTGAATCACGCCAATTTCATTGTTCACGTACATCACGCTGACAATGATGGTGTCGGGGCGGATCGCTGCTTTCAGTGCATCAAGATCGAGCAAACCATCGGCTTGCACATCCATGTAAGTCACTTCAAAGCCTTGGCGCTCAAGCTCACGGCAAGTATCCAGCACTGCTTTGTGCTCAGTTTTAACCGTGATCAGGTGCTTGCCCTTGCTCTTGTAAAAGTTAGCGGCACCTTTGAGCGCGAGGTTGTTGGACTCGGTCGCACCGCTGGTCCAGACGATCTCGCGAGGATCAGCACCGATCAAGGCGGCCACGTTATCGCGCGCCTTTTCAACCGCGGCTTCAGCTTCCCAGCCCCACGCATGACTGCGCGATGCCGGGTTGCCGAAATGCTCACGCAGCCAAGGAATCATGGCGTCCACCACGCGCGGATCGCAAGGATTCGTGGCGCTGTAGTCCATATAAATCGGGAAGTGAGGCGTTTCCATGTGTGTGTCTTCGATTGAGGCTGGTTAACTAGGAAGGATGTCGAAACGGTGAATGGTGATCAGCTCTTTGAAAAAGCGTTACCCAAGGCAAAAACGGAATTTGGCGCATTGATACGCATGGGCTTGGCAATGGGCGAGCTGAAGATAGCTTTTTTAACTTGCGGTGTGCTTTCAATCACGACGCCTTTGGCGAGTTGGTCATCGACCAGCTTTTGCAAGGTGACAGAGTCTAGAAACTCAACCATGCGACTGTTCAGCGAGGCCCACAACTCGTGCGTCATGCAACGGCCCGCTTCGCCCATGCAATTTTCTTTGCCACCGCAGTGAGTCGCATCAATCGGTTCGTCCACCGAAACAATGATGTCTGCGACGGTGATTTTGTCAGCTTTGCGGCCCAGTGAATAACCGCCGCCAGGACCACGGGTAGATTCAACCAGTTCGTGACGACGCAGTTTACCGAACAGCTGCTCAAGGTAAGACAGCGAAATTTGCTGCCGCTGACTGATGGCCGCTAAGGTGACGGGGCCATTGTTCTGGCGCAAGGCCAAGTCAATCATGGCGGTGACCGCAAAACGGCCTTTGGTTGTGAGTCGCATATTTAAGCTCCTGTAAATGTTGGCTTGGCTGCCAATTTGTCTCACCCTGCGGCTTGTGGCCCCAAGGACGTTTCCCCTACTGCCTCTAGCCACTCTGTATGTTTCACTGCAGTGGTTGCGAGGGGTATTTGCTTCGAACTCTGGTTCTCGACTAATTTCGTCAAGTATACCAGAGAGTCCGACTATTTTAGTAGGCTAATTGTCCTAGGCAGCCATGAGGCAACGGCCTACAAGGCGCCAAAGTAACTCAACCTAATGCTTCACCCCTTCGGCTGGCGCCGTCAACAGAACATTGTCCTTACCGGCTGCGCCAAAGGCCTGGGCTTTGATCTGGCTCAACTGGTCGCGCACACGGGCGGCTTTCTCGAACTCCAGATTTTTAGCGTGCTCGATCATCAGCTTTTCAAGGCGTTTGATTTCGCGAGCCACGTCTTTTTCGCTCATGTCCTCAACCATCGCCCTTTGCATCTCGAACTTCTCGGCTTCTTTGCCGGACTTCTCGCTGTAAACGCCGTCGATCAAATCTTTGATCCGTTTGACCACACTGCGCGGCGTGATGTTGTTCTCAATGTTGAAGGCGATCTGCTTGTTGCGGCGTCGCTCAGTTTCATCTATCGCCCGTTTCATCGAATCGGTGATGCGGTCGGCGTACAAAATAGCCCTGCCGTTGAGGTTTCGGGCGGAGCGGCCGATGGTCTGAATCAAGCTCCGTTCAGAGCGCAAAAAGCCTTCCTTGTCGGCGTCCAAAATAGCCACCAGACTGACCTCGGGAATGTCGATTCCTTCCCTCAGCAAGTTGATGCCGACCAGCACGTCAAAAGCACCCAGCCGCAAGTCGCGCAGGATCTCAACCCGCTCGACGGTTTCAACGTCACTGTGCAGATAACGCACTTTGACACCGTTGTCGGTGAGGTAATCGGTCAGCTGTTCGGCCATGCGCTTGGTCAGCGTGGTGATCAACACCCTTTCACTCTTCTCCACACGAATGCGAATTTCCTGCAGCACATCGTCCACCTGGTGCGTGGCAGGTCGCACTTCAACTTGCGGGTCCACCAGACCGGTCGGCCGAACCACCTGCTCGACGACGCGACCTGAGTGCGTCTGCTCATAAGCGGCAGGGGTGGCTGAGACAAAGACAGCTTGGCGCATCTTGCCTTCAAACTCTTCGAACTTGAGCGGCCGGTTGTCCAGCGCGCTCGGCAACCTGAAGCCGTACTCCACCAGCGTTGTCTTGCGAGCCCGGTCTCCGTTGTACATGGCGTTGAGCTGGCCGATCATGACGTGGCTCTCGTCCAAGAACATCAGGGAGTCCTTCGGCATGTAGTCACACAGCGTGGATGGCGCCGAACCCGGTGGCGCACCGCTTAAATGCCGGGTGTAGTTTTCAATGCCTTTGCAGTGGCCAATTTCGCCCAGCATTTCCAAGTCGAAACGGGTGCGTTGCTCAATACGCTGGGCCTCGACCAGCTTGCCGTCACTGATGAACTGCTTGACGCGCTCCACCAGTTCCAGCTTGATGGTTTCCACCGCGATCATGACCTTGTCACGGGGCGTCACGTAATGGCTTTTTGGGTAGATGACAAAGCGCGGAATCTTTTGCCGAATGCGTCCGGTCAGCGGATCAAAGAGTTGCAGCGACTCAATCTCGTCGTCAAACAGCTCGATCCGAATGGCCAATTCTGAGTGTTCCGCCGGGAAAACGTCGATCACATCGCCACGCACGCGAAAAGTACCACGTGCAAAGTCTTGGTCATTGCGGCTGTACTGCATGCGGATCAAACGGGCGATCACATCGCGCTGACCCATCTTGTCACCGAGTCGCGCAATGAAGCGCATCTGCGTGTAATCCTCAGGGGCGCCGATGCCGTAAATCGCACTGACGGTTGCAACAATGATGGTGTCGCGGCGCTCCAGCACGCTCTTGGTGGCAGACAACCGCATTTGCTCAATGTGCTCATTGATGGCGGAGTCTTTCTCAATGAAAAGATCGCGTTGCGGCACGTAGGCTTCAGGCTGGTAATAGTCGTAGTAGCTGACGAAATACTCAACCGCGTTCTTCGGGAAAAACTCCCGGAACTCGCTGTACAGCTGCGCCGCCAGCGTCTTATTGGGCGCAAAGACAATGGCCGGCCGACCCATCTGTGCGATCACATTGGCCATGGTGAAGGTCTTGCCCGAACCGGTGACACCCAACAAGGTCTGGAAGACTTCGCCGTCGTTGATGCCCTCGACCAGTTGCGCAATCGCGGCCGGCTGGTCGCCTGCGGGTTCATAGGGCATGAACAGCTCAAACGGCGATCCCGGAAAGCTCACAAAGTGGCCGGGCAAGGCCGCTTCTACCGACGCATTGGCCGGCGCATCCACAACTTCATTGACTTCTTGCATAAACCTCAATCCAAGCCCGTTAAAATTCCAGGTAACCAAACAGGATACGACATTCCGTGGCGGCGCGAAAAGATCGCCCCAAAGCCCCGGCCTGTCCAAGCAGCTTCGTTATTTTTCAAAGGATTTCTCCATGTCTTTGTTCAGCGCCGTCGAAATGGCAACACGCGACCCGATTCTCGGACTCATTGAGCAGTTCAATGCCGACACCAACCCGGCCAAGGTCAATCTGGGCGTCGGCGTGTATTACGACGACAACGGCAAACTGCCTTTGCTGGAGTGTGTGAAAGCCGCTGAAAAGCTGATGGCCGACGAGCCTAAGCCACGTGCTTACTTGCCGATTGACGGCATCGCCGCCTACGACGCTGCGGTCAAGAGCCTGGTATTTGGGGCCGACAGCGAGCCTGTCAAGAGCGGCCGTGTGGCAACCGTGCAAGGCATTGGCGGCACCGGTGGTTTGAAAGTCGGCGCTGATTTCTTGAGACGCCTGAACCCCAAAGCCAAATTGCTGATCAGCGACCCGAGCTGGGAAAACCACCGCGCGCTGTTCACCAACGCCGGCTTTGAGGTTGACACCTACCCTTACTACGACGCAGCCAACCGCGGCATCAACTTCGCCGGCATGCTGGCTGCACTCAAAGCGGCAGCGCCCGGCACCGTCGTGGTGCTGCACGCTTGCTGCCACAACCCGACCGGTTACGACATCACGCCAGCCCAGTGGGACGAGGTCATTGCGGTGATGAAAGCTGGCGAACTGGTCACCTTTCTCGACATGGCTTACCAAGGCTTTGGCCACGGCATCACCGAAGACGGCGCGGTGATTGGCAAGTTCGTGGCCGCCGGCCTGGACTTTTTTGTCTCGACCTCTTTTTCCAAAAGCTTCAGCCTGTATGGCGAGCGCGTCGGCGCCCTGAGCGTACTCTGCGCAAGCAAGGAAGAAGCCGAGCGTGTGCTGAGTCAGCTGAAAATCGTCATTCGCACCAATTACAGCAACCCGCCGATTCACGGTGGTGCGGTGGTCGCTGCGGTGCTGAACACCCCTGCCCTGCGCGCCCAATGGGAGCTGGAACTGGCCGTCATGCGCGAACGCATCAAAGAAATGCGCACCTTGTTGGTTGAAAAACTCAAAGCCGCTGGCGTCAAGCAGGACATGAGTTTCATCACCAGCCAAATCGGCATGTTCAGCTACTCAGGCCTGACCAAAGACCAAATGGTCCGTCTGCGCAACGAGTTCGCTGTCTACGGCACCGACACCGGCCGCATGTGCGTTGCTGCGTTGAACACCAAAAACATCGACTACGTCTGCGCGTCGATTGCCAAGGTGATCTAACTCAAGCTTCGCCCCAGATCATCGAGCGCATGGAGATCGACGCCAGCTGAAAACTGGTGTTGAAAAACTTCACCCGCTCGCCGGGGTCCACAGCGCCTGCTGCATACAACAAAGGCAGCAAGTGCTCGTAGGTCGGGTGGGCCATGGTCGCCAGACTGCCGAGCTTCTGGAAATTCTGCAGCGCATCGAGTTGGCCTTGCTGCACATAACCGCCCATGGTTTGGTCAAACTCCAGTGCCCAGTCATAGGCTTGGCTGGACGCGGCACCACGCTGCGCCTGTTGCAGGTTGTGCACCACGTTGCCGCTGGCCACAATCAACACGCCACGCCGGCGTAAGGCCTTGAGTTGGCGCGCCAGCGCATAGTGTTCGCTGGGCGCACGGCTGTAGTCCATACTGAGTTCCACCACAGGCACGTCGGCATTCGGAAACATCGGTTTGAGGACTGACCAAGCACCATGGTCGAGTCCCCAACTGGTGTCCAGACCCAAAGGCAAGGACATGCGCTGACGCACCGCCCGGCTGATTTCGACAGCCGCCTCGGGCGCACCCGGCGCGGGGTACTGCTGGTCAAACAACTCCTGCGGAAAACCGCCGAAATCGTGAATCGTCTTGGGCTTCGCCATGGCAGTCAACCACCAACCTTGAGTCAGCCAGTGCGCAGAGATGCACAAAATCAGCTGAGGCATCGGCCAATCGGCGCCAAAACGTGCGCCCAGCGATTGCCAGCTGCGCCGGTATTCGTTGTCGGTGACAGCATTCATCGGGCTGCCATGGCCGACGAATAAAACCGGAAATTGATCCGTTTGTTTTAACTTTTCGAACTGAAGCGTCGCCAGACTGCTGGAACTGATAGCCATATCACTTTTGTCTTTCTTTGATCTTGAATTTATACAGTTAGCGCACAATTTTCAATTTTCAACCGTGTCGAGTGAAAGCACCCCCGAAAAAGCTTTCACCAAGATGACAAAGGTCACCTTCCAATGCACCGTATTAGTGTTTCCTCTCCTAAAAATAAACTCAGCTACTGTTATATTGCACTGCAACATTATCAGATGTCACACCAAAAAGGACTTCGCCATGCTTTATCAAGTCTATGAAACGCAACGCACAATGATGGAGCCTTTCGTCGACTTTGCGCAGGCTGCAGCCAAGCTTTACAGCAACCCTTTGACACCGGTCGGACAAAATCCTTTTTCACAGCGTGTTGCTGCTGGTTACAGCCTGATTTACCGTCTCGGGAAAGATTACGAAAAACCAAGTTTCGATCTGACCACGGTTGACGTTGATGGCACCAGTGTGGCGATTCATGAGCGCATTGAACTGGACAAGCCTTTTTGTGAACTGCGCCGCTTCAAGAGATTTACCGAC
Organism: Comamonadaceae bacterium; assembly: GCA_947449895.1. Taxonomy (GTDB): domain Bacteria; phylum Pseudomonadota; class Gammaproteobacteria; order Burkholderiales; family Burkholderiaceae_C; genus Polaromonas. The sequence goes on from CANFSO010000107.1 coordinate 6,671, forward strand.
GACCCGGCCACCCTGACACGCCTCAAAGAGCAACCGGTAGTGCTGATTGTGGCGCCACTGTCGGGCCATTACGCGACCCTGTTGCGCGACACGGTCAAGACCATGCTGAAGGACCACAAGGTCTACATCACCGACTGGAAAAATGCGCGCACTGTGCCACTGTCTGAGGGGCGCTTCAACTTGGATGACTACGTCAACTATGTTCAGGACTTCATTCGTCACCTGCAAGGCGCTTACGGCAATTGCCACGTCATCAGCGTCTGCCAGCCGACCGTGCCGGTGCTCGCAGCCATTTCCCTGATGGCCTCACGCGGTGAAACCACCCCGCTGAGCATGACCATGATGGGCGGCCCGATTGATGCGCGCAAGTCGCCCACAGCGGTCAACAACCTGGCCATGAACAAGAGCTACAGCTGGTTTGAAAACAACGTGATCTTCCGCGTGCCAAGTAACTTTGCAGGCGCTGGCCGACGTGTTTACCCCGGCTTCTTGCAGCACACCGGTTTTGTCGCCATGAATCCGGATCGCCACGCCAGCAGCCATTACGACTACTTCAAAGACTTGCTCAAAGGCGATGACGCCAGCGTCGAAGCCCACCGCAAGTTTTATGACGAATACAACGCCGTCCTCGACATGGACGCCGACTACTACCTTGACACCATCAAAACCGTGTTTCAGGAGTTTAAGCTGGTCAATGGCACGTGGGACGTGTGCAACGAACAAGGCGTTCCAGAACGCGTGCGTCCGGAGGACATCACCACCACAGCTCAGCTCACCGTCGAAGGCGAATTAGACGACATCTCCGGCTCCGGACAAACCAAAGCAGCCCATGGGCTGTGTTCTGGCATTCCCAAAGCCCATCAGCAGCACCTTGAAGTCAAGGGTGCAGGCCATTACGGTATTTTCAGCGGCCGTCGTTGGCGCGAAACCACCTACCCAGCCGTCAAATCCTTTATTTTGACGCACAACAAGTCGGCCAGCACTGCGAGTTCGAGCAAACCTGTGGCCAGTTCGCCAGCCAAACGAAAAACACCTGCGGTCTCAATGGCAGCGGCCAAAACACGCCCGGCAACAGCCGTCAAAAAAACCTCGGCTCGCAAATAAAAACTGTCCAGACTTGGTCAGGTTTAACTTCGTGAGCTTGACCGACCGGATCAACGCCCTGCTGCCGCAAACCCAGTGCACGCGGTGCGGCTATCCCGACTGTCGGGCCTATGCCGAAGCCATTGCAACCAGCGATACGCCCATCAATCGATGCCCTCCCGGGGGCGAGGAAGGTATTCGCCGCTTGGCAGCATTGACTGGCCAACAGGTCACTGAGCTGGATGCTGAGCATGGCCACGAAGGACCGCGCCATGTCGCGGTGATTGACGAAGCATGGTGCATTGGCTGCACCCTGTGTCTTCCGGCCTGCCCGACAGACGCCATTCTCGGCAGCAACAAGCTGATGCACAGCGTGATAGAAAAACACTGCACAGGCTGCGAGCTGTGCATCCCAGCATGCCCGGTGGATTGCATCAGCCTCGTCAATGTGACTGAACTTGAGACCGGTTGGAAGGCTTGGTCGCCCATGCAGGCAGAGGACGCGCGTGGCCGCTACGTGCTTCACCAAGTCAGGCAAGCTCGTGAAATCGTGGTGCAAGCCGATCGGCTAGAGAAAAAAGCAGAAATGGCCTTGGCTGATGTGGCGGCCCACTCGCAGCTCACCGACCCCACCGTGCTCGACAACAAACGCGCCGTGATTGAAGCCGTGCTGGCGCGGGCCAGAGCCCGTCGCAGCGCAGCCGACTCAGACTAAAGTGCAGGCAGCTCGGTCAGACCCAACACCACCGGCTCAAAAGCGTGCAAGGAAGGCGCACCACCGGTGTGGATAAACAGCACTTTTTCATCCGGTTTGAAGTAGCCTTGACGGGCCAGGCCAATCAAACCAGCCATGATTTTTCCGGTGTAGACCGGGTCCAGCAAAATCGCTTCGGTGCGGGCCAACATTTGTACGGCTTCGACCATGGCCGCGTTCGGTACGGAGTATTTAGGCCGCCACCAATCGCCAAAACTCAACACGGCTTCGCGCGGAATGGTCATGTTCAGCCCCAGCAAGTCAGCCACGGCTTGGGCCTCTTTGTGAACCAAAGGGTCTTGGTCGACCGGATCGCGGCTCACACCAATCCCGATGATCGGAATCTGGATGTTGTTGCCCAGAAAACCTGCCAGCAAACCGCCGTGCGTGCCAGAACTGCCTGAGCCCACCACGACTTTGTCGATCTGCACGCCTTGCTCAAAAAACTGCTGCTGTAACTCTTGCGCGCAAGCCACATAACCGAGGCCTCCCACAGCGTTAGAGCCACCGCCCGGGACGATGTAACCCTTGCGGCCCACAGCAGCCAGTTCGGCAGCCACCTGCTGCATGGCCACCAGCATGTTGGTGCCAGCCGGCACCACGGTGACGGACTCCAC